>JAFGCA010000363.1 GCA_016932895.1 Sedimentisphaerales bacterium | reverse complement strand
TGGTAGCTGATGAAGCCGTCGCCGTTGATGTCGCCGGTACGCCAGCAAGGCAGGCACCAGTTGGCGGGTTGTCCCCAGCCGTTCCAGACCGCCAGTTCGGCAGCGTTGAGATCGCCGCATACGGCTCCGTGGCTGACGGTGCAGCCGGTGGAGACCAGGGTGGCGGGGGCGCCGCCTTCGAGGACGATGCCGCCGCGGATGTCTTCGGCCGTGATGGTCAGGACGGTGTCGCCGCTGGCGTCATCATCGTTCAGGGCGATGACGAAGAGGTCGCCTTCGAGCGCGGGGGGCGTGTCGGTGTAGAGGGCGCCCAATTCGACGGTGATGCCGTTGGTGCCGATGCCGCCGAGCGCGCCGGGATCAGCGGCGGGGGCGACGGGGGTGCCGTAGTCATCGATCGTGTTGGGGTCCGTGCCGAAGTTGAGGCTGCCCATGTAGATGGCGTAGCCCGCTGCGACGCCGGCCGAGTCGGCAGGCACCGAGGCGCCTTCGGCGGCATAGCCGCTGATGCCGGTGATGGTGTCGCCGCCGACGGTGATGTCGAACGCGAAACCAGCCACAACGCCCGCAGCCGTGGCGTCATAGGAGACCGTTGCTGTGCCGTCGCCATTGTCCGAGCACGTGATCGTCACGTCCTGGGCACTAGCGAACATAGGGGCGGCTAAGGCGATTGCCGCAATAAGAACCAGTACCTTTTTCATTACCTTCTCCCAATAAATGAACAGATAGAAACGCTGTTCGAGTTCGGGGCTCGTCCTGCAACACCGTCGCCTCATACGGATTCCCTCACGTGGGGATGCAGGCCCGAACTACTGTCAATGGCTCAGCTCGTTGTCGGCTCCACGCTCCTTTCCCGTCTCACAGTTAGAATTGCTGAAGATTTCTTTTCTCACACACGTGTTCCGAATGTCTCGCCTATAGGCGAGATCGGCAGAGTGAGACACAGTCTGGAAGGGAATGTCGCACTCTTACCAGCTAGTATAGCTAAACTTTTCGGACGTCGTCAAGAAAAAAGAGCGTCTTGGTGCGCGATTTGTTGTGTGTCCGGAGAATAAACTTCTTTGTTTTGTAGTGGGATTCAACTGTGTTTTTTTCCATGTGGACCCGGACAACTTCTCTCTCTCTCGATGACGGCTGGGCTCTTGTCTCTCTCTATTGGGACCAGTGCCCGCGGCTGAGAGAGTGGGTCGCAAAAAGTGAGCCAGAGGCGGGATTTTTTTTGCTGCGGGGGCGTGGTGTTTCTAAGTGATTATGCGAGAGAGGGTTATGGTTCTTCGGTTTTCCGGGACATTGAGAGGATTGTCGGGGTCCGCTCAGGAGGCTGTGTTGGCTTGAGCCAACGCCCGGAAGGTCCATAAGGCGTGAAATCCTTCTAAAGCGTTTTGGGATAAGAGCTTATGTGTGTGATGCGTAAAGGCAACCATGATACGCCCAGACGGAAGTCCAGCGGCCGGGGGGTTGGCGTTGCCGGGGTGGGTGGTCGGCAGTCGCGGTGCGAGGAGGCGGCGGGCAGGGCGGCACAAGGCTCAAATCGTTGGCGCCAGAGGCGTGGAGCGGGGCTTGGAAACGCCGATAAGCAATGAGAAGGGGCCAGGGGTCCCGCCTTCGCTGAAGCCTGGGCGGGCAGGCAGGGACCAGGGGGCAGGAATCGCCGTTACGCGGCCCAGGACGAAAGCAAGAATGCGGATGGGGCATCCGGCGGAGAATATCGAGCGGATTGAGTTTCGCCCGGCGACGAGCCGGAACCTGTTGCAATACAGCGTGTTACGGATCCGGGTGGGCGTGGTCGAACGAGAGGCCGGGGCGACGGGGCCGATGCGGGTGGTGATCCGGACGAATCTGAACCAGGCCAAGCGGATTCGGCGGCAGATCATCGACCAGGTCGAGCGGGGGCAGACGTATTCGACGGATTTCTACGATATCGAGGCTACGCACGACCCGGCGACGGGCGAGTGGGGGGTGGATGTTTTGTTAGCGGACGTAGGGTACTTCGAGTTCAAGGTGCGGGTCGAGTCGGTCGACGGCGGCCGGCCGTGGGTGCGATGGGCGGCCGGGGGCAATGTCGGCGTGTCGGTCCAGCCGCTCGAGTATCGGCGGGGCAATTCGATCTACTGTGCGTTTCTCCGGCAGTACGTCAAAGACAAGCACCGCGAGAACCTCCGCGACGAGGAGTTTGAAAAGGCGATCGAGGCGTTGGAGGAACGCGGGGCGTGCGTGATCGGACCCGGCGGGACGTTCGGGAGCTTCAAGGAGGTGCTCGGGTTCATCGTCAAGCGGCTGGGGATGAAGATCATCCACCTGCTGCCGATCAACCCGGTGCCGGCGGCGTACGGGCGGATGGGGCTCTACGGCAGCCCGTACGCGACGACGGACTACTTCGGCGTGGATCAGACCTACGGGACCTTCAGCCGCTACAAGACCCTCGAAGAGCAATTCATCGACCTGACGAGCACGGTCCACGGCCTGGGGGCCAAGGTCATGCTCGACATGGTCATCAACCACACCGGCTGGGCGAGCAGCCTGCACTTCGTCCACCCGGAGTGGCACAAGGTCGACGAGGACGGGCGCATCGTCTCGCCGGGCGCCTGGGGCGTGACGTGGGAGGACCTCGTCGAGCTCGACTACCGGCACAAGGCCCTGTGGCGGTACATGGCTGAGGTGTTTCTCGCCTGGTGCCGGCGCGGCGTCGACGGTTTCCGACTCGACGCGGGGTACATGATCGACAAGGGCGTCTGGCGATACATCATCAGCCGCGTCCGCGAGGAATTCCCCAACACGCTCTTCCTGCTCGAAGGGCTCGGCGGGCCGTGGGAGAAGACCGAGGAGCTGCTGACGCTGGGGCAGATGAACTGGGCGTACTCCGAGCTGTTCCAGAACTACACGCGCGAGCAGATCGAGTCGTATCTGGCCTATGCGCAGCGCGTGTCGGACCAGAAGGGCGTGCTGGTGCACTACGCCGAGACGCACGATAACAACCGGCTCGCGGCGTCGGGTCGGACGTTTGCGCGGATGCGTCTGGCGATCAGCGCCTTGACGAGTTTTCGCGGCGCCTGGGGGATCACCAACGGCGTCGAGTGGCTCGCCACGGAGAAGATCGACGTCCACCGCAACGCCGGGCTTCGCTGGGGCAACCCGGACAATCTTGTCGACGAGATCGCGCGTCTCAATCACCTGCTCGAAGAGCACGGGGCGTTCTGGGAG
>JAFGCA010000362.1 GCA_016932895.1 Sedimentisphaerales bacterium | reverse complement strand
GTAGCGTCGGTTCTTGGAGTGGAAGCTGGAAACGCCACTTTCGCGGAGCGAAAGGCGACACTTGTTTCTTCGCCAGTCCTAAGGGGGCGGCGACGGGCATCGCCTGCCGCCTTGCGAAAGACCGGCCCGAATTCGGTCACGACGACGCCCTTCGCGGCGCCGCGCCCAGGTTCAACTCCCGTAGGCATCCAGTGTGGTGAGTCGGAATTGCCGTGATTCATCATTTGCGTATCGTCGCCTGCCCCGGAGGGGTATTTGACAATAGCCCAGCGATTCATCGCTGGGATCCGAATCATCGAGAGAATGGCTTCGTCCCGTAGGGACGTTTGAACGTGGCGACGGACCATCGTTTCAACCGTCCCTACGGGACGGACACACTTGACGGGGACACACGTATCCCCAGCGATGAATCGCTGGGCTATTCTCGACCGTCCCTCCGGGACGACTTCCACGATCCTCACGTTGTAGAATAAGACCCGACCAGAGTGAATCACTACACTGGCGTCAAAACAAGCTTCTCACGTCTGACCTTGGAGGCCAGAAGACGCCGAGCACCATGAAGCTCGCCGCATAGAGCGAATGATTCCCGACAAAGAGATGCGTGTCCTTGTCCGCGCCGCACAACTCGTCGAAGAACTTCCTGCGGATCTGTCGCGGGATGTCTTCGAGTGGCACGCCTTGATCTCGCACTTTGCGATAGAGTTCCATCAGTTCCCAGTCGAGAATCGACTGGTTGTGGCCCGGACAATCTCGACTCTCGCACCGATAGCGGTACTTGAATACGAAGGGGATCTTCTCGAGTCGTGTCTCCACGGGATCGAAGAGGGTCATTTGGTCAATGGCCGCCCGCTTGCGTCCTGTCCATTCCGGGGCCGCTTTCTCGATGATGAGGTCTTCAACATCCCGAGGTTTGATGCAACCTAGCGATCTCCCCTCGCCTTCTTGCAGGTGCCGAAGCTCGCACATCGAGGGGCCCAGCGTTGGCCTAATCCATTGCCAACGTTCCCACCACCGGTCGTCCGTGCCAACAACCTGACGAAGTTGAATCGAATGCTCGTCGGGACGGTAGCTCTCGGGACGTTGGTCGCGTGTCTGCCTCTGCATTCTGAAATGAATGCACTGATACTTCTTGAATTTCTGCTCCTCTGGCAGCGACCGGAATCCCACTGGATAAAGTCGCACCCAGCCCTCTTCTCGCGTGACTGCGGCCGTGCAGACCGTCTCGAAGTGCTTGGCGGAAGGGTTGGGGTAGGCTTTGACCGTGACGAGTGCTTCTCGCTCGAGCCATTGGTCGCTCATACATGGACAACCTTCAGCGCATGGCCGTTTCGAGCCTCGACCAACTCGGCGACAATGCTGCGGTGGCATTCTGTCGCAAGATGCTCCACACAGACGAGGCAGCAGCGCTTTTGTATTGCCAACTCGTAGACTCGGTCCAGCGCAGCACCACAGCCAGCCAAGTAGTCCCGGAAACCAACAAAGTAGCGGTCCAGATTCTCCTCTTTGCTCTTCAGCTTCCTGCGAAGCGAAATCGGGACGCCCAACTCCGACTCATGGACGTATTGGACATCGTGAGCCGCCAGAAACGCCGACAACCTCGACCGTGAGAACCCTTTCTTCCGACTTACGGGATTCTGCCGAACGTCAACGACCACCTTGACATCGTGCTCTCGCAATTTCGCAAGAAACGACATTGGATCGTGACCCGCGTAGCCAGTCGTCAACAGAACGTCTTCCCGGCACATACTGAATTCCTCACACTCTCTATCTTACCAAGTTGTCAAGGCAAGGAAAGAGTAGCGGGAATACAAAAAACGGGCAAGATCAATATGATCAATATGCCTGTTCCTGCACGTGCGCAGAAGCCGGCGCTCCGCGTCGGCGTGGTCCTCGGCGGTGCCGTCGGCCAGGACGTGCCGGATCGCGATTCCGGGGCCGCGGAGACGGCGGCAAACGAGGATCATGCGGTGGCAGTCCAGCGGCTCTTTCTCGGCGCACATCAGCGCGAGGGTCTGCCGCCCCGCGCGCTCGAGCACCCGCACGAGCCCTTCGCGGAAGGCCGGCAGCTCCGCGATCCGCTCGTACACCGCTTGCCCGTCCTCATAGCACTCGGGCTCGTCCCGCCGCGCGCCGAGTTCACGGCCCAGGAAGACGTATTCGATCCCCTCGCCCGCGAGCGCATCGGCCAGTTCGCCGCGGCCAAAGTGCGCCAGCCGGCTGGTCGGCTGCGACCGCACGTCGGCCACGGCCTCGACCCCATGGTTCCTTAGAAGTCGCAGGAACTCGGCCAGCTCGTGCGTGGAATGGCCAATCGTGAAGAGCGCGCGTTCGTCGCCGGCCATCACAACAACTCGGAGTCCAACGAAACCGGCAAGTCGCCGTGCCGCGTTTCATACCACATTGGCCAGTCTGATACAATCGCCCTGGCGCACACCAGGAAGCGGAGCTTTGCGCGGATGCTGAGCGACCTGCGAAAGCAGGGGGGCTCGGAACGCCAGCCGTGACGGATTTGTGGCTTCGAGGCCGCAACTTGCTCCGGTCGCATCGGCCGGGGCGGGCTGGCTTCTCGACGGGGCCATGGATTCCGCGGCGCGTCGATATCCCCTTACCTCACACATACGGGGGGTAACGCGGCGTCGCGCTCAGCCAGCGACTCGGAGGTATCTTCCCCAGAACACTCCGACTCACTATCCCCCCTATTCTCTCTCTCCGTGCTGACGGCTTGCCCAGTTTGACTATCGTGGGACTCCCGGAACGTGTAAGATTCCGCCTCGTCACGCGGGAAAGAGTGCGCGCCGAGACGGTGACCGGCACATATTCTGCGAAGCACCGGTCGGGCCCTGGGTAAACGGTGCCGGTTATCTTCTCCGGCGTCATGGACGACGGCCGGTTTGATCTCTACGGGCGAGAAAGTGCAAGGATGCCTCTGATCGCAAGAATCGTCGGTCTGGTCTTGATCGGGATCAGTCCCGCGGCGCTCCTTGCCCAGACGATTCCGCCTGGGGAGGCGTCGCCGACGGACGATCGGTCGACCGAAACGCGGCGCGCGAGCTCGACGTCGGCCCGTCGGCCGATTGTGGCGCCGCCGCCGTTCGCGCGGCCGGCGTTCCAGCCCGGCCCGGACACATCGGTTGTGCCCGCCGCCTATCAGGCGTCTTCGGTCGACCAGAGCCATGCCCTCGGCGGCGACGTGGGCGGCGCGCCGGCGTCGTCTCCGGTGGGGGAGCGAAGTGGAGCCACCAAGGGCGACGATGCCATGCCGCTGAGCCCTCCGAATCATCGCGCCGGTCTGCGCCTGCCCGCCCGGGGCGAAAAAAGCGAGACGACGAGCGGTCGCGGCGGTCTGGAAATGCTCGTTACCACCGGGGGGGCGTTGGCGCTGGTGGTCGGGCTGATTCTCGTGCTGGCCTGGGCAGTCCGCCGGGCGGCGCCGCGGGGCTCTTTGCCCTTGCCCACCGACGTGGTCGAGGTGCTCGGCCGCGCGCCGTTGGGCCATCGCCAACAGGTCAGCCTGCTGCGTTGTGGAAACAAGCTCCTGCTGGTCTCGGTCACGTCCGACGGGGCGGAGACCTTAACCGAGATCACCGATCCGGCGGAGGTCGATCGTTTGGCGGGCCTCTGCCAACAGGCCCGGCCCGGCAGCGCGACCGCCGCGTTTCGCAACGTGCTTCAGCAGTTCGGCCGCGAGCCGGACGACTCGCGCTTCGGCGAGGAAGACACCACGGACGTTCTGGGACGACGGTCCGACCGTCGGCACCGAGCGTGGGAGGGCAGCGATGTTTAAGGGGCCACGTCACCACAGCCCGAGTGTCGTCCGGAGCGCGGATGTCTCGCCCGGCTCGAGGAATGTGGGCGAAACGTCCGCGCTTTGTGGCTGGAAGAGCCGCACAACGGGGAGGGGTCGGTTTGTCGGCCGATGGTTTTCTTGCCGAACACGTTGCCTCGACGAAAGAGGCACTGGTCCCGGGCCGGCCGCGTGGCGCACCAGCCGGGCGCGGCGGACCCTGGCGTGGCTGGTGGCGGCGGTGGCGGTGCTGAGCCTGTTGAACCCGGCGGTGGGCCAGGACGTGTCGAGCGGAGCCGCGCCGATGGAGCTGAAGCTGCCCGACGGGTTGGCCGGCGGCCCCGAGCAGTGGGCGAGCCCCGGCGGCCTGAGTTCGACGATCCAGGTGATGCTGCTGTTGACGGTGCTGAGCCTGGCGCCGGCGGTGTTGTTGATGACGACGTGTTTCGTGCGGATCGTCGT
>JAFGCA010000361.1 GCA_016932895.1 Sedimentisphaerales bacterium | reverse complement strand
CGAGAAGACCAGCCACCTGCCGTTGGGCGAGAAGCTGTGCCACGAATTCATGCGGGCGGTGTTGCAGCGGAGCCGCCGGGCGGTACCGCCCTCGGCCGGAAGGATATACAGCTCGCTGTCGGGCTGCAAGAGCATGTAGCTCTTGGCCCGGCAGAACACGATCCAGCGACCGTCGGGCGAGTAGCGCGCGAAAAAATTGCTCAAGCCGTTGTGCGAAGCCCCCTCGATGGGCTCGGGCGTCCCGCCTTTGCCCTCGTTGAAGGCGATCCGGTACAGGTCGAACCGGAAGGGTTTGCCGTCCTCGACGAACTCTTTGCATTCCTCGCGGGTCAGCAGCACTTTGCCGCCGCCGAGCGTATGCTTGAGGTCGTAGGCCCGGGCCCGGGCGAAGACGATGGTCTTCCCGTCGGGGCTCCAGGTGGGATTGCTCTGGACCAGCTCCGGATCGTCCGCACCGGGCAGGGCGCTGAAAGTCCGCGTCTGCCTGTCATAGATGCACAGGATTCCCTTGATCGGGAAAAACAACTGCGAGAAGGCCAGCCCCGGCTTGGGCACGAAGACGGACTTGTCCTTGACGGTGCTGACGACGTAGCGGCCGTCGGGCGAGATCTGCGAGAGCAGGCCGAACGTCTGCTCCTTGTCTTCCTTGCGGTACTCGTTCCAGGTGATGATGTCACTCTCGGCCAGTGTCATCTCCTCCTTGACGCGAGTGATGACGTAGGAGCCCTTGCTGTTGGCGTAGTCCACGTCCATGGCCAGCGTCGCGCCCTCGGCGTCGAAGGAGTGACAGTTGCCGCAGACGGGAAGATTCTGCAGGACCACCGGAGGCGGCTGCGGCGACGAAACGGGGCCGAAGCGCCAGCGGATGCGAGACGGGTCCTTGACCGCGTCGATGAAGGGCAGGTTGACCTCGCGATAGAACAGCGGCGCGCCCACCTCGTCACCGGAGGTGCGGATGGAAACCTTCGCGCCGGAGAGGATTTCGATTTCGCCGGTCGAGGCAAAACCGAGAATACAGATCCGCACGTCACGTTCGAGCGATTTTTGCCGGATGAACTCCCAGTCCTGGGAAGGCGGCGTCCACCGCGGCTCGTACGCCAGGCGGTTCAGCGCCGTGGCGCCGTCGGGAAACTCGACGCGGATCAGCCAGCCCTCACAGCGGGGGTTCTCGTCCTGCCACTGCATCGTCGGAGCGACCATTTCAGGTGGAAACACCGTCCCGTCGACGGGATATGTCACGGCAATCCCCTCGTAATCCGCCTGCTCCCGATACACGGCCAGCACGTCTTCGACGTCGAGCGACGCCGACTGGAGAAGCGCGTAGACCATCACCACGGCGCCCAACCCGGCGGCGACGGCAATTGCCCCTACACCCATGGCTTTCGTGCGCATCGGAGACCCTCTCATCCAGGCCGCCCGCCGCGGGGGGCCGCGATTCGTAGGTCCGGCGAAACCAGCACGGTAGGGTGGGTTCTCAACACGCCTAAAGACCCGCATGCAAAAACACGTGGGGCAAGGACCCACCCTACGGCTACGGCCGCTCGCCCCTCGAGTGATCCCATCGCCAAGGCCTGCGCCCTTGACGCTGCCACCCGGTCAACGAGACTAAGAGGCAAACAGCAAAAAGGCATGAAGCGAAGATTCTTACGAGAACCGCTTCACCCTTCACGATTCACACTTAACGTTCTCGGCTGTGCTTTCTATCGAGAAAGCTGTGATTCATATTTACCCAAAACCGCGGCGCAACGCAAGGGGTCCGCGCCGTCTCTTTCGGCGCGGACCCCAATATACCACTGCTACGCCTGGCAGATCATGTGACCGGCCAAGCACTATTGCTTCTTAGTTACCTGCAAGCGCATTGACTTCGTCCGCAGACAGAGCGATATCGTAGAGGCGCACGTCATCGATCGCACCGTTGAAGGCGTTGCCGCCGTTCGGATCGCCGGAACCGAAGTGCAAGGCCGCCTCTTTGTCGAGACCGAACGAGAAGGCACCGTTGCCGGTTTCCTCGCCGTCGATGTAGAACCTTGCAGTCGTTCCGTCGAACGTCGCAGCGATGTGCGTCCACACGCCTATCGGCAGTACTCTACCGCCGCTATCCGGGTAACTGTCGATACGGCGGAAACCGATCGTACCGGTGTCCAGGTTGGCCTCGATATCCCAGAGCATATCGTCCACGGCCCAACTGTCGCGCTTGCCAATCAGACCCTGCCACTGGTCACTCAGGCCGTTCCACTTGGCCCAAAGGGCGACGGTGAGCTGGCCGGTCGCGGCCGAGGGGTTGAACGTGCCCAACTCGACGTTCTGATGGCCACCGGTTCCGTCGAAGAGCATGGCCTGACCCAAACCGGCGGGGCCGGCCACGTACGAAGCCGGGAAGTTCGGGTCGCCGCCGAAGACGCCATCATGGCCGTTTCCGGAGCTGTCCGCCAGATCGCCTTCGAGCTCATAGTGCGCGACCAGACCGATTGGCTGAACGCCTACGCGGACGTCGTCGATCAGCAGCATTCCATCAGCGCCGGATACGGCGGTCTTGCTGCCGACGCCGATGGCCATCGTCTTGATCGACGCCATGTCCACGCCGGCGAAATCGGCGACTGGAATCTGCCACCAGAACCACTCCTCGTTGGTGAAGACGGCCGGATCATCGTACGTCACCGTGGCGGAGTTGCCGGCGTCGTCCGTCAGCGTGACGTACAGCGGATCGGCCACGTTGCCGGCCTGGCCGTAAATAAAGAGCATCAGCGCATTGAAGTTGTTGATCGTCCAATCCTGCGGCTCAGTCCACGTGCGCGTGGCCTCGGAGAACCCGGCGGTCTGGTTGTCGTAGTACAGGGGCATCGCCTGGCTGCCGCCATGGACCGTCTCGGTCTCCATGAGCGTCGCATACGGCGTGAACGGCGACCAGATGTCGTGTCCGACGGCCGCGTCGCTGCCGTTGCCGGGATTGCCGACCGGATACCATTCGTCCTCCGAGAAGCCATAACCGTCGACCCACGTCTGGAAGACCCGATCGGGCGACTCATTGGTGTAGCTCTCGAAGTCGTCCACGACCAGGAAATTGCCCGTCGTGAACTCCCAGATCGCACCGACCCACGGACTGTCCGGATTCACGTCGTTGACGGCATCGATCCGCCAGAAGTACTGCGTGTTGAATTCCAGGTCGTTCGGATCGAAGCTGCTTCCGTCGAGCGAAACGAAAAGCACGTCCGGGTCGCTGTCGCCTTCGGCAGCGGCGACCGCACCGCGCGACGTGCCCAGGTACAGGTTATGTGAGCCCGCAAACATACCCGCATCCCAACCGAGCAGGGTCTCGATGTTGATGTCCTTGGCCCCGTTGGCCGGCTGCGGATTCAAGGGGATGCCGCCGCCGGATAGCATCATGTTATCGAGGTAGAACCACACCCAGCCGCCGTACTCCGCACTGTTGGCGTTGACCACTATGAGAAGTTCGAGATAGGTGACCTTGTCAAAGTTGGCGTTGATCTCTCTGATATGCTGACTGTAGTCCCAGGTGACCGAATCCGTCCTGTCGCCTTCGTTCTGGTTCCAGCCCGCCCGGTAACCCAGGTTCACATATCCGCTGCCATCGTTGGCAGCCGCGTGGGTGGGCACAGCCGCAGCGTCGGTGTTGATGATCAGGTGGGTGCCGTTCCACGGAGGAATGTCGCCTACCGGCCAGTCGACGACCAGATGCGTAATGTCGACCGTGGCCTTGGTGTTCGCGCGGAAGGCCGCCAAAACATCTGCGTTGTTCGGCTCGAGCAGGTTCATCGTGAGAGCATTGGCCCACTCGCCCGTGGGAGTGTAAACGTCGAGGCTGTACGTGTCGAGTGTCACGCCGTTCGTGTCACTGTACCGCACGTCGGCGGTGGCGCCTACGACCCAGCGATCCAGATCCTGCTCCCAGTTGCCCAGAATGAAATCGGTGTTCTTGCCGGCAGCCACGGGGACGCCGACGATCTGGACGTTGTCGACGTAGAACTTCACCGTCGAGGCCTCGTCCACATTCGAGATCAGCAGAAGCTCGAACCAGCCGATGGTGTCGTCCGCGGTGGCAATCTTGTCCGTCGCATCCTGCGGAATCGCCCACGTAAGCGTTTGGGGCTGCCCGTCGAGGGTGATGCCCTGGAGGCCGAGGTCAATCCAGCCGACGTCATCCGTGGAGTTGATGACCATTCCGACCTCCATCCACGTCGTGGTCATGTCGGCAGGAAACGCCGTCACGTCGACACTGACCGCAACGCCCGGGGTTGCCAGCGCCGCCAGGTGAGGCTTGGCGTCCACCTTGGTCATTTGTTGCCATCCGCCGGGACCTTCCACCTGCATCGCCTCTGCGCCCTCTGTTGCACCGGTGGTGCTCAATGCGATGGTGCCGGCGGTCCAGGTATCCGTATACCAGCCGTCGAGACCGCCTTCAAAGTCGCTTACCAGAATAGCTTCGGAGGGAGGCGCCGCGGCGCCAAGGAATTTGACATCGTCGATGTAGATGTCGCTGCCCGAGGTATTGTCCGTGGACGCGACGGCGATCTCAAACGAGTAGAACAGATCGTCTCTGAAATCCCAGGCAGCTTGGTCCCCCCAGGTGCCTTGCCAGCCCCCGGCGGCCTCGCCCAGAATTGTGAGGTCAGCCGTCTGCTCGTGCCACTGGCCGTCGGCGACGACTACGCCCCAGAGGCCGTTGCCGTACCAGCCGCCGCCGCTCCAGGCTTCGGTGCTCATGATCCAGTGGAAGACAAAGTTTCCACCGTCAAGATCGGGGTCGTCGACGCGATACCAGAACGACAGGGTATCGAGACCGCCCGCCGCCTGGTCCGCCGTGAAGTCCCGGGGCGAGGCCCAGCCGGCTTCCTGCTGGTCATGTGCGGCCTCGTCGATCGTGACGCGCAGGGATTGGCTACCGCCGGCGCTGTGTGTCTCGGACGAAACAGTCGGGGCGGTGCCGTCTTTGAGGCCGCTCCAACCTTGCGCCCCCGTCTCGAAATCGAAGACCACGTCGCCGTAACCCGTGGAGATCAGTCCCAGCGCCAGGGCGAAAGAAAGCAGCCATACTGTTTTCTTACTCATGGTAACACTCCTTCCGATTCATTACAAAGGTGATACTTTGTGCCATCACGTTTGCGGACACGATTGTCCTTCTCACGGAGAATCTACCCGGTTGAGATTCTTCGTTACGATTGTTGAAACTGTGTCAACCTCCTTTCCGCCCCGGGCCCGGCGAACGCAGGCTCAGGCCCCAACGGCTGTTGGATGAAAAGGATAGATGCTGTGTTTTGGCTCCGGTTTAGGCGCCTTGCGAAGCGGGCGCGGGCAGTCCAATCTACGGAAAAAGACGCGACATGAACAGACATACAGTCATACATCACTTACTCCTCCCCCCCTCCACATTCGAAGTCCGCCGTCGCCCTGCAATCTCCCGATGTTCCGCGCTCCTTGGCCAGCCGGACGGGCGGATCCTTCCTACTTCCGCTACACCCTATTTTTACCAAATTTGCCGCTCCGCTGTCAAGGGGCCCGCAGAAAACTCCCGAGGGACCGGGCCTGGCGAACCGAAAATCCCCAAGAACGCCCCGGGTTTTCACCTGGCCCTCCACCGCCTGGATCGGCCCCAGCCGTCTCCGGGCACGATTGCCAATAGCGGTTTTCGCGTGATTATGATAAGGTATCCGGCGGTCCCGGAGAGGCCGGGATACACGCTCATTTGTGTTGAATCGTGAGGATTGGCATGAACGCAAAGAAAAAAATTACGCGGAGGCAATTCATCGGCTCAGCGGCCGCAGCGCTGGCAGCGGTTACGATCGTGCCACGGCACGTGCTGGGCGGACCGAAATTCGTGGCCCCCAGCGAGAAGGTCTATATCGCGATTGTCGGCTGTGGGGGGCAAGGCCGGACCAACGCCCGGGGCCTGTTCGGCCAGGACGACGCTCAGATCGTCGCCGTCGCCGATCCGAGGGAGCAGGCCGACTACAGCCGGTTTTACTACCGCGGTGTGGCCGGACGCCTCCCGGTCAAGGCCGAGATCGAGAAACACTATTCGCAGAAGAATCCGCAGTACAAGTGCAACGACTACGTGGATTTCCGCAAGCTACTCGACAAGGAGAAAAACGTCGATGCGGTCCTCTGCGCCACGCCCGACCACTGGCACGCCTTCGTCACCGTCACGGCCATCCAGCGCGGCAAACACGTCTACTGCGAGAAACCGCTGACGCACAACATCTACGAGGCCCGCATGGTCGCCAAAGCGGCCCGGGAAGCCGGCGTCGCGACCCAGATGGGCAACCAGGGCCGCAGCAGCGAGGGCAACCGCCTGACCTGCGAGCTGATCTGGGACGGTGCGATCGGGAAGGTCCGCGAGGTGCACGCCTGGAGCAGCGCCTCCGGCTGGACCAGCGGCCGCGGTCGGCCCAAAGACCGACCCGAGATCCCCGCCGGGTTCGACTGGGAGCTGTGGCTGGGGCCCAAGCCCTCGCGCCCGTATCACCCGGCCTACGCCCCTTACAACTGGCGCGGCTGGTGGGCCTTCGGCACCGGCTGCGTCGGCGACATGTCGGTGCACAACCTCGACCCGGCCTTCGCCGCCCTGAAGCTCGGCCATCCGATCAGCGTCGAAGCGGTCCAGACCGAATTCGTGGACTCCGAGGTCATCGGGCCCAACAACCACGTGATCTGGCAGTTCGGCCCGCAAGGCGACCGGGGCCCGGTGACGGTGCACTGGTACGACGGCAATCTCCGCCCGCCGCGACCGGCCGAGCTCGAGGAAGGCCGCCGGGTCGGTGAAGGCGGCAACGGAATTCTGATCTTCGGCGACAAGGGCACGATCATGGGCGGCGGCTGGAGCCAGTCCCCGCGGCTCATCCCCGAGACGAAGATGCGCGAATACGGCCGGCCCCCCAAGGTACTGCCGCGCAGCCCGGGCCACCATCGCAACTGGCTCGACGCCTGCAAAGGCGGGCCCAAGGCGTGCAGCGATTTCAGCTATGGCGCCCGCCTGACCGAGTTTGTCCTGCTCGGCGACGTCGCCATTCGCGCCAAAAAGAAGATTCTCTGGGACGGCCCGAACATGAAGGTGACGAACGCTCCGGAAGCGCAAGCCTTTGTGCAGGAGCGGTATCGCGCCGGTTTCGATCTTGCCAACGTATAAACTCCGCGCATTGGTTTTTGCGATGCGCCAACGCGGGGCCTGATGAACGAGAAGAACACGGTTCTGGTCACGGGCGCCACGGGGTACATCGGCGGCCGGCTGGTCCCCCGGCTTCTCGAGAGGGGATACCCGGTCCGCGTCCTGGCGCGGGACCGCGCGCGAGTGTCGGGGTGCTCCTGGTCGTCTCGTGTTGAGGTCGTTCGGGGAGACCCGTTGCGTCCCGAGACGCTGGAGCCGGCGCTGGGAGGCGTGGCGACGGCGTTCTATTTCATCCACAGCATGACGAGCGGTCCTGATTTTCGCCGGCGCGACATCACGGCGGCCCGGAATTTCGCCCGGGCCGCCCGGCAGGCGGGAGTAGGCCGAATCGTCTACCTTGGCGGTCTCGGCGACCCCGAAGCCGATCTCTCGGAACACCTGCGCTCGCGGCACGAAACCGGCGCGGCGCTGCGCGAGGCGGGCGTTCCCGTCACCGAGTTCCGCGCGGCGGTCGTCGTCGGGGCCGGCAGCATCTCGTTTGAGATGGTCCGCAACCTGACCGAGCGTCTGCCCGTGATGATCTGCCCCCGATGGGTGTACACCCGGGCCCAGCCGATCGCCGTCGACGACGTGCTGGCGTACCTCACCGCGGCTCTGGCAACGCCCGCCAGCGCCGGCGAAACCGTCGAGATCGGCGGCGCCGACATCTTGACCTACGGTCAGATGATGACCGGCTACGCCCGCGTGCGGGCCCTGCGCCGATTCCTGATCCCGGTCCCCGTTCTGACGCCCCGCCTGTCGTCGTACTGGGTCCACTGGGTCACGCCTGTGGGTGCGGCGTACGCGCGGCCGCTCATCGAGGGACTGCGAAACGAAGTCGTGGTCCGTAACGACAAGGCAGCCACACTCTTTCCCGACATCCGGCCGGCAAACTACGAGACGGCCGTCCGGCAAGCCCTGGCGGAACTGAAGGCCGAGCGATTCGCCCCGCGGGTGGCGCAACTGTTTCCGGTCGAGAAGTCGGCGGGCAAAACAAGGCATTCCAAGCTTCTGGAGGGCATGATCGTCGAGCGGCGCCGCCGCCCGGTCCAGGCGCCGGCGGCGAAAGTCTACGACGTATTCGCCAGCCTCGGGGGCCGTAAAGGCTGGCTCTGCTACAACTGGGCCTGGCGGCTGCGCGCCTGGGTCGATCATCTGATCGGTGGCGTCGGGCTGCGTCGAACGCGGCCGGAACGAGGCCCGCTGCGAAAAGGCGACGTCGTGGATTTCTACCGGGTCGAGGCCGTCGAGCCCGAACGCCTGCTGCGCCTGTACGTCGAAATGAAACTCCCGGGCCGGGGCTGGGTCCAGTTTCAGGCCGAGCCGCGCGGCGACAACCGCTGCGATCTGACGCAAACCGTATTCTTCGCACCGAAAGGCCTGTTCGGTCTGCTCTACTGGTATGCCTTCTGTCCGGCTCACCGGGTGATCTTCTGCTGCCTGCTCAGGCGAATCGCAAAGGAGGCCGGGACCTCGTGCGGGGAAAAAGGGTAACGTCAAACGATGACCGCGCCCGTGGCCGTTCTTGTCGCGAGGGTCAATCCGAGGTAGACTATGAAATGGGGAGAAAGAAATGCGCAGTTCGCCACGGGCGAAAGCCGAACGATGCAATGCCAACGAAACCTGTACCCTCTTGCGGATAAGAGAATGAACGAACGCAGCTTGCACCACAAAATCATCTGCTCTTGTGCGTTTATCACGCTGCTGGGCACGACGGAGGCAGCCCGTGCCAACCGGGCCACCGCGTTATCGCAGGCCAACATCGAAAGGGCCATCGACCGGGCCGCTCGGTATATCGTGCGCAACGTTCGGGCAGACGGAACCTTCACCTACGTGGTCAACATGAAAGCGGGCGTTGAGGTCGGGAAGAAGTACAACATCGTCCGGCACGGCGGGACCCTCTACGCCATGGGCGAATACCACCGCATGGTCCCGAGCACCCAGATGCGAGCGGCGATGGAGAAGGCGGGCGCCTTCCTGCTGGAAAAGGCGGTGGCCCCGGTCCCGGGAGAGAAGGACCTGCTGGCCGTATGGTCCCGACCCAACGTGACTTTCAGCAATGAGCCCGATCAGGTCAAGCTCGGCGGGACCGGGCTCGGCCTCGTGGGACTGCTGAGCGTTGAACAGGCCCGTCCCGGCTTCGTGGACGCCGAGACGCTTCGCAAGCTCGGACGCTTCCTCGTCTACATGCAGAAGGAGAACGGCAATTTCTACTCGAAATACGTTCCGAGCGAGGGCGGCCGGTGCGATGAGTGGATCTCGCTTTACTATCCGGGCGAAGCGGCGCTGGGGCTGGTCATGCTCTACGAGAAGGACCCCTCCGACACCTACCTGCATACGGCGGCGAAGGGGATCGCCTACCTGGCGAGCGTCCGGGCGGACAAAGAGAAGGTGGAGCCCGATCACTGGGTCCTCATCGCCACGGCCGGGCTGATGAAGCATGAGGACAAATGGGCTCATATCGTCT
>JAFGCA010000360.1 GCA_016932895.1 Sedimentisphaerales bacterium | reverse complement strand
GTGATTGTTGTGCCGGACGCCGACCAGACGCCGGAACAGGTTCTCGGGCTGGCGGCGGGTGTGGCGCCCGAGTCGCAATTCGCGCGCCGTCTGGCGGAGCATGGGTTTGAATTGGTCCTTCCCACGCTGGTCAGCCGCCGCAAGCTGGACACTAAAGATCCCGCGCTGAAACAATCGGATCAGACGTACCGCGAATGGATCTACCGGCAGGCGTACCACATGGGCCGGCACATCATCGGCTACGAGGTGCAGAAGGTGCTGGCGGCCGTGGACTGGTTTGAGAAGCGGGAGGTCTCCGCGAAGATTGGGGTGGTGGGCTACGCGGAAGGCGGCTTGATCGCGTTCTACGCGGCCGCTCTTGATACCCGGATCGACGCAGCGCTGGTGAGCGGCTATTTCGATGCGCGAGAGAACGTGTGGGCCGAGCCGATCTACCGCAACGTGTGGAGTCTCCTGGAGCAGTTTGGCGATGCCGAGATCGCCTCATTGATTCTGCCGCGATCGCTGGTGGTGGAATACAGTCCCGTACCGACGGTGACGGGACACAAGGGGGATGGGCGGACGCCGGAGTACTCGTCTGTGGCGCAGGAGTTCGCGCGCATTGCCGTGCCTGCCGGATTTACGAGACCGGTGCTGGTCCACGATGACGGTCGGCCGGTCGGGCCGGGGTCGGTTCGTGCCCTCGACGAGTTCACCCAACGGTTGGGAGTCCGGACCGAGATCGCTCTATCAGCCGAGATCCCGACAGACCGACGCGGCGCCTTCCGGCCCGAGGAACGGCACCACCGAGCCGTGCAGCAATTGGAGAATCACGTGCAATCGCTCGTGCGCGAGGCGGACCATGTACGCGACCAGTTCTTTCTCTACAAGGTGATGCCGGAATTGGTGGAGCGCCGCTGGAGCACGCAACGCCAGCACGACACGCTTCTTGTCGAGCGTTTCACTGAAGGTGCCCGGCAGTTCCGCGAGCAACTCTATACGGAGGCGATGGGCCGCTTTGCGCTGCCCCTGCTGCCGGCCAATCCGCGAACACGTCTCATCCTTGACACAGAGAAATGGGTTGCCTACGACGTGGTGCTGGATGTGTTTCCGAACTTGTTCGCCTGGGGCGTGCTGGTGGTGCCCAAGGATCTGCGGCCGGGGGAGCGGCGTCCGGTCGTCGTGTGCCAGCATGGGCGCAATGGTCTGCCGCGGGACACGATCGACGCTCATTCCTCCGGCTACAACGACTTCGCCGCCCGCCTGGCCGAGCGCGGCTTCATCACGTTCGCGCCGCACAATCTGTACCGGGGCGAAGACCGGTATCGCTGGCTTTGTCGCAAAGCGAACACCCTCAAGGCGACGCTGTTCTCGTTCATCATCGCGCAGCATGACCAGATTCTGCGCTGGCTGGAAACGCTGCCGTTCGTGGATGGCGAGCGCATGGCGTTCTACGGCCTCAGCTACGGCGGCGAGACGGCTGTGCGCGTGCCGCCCATCCTCGAGAAGTACTGCCTTTCCATCTGCTCGGGCGACTTCAATCAATGGACGCACAAGGTGGCCGCGACGGACGAGACTTTCAGCTTCATGCGGAGCATCGAATGGGAAATGCCGTACTGGAACCTCGGACACACATTCGACTATGCCGAGATGGCCTACCTGATGGTGCCCCGGCCCTTCATGGTCGAGCGCGGCCATCGCGACATCGTCGGGGAAGATCGCTGGGTGGCGTATGAGTATGCCAAGGTGCGTTGGCTATACGCCCAGCTTGGGATTGCGGACCGCACGGAGATCGAATTCTTCCAGGGCGGACACAGCGTCAATGGAGAGGGCACGTTTGCGTTCCTGCACAAACATCTGAACTGGCCCATGCCAGCAAAGTAGAGAGCAGGTGAATGCAATGAATGAAGGACCGGCATCTGAGAACCATCCGTCGCGCCGGCAGTTTCTGTTCGCTGGTATACAGATCGCTGCCTCTGCTCCAATACTTTTCGACAGATCAGCATCTGGACGGAGTGATCGAGAAGGGCACGAACCATTTTTCACCACACGCGGAGTGGTTCTGACAACTCCCGACCTATCGACCTTGGACTGGCCCCGGCGGGCGGCTCAAGCCGGACTGACGACGATCGGCACGCACGTAACACCGAGCGAGGTATCGGGGTTTCTGCAAACCGATAGGGGTCGTGCATTCCTGGCTCAGTGCCGAGGGCATGGCATCAACGTGGAGCACGAGCTGCATGCCATGAGCGATCTGCTTCCGCGTGATCTCTTCGAGAAAGATCCCTCGATGTACCGTATGAACGAGCAGGGGCAACGCAGCCCGGACTGTAATTGCTGCGTTCATTCTTCCCGCGCCGTGGCGGTTGTTTGCGAAAACGTTGTCAAATACGCCCATCTCTTGCGGCCGACCACAGGCCGTTACTTCTATTGGATTGATGACGGCCGGCCGATGTGCCGGTGCCCGCGTTGCCGCGTCTATTCGGACAGCGAGCAGGCCTTGATTCTGGAGAACGAAATGCTGCGGGCTCTGCGAAAGGCTGACGCACGGGCTACTCTGGCACACTTGGCCTATGCGCGGACCATGGAGGCGCCTGTGCAGGTCAAACCGGAGCCCGGCATCTTCCTGGAGTTCGCCCCGATCGGCCGAACGTGGAGCGAACCGATCAGTCACCGCGAAGCCAAGGAAGGGCTGCACGGGCGGTATCTGGATTGGCTGGACGCCAACTTGTCGGTATTCGGGAAAGACACGGCGCAAATCTTGGAGTATTGGCTGGATGTGTCGCTCTTCAGTTCCTGGAAGCGCGAGGCCAAAAAGAAGCTGTCTTGGCGACGGGATGTGTTCCTCCAAGACCTGGCGGTCTATGCCGAACGCGGGATTCGGCACATCACGTCATTTGCCGTCTACGTGGATGACGACTATGTCCGACAGTATGGTGAACCGCCGCTGGGCGAATACGGGGAAGGACTGCGGCGTCTGGGCTGATGGGGCAATCCTACGCGTGCTATTGGCGGCGGTCAGGGCGCCAATACGACCGGGGCAAACGTGGCGCGGACGTGGAAGTCCGGCTTGGGCAGATTCGGCTCCACCCATGTAAGCCAGATCGGGTCCTCCGGCGCCTCGGAGCGGAAATCCGCTCGATAGAGACCGACATGTAGCCGGGTGCCAGGCTCCCAGGAGCGCACGCCCATCGCGTGCAGGGCGACGACGGGGATGAAACCTTCCACGGTGTAGCCATCCGCCGTGCGTCGCGCGGCCAACTCTGCTCCCGTAGCCGTCCAAGAATCATCGAACTGCCGATAGACACGCGCGGCATAGTCGTGGACGGCCCCGTCTGGTCCGATCTCCAGGCAGAAGTAGCTCGGCGAGTTCTGGGGCCACAGGAAGATTTCGACCCGATCCTGTGCATCCACCGCATGTTCGTCTCCGGTCGCCGGCGCAGCCATAATGGTGGCGTCCTGGGCGGCAAAGGCGAACCACAATCCGGCTTCGTTCCACTGGAGCCACGCCTCGGTCGGTCTCGCTTGCGCGCCTGGCTGGGACGCGAC
>JAFGCA010000359.1 GCA_016932895.1 Sedimentisphaerales bacterium | reverse complement strand
GTAGAGTTGGAGAAGGGCAACGGGACGCGCATGCGGATCTGCGTGCACGACGGTGCCGCGGTGGATTGGTCGCGGATGAAGGAAGCGTTCCTGGGGGCGTAAGCCGGGATGCTTTCGATTGCTCCACAGATGCGGATCCTGGTAGCGGTCGAGCCCGCCGATTTCAGGAAAGGGATAGACGGCCTGGCCGGCCTGTGCCGCAATATTCTGCGCGAAGACCCCTTCTCGGGCTGTGTGTTCGTTTTCCGGAACCGACGGGCGACGGCGATCAAGATCCTGGTCTACGACGGCCAGGGGTTCTGGCTTTGCCAGAAGCGGTTGAGCAAGGGACGTTTTCAGTGGTGGCCGGAATCGGCGGCCGCCGCCGTGCGGGAACTGGATGCACGGGATCTGCAGTTGGTTGTGTGGAATGGGGACCCGAGTCGAGCGGCGATGAAACCGCTGTGGCGTGGGTTGCGGATGGGGCCGGTAAAGAGCTGAAGAAAAAGCGTGCGTTCCATTTTCGCGCCTGCTACGTTGGCGCACATGAACGAAGCGCTGTGCTATCGCGGACGCAGGATCAGCGATGAGGATATTGCCTCGATCCGGCAGATCATCGCGCAGAACCCCGGTGCCAGTCGACGGAAGCTCTCGACCTTGGTGTGTCGGGCGTGGGAGTGGCGACAAGCCAACGGCGCGTGGCGTGACATGGTCTGCCGCGGGCTGATGCTGGCGCTGCATCGGGCCGGACACATTGAGTTGCCGGCCCAGAAGTTCTCTCCGCCCAACCCCTTGGCACAGCGCGCCAGACCGGCGTGTGAGCCGGTGGCAGAGAAGAACCCGCTCGACGGTCCGCTCTCAGCGCTGATGCCGCTGTGCATCCATCAGGTTCGGCGCACTGAACAGGAAGGCCTGTTCAACGGCCTGCTCGATCAGCACCACTACCTGGGGTACACCCAGCCGGTGGGTGAACACCTCAAGTACCTGGTCTGTGCCGGGGATCGGCCGGTGGCCTGCCTGGCCTGGAGCTCCGCGCCCTGGCACATGGGGCCGCGGGACCGGTTCATCGGGTGGACGCCGACCGTGCGTCGGCGCAACTTGCATCTGCTGGCCTATAACACGCGGTTCTTGATCCTGCCCTGGGTCCAGGTCCGGCACCTGGCCAGTCATATCCTCGGTCAGATGGCGCGGCGTCTGAGCGCGGACTGGGAGGCGCTCTACGGGCATCCGATTTACTATCTGGAAACGTTCGTGGACCGGGATCGCTTTGCGGGGACCTGCTACCGGGCGGCGAACTGGCGTTGCCTGGGACAGACGACCGGTCGGGGCATCAAGGACAAGGTCCACCAAGTCACGTTGTCGATCAAGGACGTGCTGGGCTATCCGTTGCGGCGGGACTTCCGGCGTCGCCTATGCGAGGTGCCGGCATGAAACGACCGAAGCCCCTGGAGGTGGATCGTGAGGATATCAAGGCGCTACGCGATCGTGCCAAACGGGGAGAGTTAAGCGTCAGCGCCAAGGATGCCGAGCTGATCGAATCGCTGGCCGAAACCGTGGTGGTCTTAAGCGAAGCGGTCGAGAAGAAGGGCACGAGTATCCGCCGGTTGCTGAGACTCCTGTTTGGCTCGAAAACGGAAAGCAAAGATCGGTTGTTCGGCAGGAAGAGGGATGATGATGACGATCCGCCCAGGGGCGCCCCGGCGGGAAAGAGCGGCGGTGAACCGAAGCCCAGGGCCAAAGGACATGGGCGCAACGGTGCGGTGGCCTACACCGGAGCCGAACGGGTCTCGGTGAAGCATCCTGATCTCAACGCCGGAGATCCCTGTCCGGACTGCAACCGCGGCAAGTTGCGTGCACTCGATCCCAGCCCGTTGGTTCATGTCCATGCTCAGCCGCCGGTCACGGCGACGGTCTATGAATGTGAACGGCTGCGCTGCCATACCTGCGGCAAGGTGTTTACCGCCTCGGCCCCCGCGAACGTGGCGCAGCGCAAATACGATCGCAGCGTGGGTGTGCTGATCGCGCTGCTGAAGTACGGCAGCGGGATGCCCTTTGCGCGGCTGGAGAACCTGGAGCGGATGGCGGGCATTCCTCTGCCGGCATCGGTGCAGTGGGAACAGGTCGCCGAAACCGCCTCCCCCTTCTGGCCGGTGCTTGACGCGCTTGAAATCTCTGCCGCCCAAGGCCAGGTCGTTCACAACGACGACACCGGCATGAAGGTCTTGGAGTTGATGAAACAGCGCGACCAGAGCGAGGCGGCCGAAGGCGATAAGCAAGAACGACGGGGCATCTTCACCTCGGGGATCGTCTCACAGGTAGGCTCGCATCGCGTCGCCTTGTTCCGCACTGGGCATCGACATGCCGGCGAGAACTTGGCTGACGTGCTCGCTCGGCGTGCCCCCGATGCGGGCAAGCCGATCCATATGTGCGATGCCCTCAGCCGGAACCTGCCCAAAGAACTGGAGGTATTGCTGGCCAACTGCCTGGGCCATGCCCGCCGGGAATTCGTCGACCTTATCGAGGCGTTTCCCGAGCCCTGCCGGTATGTGATCGATCAACTCGCCGAGGTCTACAAGAACGACGCCTACACCCAGGAACAAAACATGGACCCACAGGCCCGGCTGGCCTATCACCAGCAATACAGCAAGAAGTGGATGGACGATCTGGAAACCTGGTGTCACGCCCAGCTCGATGAGCGCCTCGTCGAACCCAACTCCTCCCTGGGCAAGGCCATCAACTACCTGATCCGGCACTGGGATGCCCTGACCCTCTTCCTCGAACAGCCCGGCGCACCACTCGACAACAATATCTGCGAGCGTGCCCTGAAAAGGGCGATCCTACACCGGAAGAACTCGATGTTCTACAAAACCCAGAACGGCGCCCGCGTCGGCGACCTGTTCATGAGCCTGATCCATACATGCCAGCTCAACGGCGTCAACGCCCTCGACTACCTGCAGACTCTCACCGAGCACGCCGGCAGGCTGGCGGCCAGCCCGAAGCAATGGCTGCCCTGGACGTATCGCGACACCATCGCGGCGTTGGCCCACGCCTGACGGCCCCGGCGCCCCCCCCCGCGGGAAAACTGCTGGCCTGCACGCTCACCGAAGGGACACGGTACTCGTACATACATC
>JAFGCA010000358.1 GCA_016932895.1 Sedimentisphaerales bacterium | reverse complement strand
TATCGAGCCAGCAAACGATTATTCAGAAACAAAGAAGAAATGAATCGACAGCCAATAGTCCTTGACAACCGGCAGCCTTTCATGAATGGGATCAGCTTGAGCCCATGCGGCCAGACTAACGCGATGGTGCCAAACGCGCTTTCTTTCTTTGGGTAGATCGCGTATCTTTTTTGGCGGGCCGTTTTGTGCGAAAAAGGTAAGGAGTGACAGATGCGTCGACGAGATCTGCTCAAATCGATTGGCGTGGGCGCCGCGGCGTACCTGATTCCGTTTGCCGGCGGCAGTACCGTGGCGATGGGAGCGGACGAAGAAGAGGGGGACATCCCGTCCCGTCCGAACGTCGTGTTTATTCTCGCCGATGATTTGGGTTGGTCGCAGGTCGGTTGTTACGGGAGCGGTTTCTACCAGACGCCGAATATCGATCGGCTGGCGGCGCAGGGCATGCGGTTCACCGACGCGTATGCCGCCTGTCCGGTGTGCTCGCCGACGCGGGCGAGCCTCATGACGGGCAAATACCCCGCGCGGCTGCATCTGACCGATTTCATCGCCGGGGGCAACTTTCCGCACGAGCGGCTGAGGCAGCCCGACTGGCAGAAGTTTCTGCCCCTGGAGGAAGTGACTCTCGGGGAGCTTTTCAAAAGTCGGGGCTACGCCACGGCCAGCTTCGGCAAGTGGCATCTGAGCATCGCCAAGAAGCCGCCGGAGAGCCTGCCCTACAATCCCGACCGGCAGGGCTTCGATGAATCGCTCGTGACGTACAAGCCCTCTTCCAAGCACGATCCGGAAGCCGACGCCCACAACGTCGAGGCCATCACGCAAAAGTCGCTGGCGTTTCTCGAAGCGAACAGGGACCGCCCCTTTTTCCTGTATGTCACGCACAACACCATTCACAACCCGCTCAAGGGCAAGGCTCGCCTGGTGGAAAAGTACAAGAGCCGCCCGGGTGCCGACAAGGCCGAGAACCACCCCATCATCGCGGCGATGCTGGAGGATCTGGATGCCAGCGTGGGGCGGATTCTGCGCAAGCTCGACGAACTGAAGCTGGCCGACAAGACGCTCGTCGTTTTCTTCTCCGACAACGGGGGGTTGGAAAGCGCCGCCAGCCAGAGCCCGCTGCGCAGCGGCAAGGCCAATCTTTACGAAGGCGGCATCCGGGTGCCGCTCGTGGTCCGCTGGCCGGGCGTGGTGAAGCCACACACCACCTGCGTCGAGCCGGTGATCAGCACGGATTTCTTTCCGACGTTTCGCGAGATCCTGGGTACCGACGACGCCGGCGCGGACTCCGGCGATGGTATGAGCCTCGTGGGCCTGCTGAGGCAAACGGCCTCTCTGGCCCGGCCGGCTATCTACTGGCACTACCCGCACTATCACAGCAGCAGCATCGGACCCTGCGGCGCGGTTCGGGCCGGCGACTACAAGCTCATCGAATGGTATGACGAGAGCATCCGCGGGCCCGGCAACCGCCTGGAGCTGTACCACCTCAAAGACGACATCGGCGAGCGAGACAACCTGGCTGCGCAAATGCCGGCCAAGGCCGAACAGATGCGCCGCATGCTTGCGCTCTGGCGTCACCACGTCGGCGCCCAGGCGATGTCACCCAATCCCAACTACGATCCCCGAAAAGCCAAACGCTCCAAAGAAGCCCGGCGGTAGGGACAGGACATGGTCCGCGGGGCTCTGAGGTTCGAGCCGCCGTACCCGCCATCGCGCCGGCGCACGGGGCAGAAGCACCGCCGGCGCGACCTACGGCTCATCGTCGTCGGCGCGGGTGATGGAGCCGGCGTTGAATCCCGCCAGGCTCCCGATATAGGCGCTCTGGCTGCCGGCGGAAACGCCGGCGGTGGAATCGCAATCGGTGACGACGCCCCGGTTGAGCCCGATGAGCCCGCCGAGACATTCGCAGCAGTCGCCGCCGAACACCTGGCCGCTGGTGAAGCAGGCGGTGACGGCGCCCTCGTTGACGCCGGCCAGAATCCCCACGTTGAAAGAGCCCCGCCCGCACTGGATCGTGGCGTTCTGGAGGACCAGGTCGCGGATGCAGCTCTGGGGGGCGACGTAGCCGAACAGGCCCAGAGGCGAGGCCGCCGGGGCCCGGCTCGCATCGATGAACAGGTTGCTGACGACGTGGCCGCCGCCGTCGAACGTACCGATGAAATCGGTCCCGCGACAAACGCCGATACGCGGGAAATCAGCCCCGGTCAGGACCACGTCACGGGCCAGCGCGAAGGTCTTGTCCCAGAGAATGCTGGCCGTGCCGACGAGCGCCAACTGCTCGCCGGTGGTGAGGATATACGGATCGTCGTGGGTCCCGCTGCCTGCAAACCAGTCGATTGCTGCGACGGGAATCGGCCCGCCGCCTGCGTCCTCCCAGGCGAGGCGGGGGAAATCGGCGCCCGGATTGAGCACCCAGTTCGGATCGCCTCCCCAGCCGTTGCGGCTGTAGACCTGCGGGTCCATCATCTCCTCGGTCGTCAGGGGCGTCCCGCCTTCGCTGGCGTGGATGCCGCTGACGTCCGTGTTCCAGAAGCAGTTGACGACGGCGCCCGCCTCGGACCCGCCTGGAATGCCTCCCACCAGACCGCCGACACAGGAACTGTCGCCGCACTCGTTCAGAATGGCACCGACGGCGTAACAGTGGACCAGGGTTCCGCGGTTGACGCCGGCCAGCCCCCCGGCGTGCGGGTCCATGCCCCGGCTGACGATATCGGCGGTGGCGTAGGAGGCGCAGACCTTGCCCCCGTTGGACCCGATCATCCCGCCGACGCAGCGGTCGCCGGTCACCTGGCCGTCGACGTAGCACCCGGTGACGGCGCCGCTGTTCGATCCGACCAGGCCGCCCAGCTTGTGCGGGGTCCCGGTGACCTGGACGTGGGCCCGGCTGTCGGTGATCGTGCCGCGGTTGACTGCCGCGAATCCCCCCGCGAGGTAGAATCTGCCGCCGATCGCCTCGACCGTGCCGGCCGTCCGGCAGCGGGCGATCCGGCCCCGCTTGGTGTTGTCTCCCACGAATCCGCCGACTGCGTCGTTGCCGGTGACGTTGCCGATGACCTCGCAGCCGGTGAACAGGCCCCAGTTGCATCCGACCATAGCGGCGACGTATTCCGAGCCGTTTTCACCGACGACCTCGGCGTTTCTCACCGTAAGGTTCTTCACTCGTCCGTTCGGCCCCAGCACGTCGAAGAGCCCGAGATAGCGACGCCCCCGAATTCTCAGATTGGAAACGACGTAGCCGGCGCCGTCGAAACGGTCGTCAAAGACGTAGAGCGGTGCGATCGTCCAGGTAATGCCGGCCAGGTCCACGTTGTCGTCGAGCTTGTAGCAGGCCAGCCTGTCGTAGTAGTTGACGGCGCCGAGTTCTTCGGCAGTGGTAATGCTGAAGGGGTCGTGCGGCGTGCCGCTGCCGTTGAGGGACACGGGCGCCGAGCGCGACAGCATCGGATATCCTCCTCCGGCCTGCCACGGATCGGCGGTGCCATTGGCACGTTCCCCGGTCAGGTCCCAGCCTGCCGCCAGATAGATGTTCCTGTCGTACATCTCGGTCGTTGTCAGGCCCCTTCCCCCGGCGCTGCCGGTGACTCCACTTTTCTGGACGTCCCAGAAGCTGCCGGCCGTGTAGGAGTAGTAATCGGCGCCGACCAGGCCGCCGATGTCCATGCTGCCGGCGCCGGCGGATACCCTTCCGGTGGCGTAGCATTGAATGATGTGTCCGGTGGCGTTGAGGAAGGGCGCTGTGTCGATGCCGGCCCCGTTGTGCCCGACCAGACCGCCGAGGCACCGGCTGTCGCCGCCGCCGGAGACGCCTCCGGTGGCGTAGCAGTTGATAATGTCACCTCCATTGCTGCCCACCAAGCCGCCCACGTGTTGGCAGTTGGCGCCTCCGTTGACAGTGGCCGAGGCCGAGCATTGCATGATCCTGCCGCCGCGCCAGAGAAAGCCGACCAGCCCGCCGACAGACTTTGCATTGCCGCCGCCGACGGAGCCGCTGGCCGAACAGCGGGTGATGAGGCCGCCCTCGACGCACCCCGCCAGCGTGCCGAGACAGGCCGAGCCGCTGCCTCCCGTGACCGAGGGGCCCATAAGCTGCACGTTGTATACGCGGCCGCCGGGGCCGATCTTCCCGAACAGACCGAGATGGCCCCCCACGCCGCCCTGGATGGCGAGGTTCTGGATCATGTAGTTCTGCCCGTCGAGCCGGCCGGTGAAGGCGGTGCCCTGAAAGCCGTCGGCGGTGTGCGTGTCCGGCGCGATCGGGGCGCTTCGATAGGGCCGCATCGGATCGAAGCGGATGTTTTCGATCACCTCAAAGTACTTGTCCAGCAGCGTCGGGTCGGAGCCGATGGAGGCCAGATGGTCCGCCGTGGCGATCAGGTAAGGGTCGTTCGGTTCGCCCGTGCCTCCGGCAAATCCGTACGCGTGGGCCGTCAGTAGGCCGCACGCCAGGAAAATGGCCGCTCTTCTGCGAAAACGATCTGCGTTCGCCGACATGGTTCTCTCCTCAGCACTAAAGTTGTCTCGTCTTTGACCGTTGTCGGGGGGGCGTGTTGCCTCCCTGGCGTATAGTCCGGGATGGGCCGGCTGCGTTACGCCCTTTCTCGCAGAATATTGTCAGCCACGGCCCCGGCGGGTGGGTCAGCTCGTCGTCTCGCGCGCGGTCGATGCGCGCCGCTTCAAGGACACATCAAGTGGAGCACGCGCAGAAACCACACGCATACGGGCTTGTCCTCTTGTTGTCAGAGGCTACGCTCATAACTCGCTATCCCAATCCGCCTGATCTTGCCGCCGATTTCGGCAACGCGATCGTATCCTGCAACTGCTTATATTATACCACAGTTGCCCTACGTTTGCACATACGATTTCGCCCGATTCTTGTTCGCAGGCACTTCGCAGCGCCGCCGATCCGCGTTTTCGGGTTCGCAGGGCCCGTCCTATCGCACGGGCAGCGGCGCCTCGGCGGGCGTCCGTTGCGTGGCGAAGAGGGCGGCGAACCGGCCGACGGGCATCCATTCGATGGCGCCGTTGAGGCGCAGGACGACGTAGCCGTCCCTGAGCAGCGAGGACGGGTGGGTCTTGAGCGAGTAGGCCAGAATGGTCTCGTCGGGGGCGTTCGGGCCGATATGGAGGGCGCGGTACCGCACGCTGCCCATGCGAACGGCCCCCTCCAGATCGCCCTTGATGTTGTCGACGAACGATTGGGGCGGCAGCGAGCCGTACTTCTGGCGGTAGTCCAGGACGTGTCGGCCGAGCTGGGTCATCGCCCGTATGGCCTCGGAGCGGTTGACGTAATCCTTGAGGTGGACCATGCCCACGACGGCCGCCGCCGTGGCAGCCAGCACCAGCGCGGATTCGATCAACAGCGATTTCTGACGCTTGTTCACGGCGAGCCTCCGCTGCCGGCGGGACGCTACGGCGTGACCTTGACCCGGTTGCCCTCGACCCGGAGCCGGCCCTCGGCGAACCACTCGATCGCCTGCGGAAAGGCCAGACATTCCTGCTCGAAGACGCGGGCCGCCAGCGAGTCGGGCGTGTCGTCGTCGGCCACGGGGCACGTCCGCTGCACGATGATCGGCCCCCGGTCGTATTCGTTGGTGCAGAAGTGGACGGTGCACCCGCTGACCTTGCAGCCGGCGGCCAGCACCGCTTCGTGCACGTGGTGGCCCCACATGCCCTGGCCGCCGAAGGATGGCAGCAGCGCGGGGTGGATGTTCATGACGCGGTTCTCGTATTGCGGCGGGATCTTCCAGAGGCACAGCCATCCGCCCTGGATGACCAGGTCCACGCCGGCGGCACTGAGCTCGTCTACGATTCGCTCGCTGAAGGCGTCGATATCAGGGTGGTCCTTCTTGCGGATGACCTTCACGGGTAGTCCGGCGTCCTGGGCGCGGCCCACGCCGGCCACGGTCGAGCGCGAGCTGATCACCACGGCGATGCCGGCGTTGAGCCGGCCGTCGTTGATCCGGTCGAGGATGTTGAGCATGGTCCGCCCGCCGCCGCTGATGAGCACGCCGAGACGCAGGTGTTTCTGTCGTGCCGCATCCCCGGCCTCGCTTTCCTCGATGTCACGCCCGGCGTCCAGTGCCTGATTGACGAGGGCGTCGGCCTTCTCATTCTTGTCCCTCGTAACGTGTCGGATGGAGCAGTGCGAGAATTCCCCCGTCAATGCGGCGGCCTGCTCGTACAGCGGGCGGATCAGAGCGCTCTTGACCTTGTATTGACCGTTGAGCTGGCGGACGAGCAGCTCGCTGTCGCTATACACCGTGACGTGATCGGACCCGAGGTCCCGGGCGGCCTCCAGCGCCTTGACCAGGGCGGTGTACTCGGCCACGTTGTTCGTCGCTTCGCCCAGGAAGAACGCGCGGCCCTGCAAGGGCCGGCCGGTGGCGTCCTCGAGAACGAAACCCGCAGCGGCCGGGCCCGGATTGCCCCGGCTGCCGCCATCCGTGCGTGCGATCACCTTCATCGGCAACGGTGTTCCTCCGAATGACTCGACCGGATTTGCGTGGTTGCTATCGACGCCGCGACCGAAGGCACAGGCGCCGCCGGACCGCGTCCCCGGCCGGACGCCCTCGAGCTGCTCGGTGGGGCCTTGACACACCCGTTCCTGCACGGGACGTCATTACCGGTGGGTTGAGAATCCACCCTACGATTCGCCCAGCACCAGGATTCTCGTGCAGTTGGGGCAGCGAATGATGTCATCGCGGGTCATCAGCACATTGACGCTCTCGGCGGGAATGCCCATGAAGCAGCCCCCGCAACTGAAGGCCGCCGACTTGCCCTCCTGTTCGACCACCTTGACCACGGCCTCCCCGTCGTAGGTCTCCGCGACGCGATGGAAGGCTTCCAGGGCTTTGGGCGGGATGTCCTCGGCGACCTTGTCCCACTCGGCCTGAATCGTCGCGATCTCGGCCTCGTGCTCGGTCCCCGACGCTGCGGCCTTCTTCCGCTTCTGCTCCAGCTCTTTCTTCTGTTCCTCGATCTGCTCGCCGATGGTGACGCACTCCTGCTCGTCCGTTTCCACCGCCTTCATCAGCTCCAGAATCTGGGTTTCGATCTTGGAATTGTCCGCCTTGGTCGTGTTGAGCTGTGTCAGCACCGCGGCGTATTCCTTGTTCGTTTTGGCGTTGTTCAGCGAGGCCCGCAGCTTGTTGACCTGCTCGTCCCGGGCCTTGAGCTCCAGTTCCAGACGGTCGCACTGGACCTTCGTCAACAGCGTTTCTTCCTTCTTGGCTTCGAGGGCGCTCTGGAGGCTTCGGACCTGGTTCTCTTGGATGATGACGCTGCGACGACAGCGGGCCAGCTTTGCCTTGGCCGCGCGGAGACGATTTTCAACACTCTGAAGTCTGATCAACCCATTTAGTACAGGTCCCATTTACACTCCTCATGGTCCATGCTACACTTCTAAACTCAGTATTATGTTCCGTCGCGGGCGTCCCCGCAACCAAAAACCGCAGTCCTTTCCCAGATTTTTCCCGCCGCCCCCCATCCCCGATAGCGGGCCCGGCGCCCACGCCGATTGGCTTTGTTTCGCGTTTCGCGTGTGTTTCGATCCTCTGCCTTTTGCGGGCAGTAGAAGGGCAGATGCGTAGATGGGCGGTAGGATGGGCTTTGGCCCATGCTGGTCCTACTCGTCCAGGAGCATCTTGAGAAACGCGGGCAGGCCGTGGAGATGGTCGATATGGTCCGGCGCCGTGTTGCCGGCGAAGCCGAGGACGGTCAGGCCGCCGGCGCGTGTCTCGGTCAGCATTTGCATGCCGACGGGGCCCCATTGGAGCACCGGATGGCGCTGCAGATCCAGAGCGCCGATGAGATAGTCGGCGGTCTCTGTCGTGCTGGCGTAGGTGCCGGGGAAGATCTCCGAGTGGGTGATCAGGAGCTTCTTCTCGTCCGCCATCGCCCGCCTGGCATAGGCGACGAAGTCTTTCAGCTTGGCGTCGTTGAGCTTTCCGCCTTGCGCCAGGACTTGACGTGGCGGGACGTAATCGGTGTGCAGGCCGTCCAGAAGCACGATTCCGTCCACCTCCGAGGCATGACTTTTCAATATCGCTCGCACGGCCCCATATCCGGCGCTGAACGAGCTCAGGTAGACCCGGCCAATCTCGATCTCCGCCGCTTGTTTCTGCGAAACAGAATCGCGGATCGCTTCAGCCAGCCGGTCGAACGCAGATTCGCTCTGAAACGCTCGCTCGTAAACCGACGAGCCCGAACCGAGATTGACGACCGCAAGAAGGAAGGGACGCCCCGAATCGTAAGCCGCGCGCCGCGCCACGTACCCGGCCCCATGAAAATGAACGAGCAAATCCACCCGATCGACCGCGCCTCCCCGATCACAGAAAAAGACCTCCACCGGCTTCGACAAGACATCCTTCAAACGAAGCGATACACCCGGGACATCTTCGTTCTCAACGCGCCCATGCCCCCGAATCGCATCCGCCATAGGAGAAGGAAACTGCCCCACCGGCCCCACCGCCACCTCCGGCCCCGACGAGCACCCACACACAAACGCCAACAGTAACATCAAGAGCACAAGCATGTCTTCGCGAGAATCACGCAATCGTTGTCCACCGCAAAAGCTGACTGTCCCCTGGCATATTCAATTCCCGGCCTGCCCGGCACGGTCACAGATTGCACCGTCCCTTATCCCCCGTCAACCCCTAAATCCAAAGCCTGCCCTCTTTTGCCCCCTGTCGTCTTCACCCTTCGCAGGGTCAAGGGCCATCGTGTGCCACTATCGCCTTGCATTTTCGGGAGGAGGCGGTATTGTCTTGAAGCTCGTGGGCGGATGCGCCCACGAAGGGCGATCTTGAGGGCCTGCAACGTGCTGAAAGGAATGGGAATGGGTCTCTTTCTCGATATATTCATCAAGGTGTTTGTGATTCTGTCGCCGTTCTTTTCGGTCTCGATGTTTTTACTGCTCTCGGGCGACATGGACGCACCGAGGCGCCACCGCTGCGCCCTGCGCACCGGCACCGCCATCCTGGTCATCTGCCTGGCGGTCTACTTCTTCGGCAATCTGATCTTCAAGATCCTGGGCATCACGCTGCCGGCCTTCCAGGTCGGGGCCGGGACGCTGCTGTTTCTCACCTCGATCCACATGGTCAGCGGCAAGCGCTCCGAAATCGCGCTGAACAAGGATGAGGATTTTGCCGTGGTGCCCCTGGCGATCCCGATGATCGTCGGTCCAGGCACCATCGGCACCGTCCTAGTCCTCGGCACCCAGGTCGGCAACACGCAGGAAAAAGTCGTTGCGGCCACGGCGATCCTGCTCGCCGTCCTGATGATCTCGCTGTTCCTGTTCCTGGCCATGCCCATCGGACACTTACTGGGCCAGAAGGGCTTGCAGATGATGATGAAACTGACCGGTCTGATCCTCACGGCGATCGCCGCCCAGATCATCCTCACCGGCGTCCGAGACTTCCTCCACCTCGGCGGCACGTAGAATCGCCAGGATCGCAAGAGATCAATGCAAATTACCGATGGACTGCGTGTGCCGCCCATGGTGTTACGCACTGACAAATAGCCGCAAAAGCAAAGGCAAGAAGAAGTGGAGCGCAACAATGAGCGCAAACGAACATGCAGACAGGACAGATGCCAGCGACACGGCCCGGCACCTTTCACAGATGGGATGGACTTCCCATTTCCAGAGGCAACTGGATGATTTCTGCAACGACGAACGTATCCCGGCCCGAGTGGTCGGGGTAAGGAAGAACAGCTTTCGTGTCAGTGACGGCAAAAGAGAATGGCTCGCTACCGCAGCGGGAAGGCTCAAGCACCGCTCCGATTGCCTGTATCCCGTCATCGGGGATTGGGTCCTTGCGACCGATACCGTGATTTCCGAGGTGTTGGCACGAAGAAACGCCCTGTCCCGGGGAGCGGCGGGCACACGTGGCAAACAGAATGGGCCGCCACAGAGAGAGCAGGTCATTGCGGCCAACCTCGATACCGTGTTTGTCGTGTGCGGTCTGGACCGGGACTTTAACCTGCGTCGTCTTGAACGATACCTGACTCTGGTCTACAACTGCGGCCTGAATCCCGTCATCGTTCTGACAAAAGCAGATCTTCACCAGGACCCGGCGCCTTTCGCCACGGAAGCCGAAACGGTTGCCTTCGGGGTCCCGACACACCTGGTTTCGGCACTGGATTGCCAGGGGCTGGCTCCTCTGGAAGAATACCTGTCTCCGGGACAGACCACCACTATGGTCGGGTCTTCCGGCGCCGGTAAATCCACCCTGGTGAATCGGCTCTGCGGCAAGACCATACAACCTACCGATTCGATCAGTGACAGTGTGGGGAAAGGCAAGCACACCACGTCCACCCGGGATCTGATTAGGATGCCCCAGGGAGGGATGGTGATTGACAACCCCGGCATTCGTGAAATCGCCTTCTGGGACGATGACGGAGGGATCGAGGTCGCCTTCCCGGAGATTGAACGTCTTGCCGGAGAATGCCGTTTTTCCAATTGCAGTCATACACATGAGCCCGGTTGCCGGGTCGTTCAGGCGGTAGCGGAAGGAGAAATCTCGCCGGACAGACTGGAAAGCTACCGGAAAATGAGACGGGAAATGGCATATCTATCCGACCGACAGCACAAGAGTGCCGACCGCGTGGAGAAGGAACGTTGGAAAGAGGTAGCTCTGAGACGGAAGGCAATAAAGAAGAAGAGACGAAACGGCTGACATTCCAATTCGCAGGGCAACGGCCGATGTAGCGTGGCTGTTAAACCAGATTCTGGCTACTACACAACTCCATGATTTGAAGATATTGGACATTTTCGGCAGATTCTGCGCCGATTTTGGCTGCGAGTTGAGACATATCTGTAGAAGTGCAGAGCAGCGCTGTTCGGGGTAAGATACGGCGGATGAAGGACTTTGAAGATCGCACACTTGTTCGACGAGCTTTAGAGGCGGATCCGGCGAGCTTTGGCGAGTTATGCCGGCGATACTACGATTCGCTGGTGGCTGTGGCGGATTCCATTTTGCTGGATCATCACCTGGCCGAGGATGCCGCCCAGGAGGCACTCGCCTCGGCGTGCCGGGGTCTCGGGAAGCTGAAAGACCCGGAGCGGTTTGGCCCCTGGATCGCTGCCATCTGCCGAAACGTCGCCAGGGACATGCGGCGGGAATCGCAGAGGCGGAGAAAGCCTCCTGAGGCGTGCGGGGGCCATGACTGCAACGGTGAGCCGGGCTGCGATCAGAGGGCTCTCCTGGCCGAAGCGCTGCAGAAGCTGCCGGAGCATCTTAGGGAAGTTCTGTACTTGCGGTTCTACAACGAGATGAGTTACCGGCAAATGGCCAACGTTCTCGGTGCCACCGAGCAAGTGATTGACGGCAGAATCCGACGGGCAAAGAAGAAGATGGCTGTGCATTTGAAGAACGCGGGCTTGCGGAGGTGAATCGTCCCATGAAGCAGAACGACGACACTCGCTGGTTGGATCCCCTGCTGGAAGGGCATATCCGCCGGGAGGCACAGAAGTTCGATTTCGCAGAATGGGCCGCGAGTCACCAGGACGAAGCCCGGCTACTGCATCGCGGCTACGAACACTCAAGCCGCAGCGCGAAGACGAAGACCCTTAGAATGTGGAGGTTCCTCATGGAAAGCAAAGTGACAAGATATTCAGCCGCGGCCGTGATCGTATTTGCCATGACGTTGATTCTATTCGGCCCCCGCTGGACGCCGGGCAACGGCGGTGTTGTTCTGGCAGAGGTTCAGCAGAAGGTTGCCGGTATCGAGACAATGATACTACGAGGGACAAAGACATTCATCTATCCAGGCGAGCCCGACCGCATCTTCGAATTCGACGGGATAGAATGCAAGTTCGACCTCGTGAAATATCATTCGACTCGGTACGGCCTGGTCGAGGAGGGATACGCCGAGGGAGAACTGATCTATCGAATCACCTTTAATATCCCGGATGACCAGACTCTCATTGCATTTCCGAAGTATAGGAAATACTTGAAATTTGCTTCCATGGATGCCCTGGCGACCGCAATGGAGAGCTTTGGCACTCCCAACGGCATCCTCAATCTGCTTCTTGGCGGCGACTACAAGAAGCTGGGGCGGGAGAAGATCGACGGCATCGAGGTTGAGGCCTTTGAATTCGATGACACGGAGCCCTTCGCACCCATCAAACAACTTCTGCCCAAGGCCGTTTTTGATATTCAGGCCTTCAAAGGGAAAGTCTGGATCGGGATCGAAGAACAACTGCCGGTCCGAGTCGAAGGCGACCTGGCGATCGGCAAGTGTTTCATGTCTGTGTTCAACGATCTGAACCTCCACGAAGTCAATACGTTTGGGGACTATAACATTGAGCTTGACGAAGCCATCTTCGACACGACCCCACCGGAAGGCTATACGGAACTGACGCTGACCGACATTCTTCAGTTTGTCCCCGCAAAGGCCAAGGCCGGTGTTGCCGGTCTGGGCCTCGTCCCCGTGGGCCTCGTGTTCTGGAGAAGACGAAAGAGAAAGAGAGCGGCTGCGAGCCACAAGTGACCGGCGCTCCTCACCACAAGGGCCGGAGGTTCAACAGGGACGTTCCTGCATCATTGCGCAGGTGGTTGCAGAGTCAGCCCGTTGGGATAACAGCCAGGGGGCGGCTCTGCATCCCTCCTTCCTCCAGTGAGCCTGCTCATTGCTTTGAAAAGTACCTCTCCGCATATTCTATGAACACGGGCCAGTTCGGGCCGACGGTGTGACCTCCGGCGTGTTGTCGGAATGCGATTTCTCCCTCGGGCAATGTGGTCTCCTGCGAAGGGAATTGCGAAGTGCCCAATCCCTTCTTACCGAGGAGTTGATAGACGGGGCCCGCGTGGACTCCTGCCAGAAACATGCCTTTTGCATCTATCCATTGCCCTTCGACATTCGGCGATCCCACACTGATGAAGACCGGCCTGGGAGCACACAGGGCGACAAGCTGGTGAGCGTCGACCGGCAGATCCAGCGCCGTCAAGGGGCCTGCGTATTTGATGAAGTTGGGAGCAAACCAGTGCTACTCTCCGGAAGAAGCCAGGTTCTCCACCTGTTCCCCGAAAACTCGGCGCAGGATCTTGGCGCCCCCGGCCCCGGATGAGCCTATGAAGCCGATGGCGAGGCGCGGTTCGTAGGCCAAAGCCACTATCGCTGCTTTGCCGTATCGCGACAGACCTTCAATGGCCACGCGGGTCTCGTCTACATCGGGATTGGTTTCAAAATAATCCATCGCCCGACTGGCGCCCCCGGCCCAGGCACGCAATGCTCCCCAGTCGTCGAGTTTTCTGGGCCGCCCTTTATTGGCCAATCCAATAATCCCTTCTCGAAGCCCGGCGCCGTGGTCCGGCTGGATGCTGCCGGGGACGAGAACGGCATAACCCCAGTTCTTTGCCAGAACCTGCTGCTGCCAGGTGCTCAAAGAAAGAAGAAGAATTTCTTTATCATTGCCCCCTCCTTTCGGTCTTTCGGAGACCTGCAAGTAGCGATTGCGGGCGTGGCCTTGCTCTTCATTGCGTCAGCAGCCTATTTCTTTTGCATCTCGGCCTGGGCCTTTTCGAAGACGGGTGTTAGCTCTGCAATCGTCGCTTCGGCCTCCTTGATACGCCGCTCCATGTCAGCCAGCCTGAGCATTTTGCGAATCTGGTTGGCAATGGCTCTGCTGGAAGCGCTGCCCGACGTGTCGATCTTCTCGGGAGTTTCTTCGAGAAGCCAAGTGTCACTTCGCTGCGTGGCAAGGGGGATGCCGCGTCCATTCACGACGTTCGAGATTGGATTTCTGGCCCAGGCGTGACGGTAATGGACCGGCTCGGAGACAAAGGGGCTGCTCAGCACGAGGACGTCTCGCTGATACCTGGGCTGATTGCGGTTGTCCACCGAGCCATCGGTGTACCACTGGACGTCGGCGGGATAGAAGCGGCGGTCCTTGCCGGCGATCGCGAACCCCATCATTTTGCCGTCACTGTCGTCTTTGGTTTTGATGGAGGTGCTCATCGTCAGCCGAATCACGCCGTCCTCTATGGTTACCTCCTTTATCGACGGAGGAAGCCAGTACAGATCAGCATCTCTGCCCGTGAGGATATTGTACTGAGAAACCAGCGCCCATTTGGCGGCACGTTCACCGGCCGGAATCTTGATCTGCGGGTGGTACCAATTTTTTCGGAGGTCGAAAGAACTGGCGAAACCGATTCCCTTGTCACCGGCGTCATAGAAATCCAGGAAGGTTCTGTACTGTGCTTCTCGTATGAGTGCACCGACGTCATACATCGGTTCGAGATAGTTATCCAGGGTCTGCGGCTTCCCGTCGGTACACAGGGAAATGATACAGAACGGCATGTGTGCATCATTGAACGCCGAACGCCAGGCGGTGATCATCTTTCCGAAGACCTGGTAGTACATTCGCACTCCGGCAGATCCCTCAAAGCAGTTGTTATAGCCTTGGTGAAAAACGGCGCCCTTGACGGCAAGTCCCTCAAGGGGGTGGATCACACTGGCGTAGCAATAGCCGGGCCGGTTCCTGTCGGCAACCGGACCGGGCCGCAGGTCACTTGGGGGCCGGCTGCTTGCCGGCAATGGATTTCCCTGCTTTGCCAATTGTTGTTTTCTCCGTTCATAATTGGCGATCCGGTTCTGCAAGTCGGCTTGGGCGTCATAGCTCGCGATTCTGTCTTGCCACTCCTGGAGTTTCTCCCTGGTTTCGCGGCCCCGGATCTGACGCAAAACAGCCTGGGGCGTCCACGTTTCCACGGTGGTCCCGCCAATCGACGTATCGATGAGACCGATCGGTACCTGAGTAGCCATGTGGACGCGTCGCCCGAAAATATACCCGATCGCCGTAAATTCCTTCACGGTTTCAGGCGAACAGACGTCCCAGTCACCCTTGCGGAAATGCCGGCCGAACCACGAACTCCACTCGTGAAGCCGTTCAAAACTCTTGACCGAATCAAAGCCCTTGCCCCAGGGCATGCTCAGCAGCCGGATCTGGGGAAAGTTGGCCGAGACGATTTCCAATGCTCCGTCGTCCACCTTGGCGATTTCAAATTCCATGTTGCTCTGGCCGCCAAGTATCCACACATCGCCGACGAGAATGTTCTTCAGTTTCAGCGTCTTATCCTTGCCCTTGATCGTCATCACCTGCGGCGTACTGTTGGCCGGCATCGCCTCAAAAGTTACCCTCCACGATCGATCCGCCGTAGCGGTGGTCTCGGCGGTCCGGTCTGCAAACGAGACCGTGACTTCCTCACCTGAATCCGCCCAGCCCCAGATCGTAACGGGCTTATTTCGCTGAAGGACCATGTTCGTCTGGAAAACATTGCTGACACAGAGGCCCTCTTCGATGGCCGGAATCTCGACCACATCCTCCCGCGGCATTTGCCGCTGGCTGCCCTGAGAATCAACAATTCCGCAGAAGAACAACGCCAATAACCACCACGACACAATCAGAGGCCGGTTCATTCTGAACTCTCTCCTTGGAGTAAGCAACGGAATCTGGCATCTTCTGTTGAATCTGTTGTAACACACGGTGTAGTGCTTTCGATAACTGATACTCTCATCCATTCCGAAATCCCAGGCCTGCGCCTTTCCCCTTTCCTCACACGTTCCAAGCCGGCTCAGATGCGCCAGGGGGCGCGGTAGGATCGGCGGCGCAGGGCGTTGGCGCGTTCGTCTGCGACGAACTCCTCTTTCTCCGGGTCCCACGTGAGCTTGCGGCCCAGGATCATGGCGATCTGGCCCAGATGGGCCGGCGTGATGGAGCGATGGGCCACGTCCACGGGCGCCGCCGTCCGCCGCCGGCTGATCACGCAATCGACGAAGTTTCGGTAGTGATTGTCGCTCTGGTAGAGGTGGATCTCGTCGGGGCCGATGCTCGACTGCCAGATGGATTTCGGCTCGGATCCGCCCAGCGTGACCTGGCCTTCGGTTCCGACGAATCGCACGCCGCCGCCTTTGTTGGAGATGACCATGCGGACGCCGTCGGCATACCGAGTTTCAACGTGGAAACTCGTGGGCGTGTTCCAGAGCTCGGCCGACGGGGGGAATGTGCCCCGGCCTTCGATTTCGACCGGGCCGGTCAACTCGGTGCCCATGCCCCAGTGGGCCATGTCGATAAAGTGGGCGCCCCAGTCGGTGAGCTGGCCGCCGGAGTAGTCCAGGTTCCAGCGGAAGGTCCAGTGGCAGCGATCGAGCGTGTAGGGGGCGTCCGGGGCCGGACCCAGCCACGTTTGATAATCCAGTTCTTCGGGCACCGGCATCACCGCCGGAGACCGGCCTTCGCGCGGGTTGCTATGCCCGCCCGGCAGGCCCACGTGAACGGTCTGGAGGCGACCGATGCGACCGTTGCGGACCAGCTCGCACGCGTGGCGGCACCGGCTTTCCGAGCGGCGCTGGCTGCCGCACTGAAAGACGCGATTGTAGCGCTGGACCGCCTCGACCATGGCCCGGCCGTCGGCGATGGTCAGGCTCATCGGCTTCTGGCAGTAGATGTCCTTGCCCGCCGTCGCGGCGGCCACCACGATAGCGGCATGCCAGTGGTCGGGGGTCGAGCAGGTCACCGCGTCGATATCCGCGCGTGCCAGCAGTTCGCGAAAGTCGCCCGTGGCGAAGAGGCCCTTGTAGGTTCCCGCGCGTTTGTCGGCGGCGTACCGCTGCTCGACTTTGGCCCGAGCGGGCGCGAGTCCGCGGTGCCAGCCGCGCTCGTAGTGGGTGCTGCCCCGGTCGCAGTCGCACAGCGCCACGACCTGGACGCGCTCGTCACCGAGCAATCCCGTCATGTCCCGGTCGCCCTGGCCGCCCAGGCCGATGCAGCCGACGACTACGCGTTCGCTGGGCGCCGGTCGGTTGTCCCGTCCCAACGCCGAGGCCGGGACGATCGCCGGCACCATGAGCGCCGAGGTCGCTTTCAGAAAGCTCCGGCGGGTTGTCCGTCTACCCGTTGTCATTCTACGTACTCCTCACTTTCAAACGATTCGTATGTTTCGATAGAACCGGGGGCGGGCATCCGTGACGGTTCCCCATAGTCCTCCGGAACAATTCCAGCGGAGCCGCTTCGCTGCCGCAGAGTTTTCCTGTTCGGATTGACTCCTTCCCGGCGCGAATGACATTGGCTAATGCCGGTCTATTCCTTCGCCCCTTGTTGCGTGGCGAGGAGGACATACCCCACCTCCAGGCTCGACGGCGGCGTAGCCATCAACGACTATTCGACCAGCCCTCTCCCGTGGCTCTGGAAGGGGACATTCACGGCCGAAGGCGCTATCGTGCTGCCCTTTCGTATGCTTGTGCTTTGAGGTCAGCACGGGGATATTCTCAATGCCAACAGGTTTTCTTCCTTTCGGCGCGCTGCGCCCGCTGGTCTTGAGCTCGGTCAACAAGGCCTGAAGCTCCCGCCGCTTTTCGGCTTGCTTGAAAAACAGGTTGGTGGTTTCGCCGGGATCTCTGCCCAGATGGAACAATTGACCGGTCGCATTGGGCGCGGTTTCGGGCAGCGCGTATTGCGCCATGATGCCCTTCGCGTAGCTGTTGCCTCCCGAGGCCATGTGATCGAGATACTTCCAGTTACCCTGTCGAATTTGAAACTCTCCTCTGAAGCTCTGGGTCAGCATGTGGGGCCGGACGGGATCGTCTTCATCCTGGATTCCCAGCATGACCGGCAGCATGTCAAAGCTGTCGGTGGCATCTTCGTCTTTCAACTCGTACCCCACGATGGACGCCAGGGTGGCGAAGATATCCGTGGTGTTGGTCATTTGCTTTGACACCTGTCCGGCCGGAATGGCTCGTGGCCAGCGAGCGATAAAGGGAACGCGGTGGCCGCCTTCCCAACCGTCCCGCTTCATGCCGCGCCAGCCGCCGGCGGCATCGTGTTCGTATTCCTGCCTCATGCGGTGACAGTGGACCGTCTCGGGGCCGTTGTCCGAATTGAACAGCACCAGCGTGTTGTCATCGATGCCCAAATCGCCCAGCGTATCGAGCAGCCGCCCGACCAGCACGTCCAGTTCCCAGACAAAGTCTCCTCGGGGGCCGCCTTTGGTCTTGCCCCGGAACTCTTCTGCCGGCAGGACGGGCGCGTGGGCAATTTGCGTACACAGGACCGCAAGAAAGGGTTTATCCTTGTGGTTCTTGAGATGATTGGTGATGAAATCCACGGTCTTGCGGTAAAAGATCTTGTCGGCATTCTCAAAATCGTAGCCCACCGACATGAATCCCTCATCATTGTCCCACAACCAGCCGTCCAGGTTGGGCAGGTTGCTGCGCCTGTGGGTGACCGTCGCGGGCACCGCCACCATCCCATTCTCGATGTAGACATAAAGCGGGTCGGTGTTGGGACAGTTCGGCGTGACGAATGACTCGTCAAACCCCCGCTTATTGGGGCCGTCGATCAAGGGCGTGCTCTTTTCGTAGTTGATCAGCTTGGCGTTGGCGAAGCCGCCCCCGAGCCGCTTGCCGTTGTCGTCGTACCAGGTCAGACCGACGTGCCATTTTCCGAATACGCCGGTGCGGTAGCCCTTGGATCGCAACATGTCCCCCAGGGTCAGCGTGCCCGGTTTGAGGTAGCTGGGGCCGCCGGGGCCCTCGAAGGCGCCGCCGCCCCGGCCGGTGGACCGGTAGATCTGCTGGCCGGAGTACAGGGCGTAACGCGAAGGCGAACAGATCGTCGAGGGACTGTGGGCATCCGTGAACCGGATCCCTTCTGCGGCCATCCTGTCGATGCGGGGCGTCTCGTAGGCGGCCTTCGGGTTGTAGGCCGAGATATCCCCGAAGCCCAGATCATCGGTGTAAACAATGACGATGTTGGGCAGCTCCGCACCGCTCGCCCAGGCCGTGACCAACACGGTTAAAACAACCGCGCGATATACGCTAGCATACATTGAACTGGAATCCCTAACAAAATGGCACAGTGTTTGTACTGGTGTCGTCAGAAAACGTCACGGTTGAATACCCATGGCCGACGTTGGGAACGACATGGCGCCGAAGCCAACCTGTTATTCTATTCCCTGTCGCGTGGCGATGGGGACATACCCCACCTCCAGGCCCGCCGGCGGGGTTACAATCAAGGCCGGGTCAATATCCGCCAGTTTTCCGAACGCCGGCGGCGCCAGGTATTCGCGGTCTTTCGTCCAGTGCCGATGGAGTTTTTCCACCCGCTTCTGCACGCTCTCGCGCTCTTCGTCGGTCAGGTCGGCGTTGAGCAAGGCCGGCTGGTCGGCGAATCGATACCAGTAGTACGTCACGGTGCTGCCGTCGCCCGGGTGCGCCTGGAACGGTCCGGCCACGGGACCGGGCTTCTTCCAGCAGCTCTCCGGATCGTCGGGAGTGACGTAGGGCGGCAAAGGTTTCCGGTCAGGCCGACCGAAGCGAACCTCGGCCAGTCCTGTCTCGGCCGGAACGTCCTCGGCGGGCACTGGTACCCACTTCGCCTTCTTATTCTCGTCCTTCTCCAGGCGATAGTATTCCGGCAGCGTCAACAGGGGGCCGTCCTTGGTGTCCGTTTTCGTTACCACTTCATTGTCCCACTGATACCCAAACGTGCTTGAATCAGGCGCGAAGGGGGTGGCAAAAGAATCCCAGGCAATGCGCACCCTTTCTTCCCTGGGCGTTGAGGGTCCATAGATCCGCCAGGTTGCCCCTCCTTGTCCGGGAAAGCGGTGCACGATGGCTGCCGAGGGATCGATCGTGCCGCTGGCCGGGGGGCCGCCCTCGAACCAGGCCTTGACGGCGTCCCAGAGCGCCTTCCTGGTATAGGCGGTGACGCGGTGCACGACCGCCGAATCGCCCTGCGGCCCGCGGGGGAACCGGGTGGGAGCGATGCGCGCGTAGGTCTGGCCCTCGCTGTCGGTGGCTTGGGCGCTGGGGACATACTGGGTCTCCATTTGCAGAGCCCGGTTGGGATTGGAGGGACGGCTGTCCAGAAACATGCCGGCCAGACGAGGGTCGTCCACGGATGCGCGCGAAAAGAAATAGGGCATGAAGAAGGTGACCGGGCCTTTGAAGTTCCCCGTGTTTAGAAACAATGTCCAGCAGTGATTCCCCGTGGGAACGTCCTTGCCGGCAGTCCTGGACTTGGGTTCGGTCAGCGGAAGCGGCAGGTACCCATAGCCCCAAAGTTCGCCGCAGGTGCCTTGCTTCAGGTTCAGGCCATCGGGCGGCCAGAGCACCCAGGGACTGAGTTGCGCCACGGCGTACTTGCCCTTCGGCTCTTCCCAGCTTCTTCCTTTGCCGGCCCCGGGTCCGTTGGCCCAGGCCACGAAGTTCAGGGCCACCCCGCCCATGATGAACTTCGGCGTTTCCGTGGCGAACCGCGTGTCGCGCCACCAGCCCAGGCCGCCCTCGACATCCGAATACAGACTCATAGGCTTTCCCGTTTCCGGATCGATAGGCGCCACACGCTCATTTTTAGCGTGCATCCAGGTGCCGAACAGACCGGTTTGAAACCGATTCCCCGGATATTCCTTCACCAGAGGCCAGGCGGCCACATACATGGAGAACCCGGCGTTATACGTCTCGGGAACTCTGTCGTTGGGCACGAGCAGATAGCCGGCCATCTCTCCTTTCTCCACCTGAGCGGACGCGCCGAGCAACGGTGCCAGGGGCAAAACGGATACGAGGGCCAGACAGGAAATGAACGCGGTGAAAAGCCTTCTCTTCAACATAAGGGACCTTTCGGCAACTGGTTTTCTCTTTTTCTTCATTTGGGCTGTCGAACGTAGAACACCAAGAACATACAACTGACAGTGGACCTCTGTCAATACGATGCTCCGGTTGTCGTTGCGAATGGATTGAAGGAGACCGCTGGCGGCCCGGTGGGGTAGCTTTCCGCCCACCGGGGGGGCTGATGAGGGGGTAGAAAAAAGGCCGTGCGTCATGTTGGGTGACTACACGGCCCATTGATTCTCTTCGTAGTGTGGTCCTGCCGCGTTTTATTGGGGCTGGACCACCTTTTCCTCTTTCGACTTTTCCTCTTCGGGCTCTTCGATCTGCTGGCCCTCGAACTTGAGGTGTTCCTCGTCCTGGACGTCGATCTTGATGAGGTTCTTTCCCTTGAACTCCCCGGCCAGGACGGCCTCGGAGAGCGGGTCCTCGATGTAATGCTCGATGGCCCGCCGCAGCGGCCGGGCGCCGAACTCGGGATTGTATCCCTTGTCGATCAGAAATTCCTTGGCTCGGTCGGTCAGCTCCAGCTTGAGCCCGTGCTCGGTGAGACGCTTGAAGACCTTGGCCAGCTCGTATTCGACGATAATCTGGAGATTCTCTCTGGACAGCGGCCGAAAGACGATGGTGTCATCGACGCGGTTGAGGAATTCGGGCCGGAAGTGACGCTCCACCTCTTTCTGGAGAACGTCCTTCATCTTCTCATAGTTGGAATCGGGCGTTTTCTTGCCGAAGCCGAAGCCGCTCTGGTTCTTGATCAGCTCGGCGCCGATGTTGCTGGTCATGATCAGCACGACGTTCTTGAAGTCGATGCGGCGGCCGAAACTGTCGGTGAGCCGGCCTTCGTCCATGATCTGCAGCAGCATGTTGTAAACGTCCGGGTGGGCCTTCTCGATCTCGTCGAGCAGGAGCACGGAGTA
>JAFGCA010000357.1 GCA_016932895.1 Sedimentisphaerales bacterium | reverse complement strand
GCTCGCCGTTTCTTCCTGATTGTCGGAATAACCTATTCAAGGAGGATACGACGATGTGTGACAGCCTGATCAAAAGGAGATGGTGGTATTGTCTGGCTCTCTTGCTTGCCCCGGTCTTCGTCGCGAGTGCCGACCAAGACGATGTTCCCCTGGGCGACGTGCGCGTCGGATCCGTCACGGGTACGATTGTCTTCAACGTCTACGCCAATGTCCCGGAGCTGGATCTGCAGGCAGTCGCCACCGATTTGTTCAAGGGCAACGTACCTACGTCCCCGTTGAAAATCCCCATAGCGATCACAAGCGGCGCCCAGATCACGTGCCAGTACGGCGAGCAGATCGGTGGCACTGGTCTGCTTCAGTGGGTGGACGGCCTGCCGGAGGACCTGAAGGACCGGTTCCCCTCGGAGTGGTGGGATGTAGTAAGCGCAAGCGAAACCGGCACTTTCGCAAGTGGTCAGGACGACGTATTCCAACAGTGGGTATCGGTCGCGCTGCAGTGGGATCAAAGCGATCCCGTATTGCCGATGGGCGCATATATGGGGCGAGTCGGGCTCGCTGCGAGGTTTTCCGGCGGGAGCCCCGGCGGGGTCGCATTCGGTGTGTTCAACGTGTATGTCAATGTCCTGGGGATGATTGCCGTCAGCACGCCCGAGTCCGTCGTGGTCCTCGACCGCTTTTCTCCGCCGGGCCAGATCCCGGCGCGGGTCACCTTCAGGATCGATTCCAACCTTGAGACCATAGACCTGCAGGTGTTTTCGACCCACCTGTACAAAGACGGTTCCCCTGCTTCCGAACAGGTGATCCCAGTTGCAGGAGCCGGCACCAGCGTGGAGCCGGATCACGGCAACGAGACGGGGCCGGGCGGCGTGGACAACTTCCTGGAGTGGGACGACACGGCGTGGACACACCCCAGCGGCATGCTGGGTCGTGAGACGGTGGTTGGCTCCTTTGACAGCGGCCAGAATGCCAAATTCAGCCAGGATGTGGAGGTCGCTATTAAGTGGAACGCAACTGATGGGCAGTTGGCACCTGGTGAATACATTGGGTATGTGAGGTTGGTTGGCAGCCAAGAGGATGCGCCGCCCAGCGAAGCCGAGATCCAGGTTCGGGTCCTTGTCGGCAACCGGCCTCCGGTTGCCGGAGTCGGTGGCGACCAGACGGTAGTCGTGGGAGAGACGGTGACCCTGGATGGCAGCGCCAGTTCCGACCCCGATGGCGAGACCCTGACGTATGCGTGGAGTTTTGCCTCCGCCCCGGCCGGCAGTGGAGCGGTGATCTCCAATCCAGCGTCCGTACAAGCCACGTTTGTTCCCGATCTGCCCGGGGCCTACGTGGTAAGGCTCCTCGTGAATGACGGGACACAGGATAGCGACCCTGCGTTCGTGACGGTCACCGCGGTGGAACGGAAACGGGCGGTCCGGGACACTCTTGAGAAGACCCAGAAGGACATCGCGGTCCTTCCTGCCGCCGCCATGCGAAACCGGAACTCGGCGGCTGTCCTGCGCAACAAGATCGACGAGACCCTGGCTCTCGTCGACAATGACCACTATCAGGGGGCGTTCAACAAACTGAAGAACGACATTCTGAAGAAGACCGACGGCTGCGCGCTGAGTGGCAGTCCCGATCGGAATGACTGGATCGTTACATGTGACGCGCAGGATCTGGTGTATCCACAGATTCAGCGGGCTATCGGGCTGCTTCGAAAACTGCTCGAAGAATGATTCCTCAACTTCAGCACGGGGATGAGCGTAACGCATCATGGCGGTGACGCAAGAGCACGGCGGGGGATGTAGAATTGCTCTGCGCCCAAGCCGAAGTCGCGGTGCGCGGGCGTCGTCCCGTCCAGGGCGTCGGCGACTTCAAGGATCGGCGTCTCGCCGGGCCCATAGGTCTCCACGTGACCATCAACGAAGCCGGCCTGGAGCTTGACACGTATGGCGGCGCGATCCCCCTCGCAGGGGTTGCGATACCAATGGGGCGCCGTCGGTCTGCGTGTCGTGAAAGGGACGCTCCTGCTCTTTGTGCTCCGCCACGTCCCATTTCTCCCGTCCGAGCGACGGATCATCCACTCGCCCTTCCAAAACACCTGTATTCCAGGCAACGATCAGTAGTCTTTGAGGCTCCGCATCCATTGGGGCCAATCTTCCGGCCGGACGCCGCCGGCCTTGGTCCAGGGCCCGGCCCGATCGAAGTCGTAGGACCATTTCAACGCCCAAAGCTCTTTGAGCCCGACCTTCCGCGCGGACCAGTCGAGGAACAGGCCGCCGATGTAGCCGTCGTGACGATTCATGCAGCAAATGCCGATCTCCACGCTGCCATCCTCTGTCCAAGGCGGCGGCACACCCATCGTCACATGCACGTAGGGCAGCACTGCATCCAGCAAGACCGGGATCTCGGCCCCATCCCGGCGGGAGTTGACGTGCATGCCGACCAATTTGCCCATTCTCATCCGCGGCGGAAAAGCAAAGCCCGAGAACACCCAACGGTTGTAGCCATAGCTGCCGTGGAACGCGGGGGCGGGGGTCGTAATCTCCCACGCGCCGAACCTCGTTCCCCACGTCCCCAGGAACTCTCCGCCGCGCGCCGACTCAAAGATGGTGGAGCTGCCGTGCATGCGCCCCCGCTGGGCGGGTCTGGCCGCCGCGGGGCAACAGATGATGTCCCGGGTCCCAAAACCGTGCAGGGCGCCGGGATTGGCGTTCGGGTCGTCGCCCTGAAGAAACACGCCGCGAAAGAGCCACATGCCGCTCTGGCCGGAGAAATCGCTCGGAAGGCGGCCTCCGCTGTCGTTCGTATACAGGCCGAGCGTCGTACCCCATTGCCTGAGGTTGGCCTGGCAGACCACCGCCCGGGCGACCCTCCGCGCACGACCCAGCGCCGGCAGCAGAGCCGCCATCAGCAGGCCGATGACCGCAATCACCACG
>JAFGCA010000356.1 GCA_016932895.1 Sedimentisphaerales bacterium | reverse complement strand
CCTGCGGCCGTGGAGCAATTGCAGCAATCGCGACGGCAAATACGCGGTCAGGAAAACGAAGCCGTGGCGGCGGCGGTGGCGGAAGGGCTACTGGCGTGCGCCGAATCGCTGCACAAGGCGGGGGCGACCTCGCAGGCGCGAGAGGTATATGCCTCGCTGTACGAATCCCCGCAATCGCCGCTGATCCAACTGGGATCGCTGCGAGGATTGGCAACAACGGCCCCGTCAGCCCAGCAGCGAGACGAGTGGATCCTGTCGGCGTTGGATGCGCAGGAAGCCATCGTGCAGGCTGGGGCGATCGCAATGGTAGGCGACCTCGAGACGACGGAAGCGATAGAGCAGGCCGCGGGCCAAATGCAGAGCATGTCGAATCAGAACAAGGTGCGTATGCTCGCGGCGCTGACGCAGCATCGAGCGGACCGCATGACGCCAGCGGTGATGCAGGCACTCGTGCAGACATCAGGCGATGAGGACGAAACCGTGCGTGTAGCGGCATTGGAGGCGCTGGGCGTACTCGGGGGCAAGGGACAAGTCGAACTGCTGGCCAGGCGCGCCGCCGAAACACAAGACGCCGAAGCGGCGGCGGCTCGGGACGCGCTGGCCCAGATCGACGGTGATGCCGCCAGCGATGAAGTGCTGCGTCTGCTCGCTACACTGCAAGGCCAGGCGAAGGTGGAGCTGGTGACTGCCATTGGCTCGCGGAATATAACCGGTGCTGTGCGAGAATTGCTGCAAGCGGCCAGGGCTGAGAATCCTGCGGTACGCAAGGAGGCCTACAAGGTGCTGCGACAGATCGCTGGGCCCGAGCATGTAGCGGCGTTGGTCGAGTTGGTGGTATCACCTGCGGACCCAGCCGATCGAGGCCAGGCGCAGAATACGGTGGTGACTGCCGCTCAGAAGGCCTCGTCGACGGACGATGCGACGGCGCCGGTGCTGGCGGCGTGGCAGCGGGCCCAGGACCCGGAAGTGCGGGCTGCTCTGCTGCGCGTGTTGGCGGACCTTCCCACCAGCGCATCGCTGGGGGCGCTGCGGCAGGGGCTCCAGGACGCCACGGCCGCGGTGCGAGAGGCCGCCCTGCGGGGACTCGCGGCATGGCCCACGGCGGAGCCGACGGCGGACCTGGCGACTGTGGCCGAGCAAGCGACGGACAGCAAGGACAAGATCCTGGCGTTCCGCGGTTTTGTCCGGATGATCCCCCTGTCGAACTCGTCTGCGTCCCAACAGGTGGCCCTGTATCGACAGGCAGCGGCGCTGGCTCCCAACGCAAACGAACGAAAGGGTGTTCTGGCGGGTCTGGCAACGATGGAGTCGGTGGAAGCCCTGGAGATGGCGGCGGAATACCTCGACGAAGCGGCGTTGCAGGAAGAAGCGGCCGTGGCGGTGATCTCCATTGCCGAACATACCGCCAAGGATGCGCCCGAGGCTACGCGGAAGGCCCTTCGCCGGGCGGTGGACCTTGTCCGCAACGACCAGGCCAAACAGGCAGGCCTGAAGATCCTCGAGCAGTTGGGCTAGGGCAGCAGCGGGGCAGAGCCGTCGCCGCAGCCGCCCCGGCCGCCCGGACCGACCAGGGCTCGCCCGCCGGGGAATCTGGTTGCGAATATTGCACGAAATGTGCATAATATGACCTTGGAACCGGGGGATCGACGGGGCTTTACGTACCCGCCCCGCGTAGATGGCTTATACCGGGGGAAATGACAGATACGGAGGACAGAGCGGACCATGACCAAACTGGACACGCACGACACAACACAGAGCACGGCCAATACGACCATCGAACCGGCAGGCCGAGGGATCGACCGCCGGACGTTTCTCCGCCAGAGTGCCGCCGCCGGGGCGGGGTTGATGCTCACGCCGGTGGCGTTCGGCCAAGCGGCCCCCGGCAAGGACCAGATCAATGTGGCCCTGCTGGGCGCCGGCGCCGAGGGCGGCGTACTGATGGAAGCCGCCACAAACATCCCCGGCATCCGCTTCCAGGCCGTGTGCGACATCTGGGAAAGCTACAACCTCCGGCGAATGACCCGGCTGCTCCAACGCGTCAAACACGAAGCACGCGGATACGTCGACTACAAGGAAATGCTCGCCAAGGAAAAAGACCTCGACGCCGTCATTATCGCGACGCCGGACTTCTGGCACAGCGAGCATACGGTGGCCTGCCTCGAAGCCGGCCTGCATGTCTACTGCGAGAAGGAAATGTCCAACACGCTCGAGGGCGCCCGCAAGATGGTCGAGGCCCAAAAGCGCACGGGCAAGCTCCTGCAGATCGGCCACCAGCGGCGCAGCAACCCTCGCTATTTGTTCGCCTACGATAAGATCATCCAGGAAACGAACATGCTCAACCGCATCACCACGGCCTGCGGGCAGTGGAATCGCAGCCGGGAGGCTTGCGAGTGGATCACCACCAACCCGCGATATGAGATCGACCAGGCGACGCTGGAGAAATACGGGTATGAGAGCATGGACCAGTTCCGCAACTGGCGCTGGTACAAGGGTCTCGGCGGCGGCCCAATCGTCGACCTGGGCTCGCACCAGATCGACGTCTTCAACTGGTTCCTCAATGCCCAGCCCGTCAGCGTCCAGGCCAATGGCGGCACCGACTACTGGACCGACCGCGAATGGTACGACACGGTCATGGCGATCTACGAATACGAGACCAAGGCCGGCAAGGTGCGGGCCATCTACAAGACCGGCACCACCAACAGCTACTTCGGCTACCATGAGGCCTTCCAGGGCGATCACGGCACGCTTGTGATCTCCGAAGCCTCGGGCTGGAATGACATCTACCGCGAAGGCTGGCTCGATTCGACGGAATGGGAGCCGTTCGTCAAGAAGGGCTACGTCGAGCTCGTCGAGCAGCCGGCCCCCGAGCCTGCTGAAAAGGAAGCAGGCGTCACAGACGTCCGCGAATCGCCCAAGCCGCCACAGTATCACCTGCTCTCGACGATGGACAAACTGGCCCACCAGCCGCACCTGGAGAACTTCTTTGCGGCGGTTCGCGGCGAGGAAAAACTCAACTGCCCGGCCGAGATCGGCTACGAGACCGCCGTCACCGTGCTCAAGGTAAACGATGCTGTCGCCGCTGAGAAGAAGCTGACGTTTACGCCCGACGAATTCCACGCGTGACGATTCCTCCGGCAGGCGTCGACCGGATATGAAAAGCACTCGGCGGCGCCCGGCAAAGAAGAAAGGCGAGTCCCCTTGATGAAACCGGTGTTGCGATTGTCACTGGCGACCTGGTTGCTATGCGCGGCTGTGCCTTGCATGGCACAACTCGAACCCGCCGCTGAGGAGGAACTGATCGGCGCCATCAAGGAAGGCAGTCACACCCAAGCGGTGCATCTGATCGAGCTGTATTACGAGGACTTCCTCGGCGATAAGATGCAGGTCCAGCCGGACGACGATCCCGCCATGCCCTTTTCCACGCGGTTGACTTGCGGCGAGTGCCACGACTACGCCGCCATAGCCTCCGGATGGCATTTCAATTCCGCGACCGGCGACGCACCGGCCGGTCGTGTCGGTGAGCCGTGGGTCTACGTCGATCGCGCCACGCGAACGCAGGCGCCCGTCTCGGCTCGCGGCTGGAAAGGCGCCTTTCGCCCGGAAGAGGTCGGCCTCGACGCGTGGGGCATGATCAAACAGTTCGGCCGCCACATGCCTGGCGGCAACTTCGGCCATCTGTACTCGGACAGCGACGCCGGCATGGACCGATTCGAAGTTTCGGGCGAGTGGCCCGTCGATTGCCTGACCTGCCATAACGTCGACTTCCGCCAGGATGCCAGCGAAACGGCCCTCCAGGTCGCTCGCGAGAACTTCCGCTGGGCTGCCGCGGCCGGCAGCGGCCTCGCCGGCGTCTCCGGTCTGGCCATGACACTCCCGGCCACGTACGACATCTTCATGGGCGGCGCCGGCGGGAATCCTCCCGAGACCAGGTACGACCTCTCGCGTTTCAACGCCGACAACAAGGTCTACTTCGACATCGCTCAAAAACCCGACGCCAATCGCTGCTACTTCTGCCATTCGGCCCACGTGCAGGACGGCGACGAGTGGACGGACGAGTGGAAACGCGACGAAGACATACACCTCGCCGCCGGTTTGGTCTGCGCCGACTGCCACCGCAACGGCCAGGATCACGCCATTGTCCGCGGCTACCCGGGCGAGGCCGACGAGCCCGGTAAAGACCCCTCCGTCGCCACGCTCACCTGCGTCGGCTGCCACCTCGGCGAAGGCTGGCCCGAAGAAGCATCCCATGCCACGGTTGGCCGCCTCGGCGCGCCCCGGCCGGTGCACAAAGGCATCCCGCTCGTCCACTTTGAGAAGATGACCTGCACCGCCTGCCACAGCGGGCCACGCCCCCAGGCACAGGCCCCGCTTGTAGGAACCTCACGCCTTCACGCGTTAGGCCTGCACGGCCGGCATCGGCTCGAAGTCGATCTGCCTTACGTCGCCGGCGGCGTCCTCGCCCAGCACGCTGACGGCAGGCTCGGCCCCGTCCGGCTCATCTGGCCCGCGTATTGGGGCCGGCTCGACGGCGAACAGGTCGCACCAATTCCCCCGACCGATGTTCAAGGCGCCGCGGCGGATATCCTCGCCCAGGCTGATCCCCAAGAAGAAACTGAGACGCAGCCTCAAGCCGATGAATTCCTCCACGACCGCTTCAAGCCACTTTCGCACGAGCAGATCGCGCAGGTGCTGACACAATTGCAGGCCGACGGTGAAGGCGAACCCGTCTATGTCGCCGGCGGAAAATTGTACCAACTGAGCGAACCCGGCAAGCTTGAAACCACCGAGCATCCCGCCGCGAAGCCCTACAGCTGGCCCGTCGGCCACAACGTCCGCTCCGCCTCCGACTCGCTGGGCGCCAAAGGTTGCGACGAGTGCCACACCACGGACAACCCCACCTTCTTCGGCAAAGTGGACATCCACACCCCCGTCGCCGCCGACCAGGGCCGGACCGTCACCATGCACGAGCTCGAAGGCCTCGACGGCTTCTACTGGTGGGCCTTCAACTTCTCCTTCGTCTTTAGGCCATACCTCAAGATCACCGGCATCGCAGCCTGCGCGTTTCTCCTGTTGATCCTGCTGGCCTACACGCAAGCGGGCCTGCGCCGCCTCGCTGCCCGATTCAGTGGCGAAAAATAACCGCCCGGCGGAAAGGAACACCATGTTTCAGGCCATATCGGCAATCGTTCTGATCGCGTCGGTCGGCGCCATCATCGTTCACCGCGCAATCATTCGCCGCACCGAAACCATGGACGCCGTGCAACCAGGTCCGTGGCTTCGCATCATTCGGCCTTTTGCCTGGTTCATCCTGACGGCAAGTATCGTTCTGCTCGGAGCCATCGGCTTCCTCGAAGCCACCGTCGAGGGCGAAAAAGTCCACGGCTACCTCCTGATGATCCACGTCACCTTCGGCGGCGTCTTCGCATTCATGATGGCCGTCGTCGCCCTGCTCGAAGGGCGCCGCTACGCGTTTAGTCCCGGGGACTTCTCTCCCGGCCGACGCTCCGTCGGATGCCGAAAGATCGCCTTCTGGGCCGTCGTCGCTCTGACCATCCCGGTAACGCTCAGCATGGTCCTGAGCATGACCCCGCTCTGGGGCGCCGCCGGGCAGCAATTCCTCTACGAACTCCACCGCTACAGCACCCTGTCGTT
>JAFGCA010000355.1 GCA_016932895.1 Sedimentisphaerales bacterium | reverse complement strand
TTGAGATTGTTCCACAGTCTATCCATGTTGCACCACCTTCGCTATCTGCGCTTTGAGATCTTGGTTGCCAGAGCATTATACGCTGTCGCGCGAGAATGGTGCAATCCCCATGCCAAATGGTAGGGTAGAGTCTAAGTCGTTGTAGCACAGTATTTTACGTAAGGCCGGCATACGAGCGTTCTGTAGTCTGCTGCCTTTTTGACAGGGAGACCCCTGGCCTGCCCGATCCGCTGAGCGTATAATGCGAAGTGGTCTTGGAGGCCCTTGGAGACGGCAGCTCTTGATCGAACGACTCACAGAAACCGTAGAGAAACACTGGGGATACAAGGAGTTCCGGCCCCTGCAGAAGGAGGCGATGGAGCATCTCTGCCGCCATCGGGACGTGATCGTCGTCCTGCCCACCGGCGGAGGCAAGTCTCTGTGCTTCCAGACCCCGGCGGTCACCCTGCCCGGCTTGGCGGTGGTGGTTTCGCCGCTGATCTCGCTGATGAAGGACCAGGTGGACGCCCTGACCGAGTGTGGCGTGCCCGCAGCTCGGATCGACAGCTCCCTGAGCCCCCAGGAGCGGGACCGCGCCCTCGACCAGATCCGCAAGGGCCAACTGAAGCTGCTCTACATCTCGCCCGAGCGGTTGGTGTCCGAGTCGTTCAGCCGATTCCTGCAGAAGCTGGACCTGTCCTTCATTGCCATCGACGAGGCCCACTGCATCAGCATGTGGGGTCACGATTTTCGGCCGGAGTATCGCCAACTTCGCTCGCTGCGGAAGGTCTTCCCCAACGTGACCATCGGCGCCTACACCGCGACCGCGACCGAGCAGGTCCGCCACGACATCGCCGAGCAGCTCTCGCTCAAGGACCCGGCCATGCTCGTCGGCTCGTTCGACCGGCCCAACCTGATCTACAAGGTCCACGCGAGGAACCGGATCGTCAGGCAGGTCGGCGAGGTGATCGACCGGCACAAGGACGAATCGGGCATCGTCTACTGCATCCGCCGGCGGGATGTCGAGGAGATGGCCGAAGCCCTGACGGCCAAGGGCCTTCGCGTCGCGCCGTACCACGCGGGCATGTCCGACGAGATCCGCAAGAAGAACCAGGACGACTTCGCCGCCGAGAAGGTCGATACCATCGTCGCGACCATCGCCTTCGGCATGGGGATCGACAAGTCCAACGTCCGCTACGTGATCCACGCCGGCATGCCCAAGTCGCTCGAACACTATCAGCAGGAGAGCGGCCGGGCCGGACGCGACGGCCTCGAGGCCGAATGTTGCCTCTTCTACTCCGGCGCCGACTACGGCACCTGGAAGAGCCTGATGCGGGACATGGACCCGCAGGCGAAGGAGATCGCGCTGGCCAAGCTCAGCCGGATGTACAGCTACTGCACCGAGGGCCTCTGCCGGCGCAAGGCCATCCTCGGGTACTTCGGCCAGGCGCCGGCAAAAAGCGACTGTGGCGCCTGCGACATCTGCCTCGGCGACGTCGACTCGATCGACGACGCACTGATCACGGCCCAGAAGATCCTCTCCTGCGTCCTGCGTCTGGGCCAGCGTTTCGGCGGAGCGTATACCGCGATGGTCCTGACCGGCTCCCGCGATCAGCGAATCCTGGAGAACGGACACGACCAGCTCAGCACGTACGCGCTGCTCCGCGAGCAGGACAGCCGGGCGGTACATGATTGGATCGAACAGTTGGCCGGCCAGGGCTACCTGGAGAAGACCGGCGACTACAACGTGCTCGCGGTCACCGCGGACGGCCGGCGGGTCCTCAAGGGCGAAGTGGTCCCGCGGCTGCTGCGTCCGACGGAGAAGCTCGAGCGGAGGAAGGCCACAGTGGTCACCGACGCCTGGCAGGGCGTCGATAAGGGGCTGTTCGAGGCCCTTCGCAGGGTGCGCGCGACGCTCGCCCGCGAGCGGGGCGTCCCGGCGTTCGTCATCTTCGGCGACACCGCCCTCCGCGACATGGCCCGCCGGCGGCCCTCGACCCTGCCGCGATTCCTCGAGGTCAGAGGCGTCGGCCAGACGAAGGCCACGCAGTACGGCCGGACCATGATCGAGAGGATCCGCGCCTACTGCATCGAGCACGCCCTCGACATGGACCTGTCCCCCGTGGACTGACGGACTCCGCCCGCACGCCCCTGCGCAACTGAAACCAGCCGGGCAACCACAACCGGCCCCCATTCTCCGTGCACAGATGAACCCAGCCCGGCTTCCGGCCGGAACCAGGAGCGTTTATCGCCTGGCAGGGTACCAGCGGAGAGAGGGGAAATTCGAGCGATTCTCTGACATCTCCGCCGGCACCCCATCATGCGACAAACGCACTCTTTCGGCCGATCACAAAGCTCCGTCAGCAAACAGCCTGGGAGCGTTACCCTCCACGATCTGGAAGTCGTTTCCAGTTGTTGCGAGTTGGTAGCACAGAGGCACACGGATGGAAGAGACAGCACGACCGGTGAACCACAGAGGTCGTCGAGACGGGATTTGACGCGCTGCGGGCGTGGAAATCGCCGATAGACGCCGATGAACGCCAATCGCCAGGCCAATCATCAATCCAGAGGGTCACGAGTCACGGCCTCCCATGTCATGGCGACCCAAGCGCGGCAATCTCCCGCTTCCACGCATCCACGCTCACACGCTTTGGGTGCGGCCGGAATACAGTGGTGGATGGATACGAAGTCTCAATCGCCGACCCTTGGGGGCGCTGCCCCCAAACCCCCGACATTTGCCGCTCTGGGCCAGCAGCATGATAGGAAAGAGAGCTCGCGCTTGTCCAAAGGGGGTACGCAGCACCTCACCCATGCTGCCGGCGCAAAGCGAAAAACCTCCTTTGCACGACCGCTTCGGGCGTGCCTTCCGGGAAACCGCGGCCGCCGCGGTGCACCGGAATCCAACGATACCGACGGACGGGCAGGGTGAGAATCCGTCACTGTATGCCGGCCACGCTTTCACGCGGCTGCGCCGCCCTTGACTTGCCGTCCCCCATCCCCTACAATCAACAGTGGTTGACCGGCCCGCCCAAGCGACGAGTCGCGGGCCCTGCGGAGATGCAGATGCGCAGACGCGGATTCAATGCTGTCATTCCCGGGCGCGCGGCAATCCATGCTTGGCACGCTCGACGCCTCACACAGCCTCTGGGCCGTCCTTCCAAGATTCGCGCCGGTGCAGATGGCCGTTCAGGGCCTCGCACGCCGGGACCCATGCGCCCGGCGCCTTTGATCCGCCCGATGACGCAATCGTGGTCTTCAACGTAGACTGAAGGAGGAACGTCATGTGCAGAAAAATGCTTCTTGTGTTTCTTTTCATCGGGGTGTGGCACGTGGCCTCACCCGCCCTCGGACAATACGATCCCCATCTGGTGGGCTGGTGGCCTTTGGATGAAGGGTCTGGAACGACCGCCCACGATCAGAGCGGCCACGGCAATGACGGGACGTTCATGGGCGACCCGCAGTGGGTCCCCGGTGTCAGGGGCGGCGCCCTGGCCTTTGACGGCGATCAAGTG
>JAFGCA010000354.1 GCA_016932895.1 Sedimentisphaerales bacterium | reverse complement strand
GACGTGCGCGTGCGAGCGGAACGAGCCGGAAGGACTTCTGAGTGGAGCTACCCGTCGTACGAGGGGCGGACACAGATTTCAGCCAAAGCGGCCGGCGCCGCCGGGGTAAAAGTCGAAAAGGCAGGCCCTGCAGCGATTCAGGATGTTCTCGACTTATCCGGCGTGATCTCCTTGAACGAGGACCGCAGCGCCCGGGTTGGCGGCCGCTTCCCCGGCATTATCAAGTCCATCAACAAGACTGTCGGGCAAAGTGCCCGCGCCGGCGAAGTCCTGGCAACGCTCGATCGCAACGTCACCCTTCAGGACTATACCGTTGTGTCACCTATTGACGGTGTGGTGGTTGCGCGAACGGCAAACATTGGAAGCTCAACGGCGGCCGACACAGTTCTTTTCGAAATCGCCGACCTTTCGACTGTGTGGGCCGAGTTGCACGTCTTCGGGCGCGATCGTGAGCGCGTCAGGGTCGGGCAATCTGTGGTCGTCGAGAGTCACGACAAGGTGACTCGGGCGGAGGGCACGGTCACATATGTGACACCCGTCGCTGAAGCGGCAAGTCAGGCTCTCGTCATCCGCGTGGTGTTGGACAACAAGGATGCAAAATGGTTTCCGGGAAGTTTTGTACGCGGCTTGCTGACGGTCGCCGAACGCAAGGTCCCCCTTGCCGTAAAAACATCCGGCCTGCAGCGCTACCGCGACTTTACCGTCGTCTTTGCGCAGGTTGGCGACACCTATGAGGTCCGGATGCTGGATCTCGGCGCGTCGGACGGCACGCAGACAGAAGTTCTAGGCGGGATTGAACCTGGCCAATCCTACGTGACGGAAAACAGCTTTGTCATCAAGGCCGACATCGAGAAGTCCGGGGCCAGCCATGACCACTAGCACTCCCCGCAGAACCCTGGCCCGGAGAATTACCCTGTGATCGAGCATCTCGTCAGGTTTGCGATCCATCGCGCATGGCTCGTTCTGCTGGCCGTTGCAAGTCTGGCAGCGCTCGGCGTTTACAATTTTCAACGACTGCCCATCGACGCCGTTCCCGATATCACCAACGTACAAGTTCAAATCAATACCGAAGCGCCGGGGTATTCGCCGCTCGAATCCGAGCAGCGGATCACATTTCCTATCGAAACTGCGATCGCAGGTCTCCCCCGGCTTTCGTACACGCGCTCGCTGTCGCGCTACGGGCTGTCGCAAGTGACCGTGGTCTTCGAGGACGGAACTGACATCTACTTCGCGCGGCAGCTCGTTAACGAGCGCCTCCAACAGGCACGCGGACAGCTTCCCGCAGGCCTCGATCCGGTCATGGGCCCAATCGCGACAGGGCTCGGCGAAATCTTCATGTACACCGTGAAGCCCGACAATATTCAGCAGGGACCGGATGGAAAAGCATGGACGTCGACGGACTTGCGAACGATCCAGGATTGGGTCGTCCGCCCGCAGCTGCGTACCGTGCCTGGAGTCACCGAGGTCAACACCATCGGCGGTTATGTCAAACAATTCCACATCACCCCGCTGCCTGGAAAGCTCACCAGTTACAATCTCGGTCTTGGTGACATTGCCCGTGCCTTAGCCGCGAACAACTCGAACGTCGGCGCTGGCTACGTGGAACGCCGGGGAGAGCAATATCTGATCCGCATGCCGGGCCAGGTATCAGGCCTCGAGGATATCCGAGCAATCGTTGTCGCCATGCGCGACGGTCTGCCCATTCGCGTTCGGGACGTGGCGGACGTCCTTGTGGGCGCGGAGCTGCGTACCGGCGCCGCGACCGAGAACGGCCGCGAGGTCGTGCTCGGAACGGTCTTCATGCTGGTCGGCGAGAATAGCCGCACTGTCTCGCAGCGCGTCGCGGCCAAGCTGGAAAAGATTGCCGACAGCTTACCGGCGGGCGTCACCGTCAAGACTGTTTATGATCGGACCACCCTCGTCGACCGAACGATTGACACTGTTAAAACGAACCTGCTCGAAGGCGCTTTGCTGGTCGTCGTGGTCCTGTTCGCGTTACTGGGCAATTTCAGGGCCGCCGTCCTGACCGCCGCCATCATTCCCCTGTCAATGCTTCTGACCATCACCGGCATGGTGCAGAACCGCGTTTCCGGAAATCTCATGAGCCTGGGCGCGCTCGATTTTGGGCTCATCGTCGACGGAGCTGTCATCATCGTAGAAAACTGTTTGCGCCGGTTCGCCGAGGTACAACACGCCCTCGGCCGGCTACTCACGCGCAAGGAGCGCTTCGACCTCACTGCGGAAGCGACGGTCGAGGTTATACGGCCGGCGCTGTTCGGTGCATTCATCATCACGGTTGTTTATCTGCCGATTTTCGCCCTCACCGGGGTCGAAGGCAAGATGTTCCATCCCATGGCAATGACTGTGGTCATGGCACTGCTTGCGGCGATGGTGCTGTCTGTGACTTTCGTGCCGGCAGCGGTCGCTCTCTTCATCACTGGGCGTGTGGTAGAACGTGAAAACCCCATCATTCGCGGTGCGAAGTGGATCTATGAGCCACTTCTGAAATTCGCGATCGAATGGCGCTACCTGATAACGGCTGCTGCCGTGGCTCTCGTCGTGTGTTGCGGCGCCTTAGCGACGCGCCTTGGCAGTGAGTTCATACCGAGCCTGGATGAGGGCGATATTGCTCTTCATGCTCTGCGGATACCCGGCACATCACTCACGCAGGCGCTCGACATGCAGACCACCTTGGAAGGTGTTGTCAAAAATTTTCCCGAGGTCGATCGGATATTTGCCAAGCTCGGCACCGCCGAGGTCGCCACTGACCCCATGCCACCCAGCGTCGCAGACAATTTTGTAATGATGAAGGATCGGTCCAAGTGGCCAGACCCTAAAAAGCAGAAATCCCAGCTTGTCGCCGAGATGGAGGCAGCCGTCCGACAGGTGCCTGGCAACAACTACGAGTTTACGCAGCCGATCCAGATGCGGTTCAACGAGCTGATCTCTGGCGTTCGGAGCGACCTCGCCGTCAAGGTGTACGGGGATGACCTGGAACAGCTCGTTGCCGTCGGTAAGCGCATCGAAGGCGTGCTGAACAAGGTGGCAGGGGCTGCCGACGTCAAGATGGAACAGGCCACGGGGCTCCCCGTACTCACGATTATGCCCGACCGGGCCGCCGTGTCCCGCTATGGATTGAATGTGGCGGAGCTGCAGTCGACCATCGAAGCGGCCCTAGGCGGCAAGGTCGTCGGTCAGGTGTTCGAGGGTGATCGCCGCTTCGATATCGTACTGCGCCTACCCGAAGATGTGCGGACCGATCTGGATCGGCTCGGCCGCTTACCGATTCCATTGGTAGAGACCAAACTTGCCATCGGATCCTCCTCTCTGGCCCGATCGGTGGCGATGCACGCGCCGGGCTACGTACCGTTGAGCGAGCTTGCGACGTTTGAGATTGCTCCGGGGCCGAACCAGATTAGCCGCGAAAATGGGAAGCGGCGTGTCGTGGTGACGGCTAATGTCCGCGGGCGAGACCTCGGTTCATTCGTTGAGGACGTGAGGACGCGGGTTCGCAGCGAGGTGAAACTACCGGCAGGGTATTGGATCGACTACGGCGGCACATTCGAACAGTTGCTGTCCGCGACCGCCCGCCTTCAGATCGTTGTCCCCGTGGCCCTGGGCCTTATTTTGGTCCTGCTGTTTATGGCCTTCGGCTCGATGAAGGAGGCTCTCGTTGTCTTCAGTGGCGTACCGCTGGCCTTGACGGGCGGCGTCCTGGCCCTTTGGCTGCGCGACATGCCGCTCTCCATCTCTGCGGCAGTGGGCTTCATCGCTTTATCGGGTGTCGCCGTGTTGAACGGGCTCGTCATGTTGAGCTTCATTTCCAGGCTGCGCCAAGATGGGGTCGAGTTGGAGACAGCCATTGTCGACGGCGCGATGACTCGCTTGCGTCCCGTGCTGATGACCGCGCTCGTTGCGGGCCTCGGATTCGTGCCCATGGCGCTGAGCATTGGTGCGGGGGCCGAGGTGCAACGGCCCTTGGCCACGGTAGTGATCGGCGGCATTATTTCTTCGACGATATTGACGCTGATCGTTTTGCCGGCGCTCTACCGATTGGCGCATGTCAAAGCGGCTTCGTGATGTTGACAGTTTCCGGCAAGCGGCCCCTATAGAGAGTATTGCTCGCGCCGCTGGCTGCCCGGCGTTTTTTGATGTTGCGGAGGGACGCTACTGCGGTCTCGGAGACATCGATCTCGAACGGAGGACACCGCAGCCGCTCGCGGCCCGAGGCTGTTAACTAGGTCGCCCGCCTCTCCGACCTCAATACTCAGAAAACCTCTGGACGGGCCCGATCGGTTGCTTCAT
>JAFGCA010000353.1 GCA_016932895.1 Sedimentisphaerales bacterium | reverse complement strand
TCGGGCGGGGGAGAATGCTCAAAGACGAAGGAGCCCGGGGTATCGATCCCGGATCGGCACCAAGCCAAAAAGGTCGTGTCGTGCCAGGGATGAATCTCCACGTGGCCGTCGGCGAAGCCCAACGTGCTGCGGCGATTGTGCCAGATCGCCAGGGGATCCAGCCAAGCCCCTTCTTCCACAAACATGGTCCATGAGCCCATATTCACGCCCCGGGGGTCATAGTCTTCGACAAAGATATAGTGTTCCGCCGGGCGCGTGATTTCGGTCAGCCTTTTGACGCTCACATGGCTGGGCCAACTGCCTCCCGCCGCTCCATCCATAATGGAGTAGGTTCGGAAGGCCCCTATATAAGGATTTCGGAGCCGCTGATCGGCCGGACAGCGATACACGGCCACAGACTTGCCGACGTAGGGATACAGTGCTCCCGCCTTGAGGGCTTCGGTCTTCTCCTCCACCGAAGCGTGCTCATCCTCGGGGACCAGCGCCCAAGGCAGCGGCTTGTTGGATATCCTGATACTCTCCGCGGTGTCAACCTTGGGATTGACAAGGCGATAGTCGAAGTCCTCTGAATACATGCCCCAGGCCAATGAAAGGGTCCTGACATTGCTGGCGCAATGCATGCGTTTGGCGTGATCTCGGGCGGCCCTCAAACTCGGCATCAAAACGGCCATCAGCACGGCAATGATGGAAATCACCACCAGCAATTCTATGAGCGTAAAACCGTGTTTCTTCATCACAGCACCTGCCAAAGACGATGCGTGAAACGACGTTCCACTCCACACCGCATCTTCGGCTGCTCCTGAATTCAAGGGCAATTATATCATCCGCAGCTGTTCTTGGCCGCGAGAAATCGCATCCGAAGGCGCCGTGACAGTCTTTCGGAGGATTGTTCACGTTCTCCTGTCGAAACACAGTATCGTGATTTTTCGATGAAAGGACGCCCGCCCATCAAATAGAAACGGTGCGTCGAGCGGGACTCGACGCACCGTGGATCGGTTCAGCATAGGCCAGCTCGTCGCGACGAAGTCGGTTCGACTTCGCTCAGGCCGTGCCGGGGCCCATCGTACGTAGGTCTTACTTCTTCTTATCCGCGACGGCGGCCTGGGCCGCTGCGAGTCGGGCGATCGGGACGCGGAACGGGGAACAACTGACATAGTCGAGGCCGACCTTGTGGCAGAAGGCCACGGAGGCGGGCTCGCCGCCCTGCTCGCCGCAGATGCCGACCTCGAGCTGCTTGTTGGCCTTGCGGCCGCGCTCGACGCTGAACTTGACCAGTTCGCCGACGCCGGACTGGTCGATGGTCTGGAACGGGTCGCTGGGGAGGATGCCCTGGTCGATATAGTCGGGCAGGAAGCCGCCGATGTCGTCGCGGCTGAAGCCGAAAGTCATCTGGGTCAGGTCGTTGGTGCCGAAGCTGAAGAACTGGGCGACCTCGGCGATCTGGCCGGAGAGCAGAGCGGCCCGCGGGATCTCGATCATCGTGCCGATCATGTGCTTGATCTTCTTGAGGCCGAATTTCTTGAGGACCTCTTTGTAGACCTCGACGACGATCGCCTTCTGCGTGCGGATTTCGTTCGCGTCGCAGACGACGGGAATCATCAGCTCGGGATAGGGCTTCTTGCCGGCCTTGAGCAGCTCGGCGGCGGCCTCGAAGAGGGCCCGGGCCTGCATGGCGGTGACCTCAGGATAGGTGATGCCGAGGCGGACGCCGCGATGACCCATCATGGGGTTGCTCTCGTGCAGGGCTTCGGCCCGGCTGGTGAGCTCGTCCATCGTGATGCCGAGGGCCTTGGCCAGGGCCTGCTGCTTCTCGGGATCCTGCGGGACGAATTCGTGCAGCGGCGGATCGAGCAGTCGCACGACCACCGGGAAGCCGTCCATCGCTTCGAGCGTGCCTTTGATGTCGCGTTTGACGTACGGGAACAGCTCATCGACCGCTTTTTTGCGCTCGTCCTCGTTCTTGGACATGATCATCTTGCGAAGGACGAACAACGGTTCGTCGCTGTTCTTGCCATAAAACATATGTTCTGTCCTGAATAACCCAATTCCTTCGGCGCCGAAGGCTCGGGCTCGGGCGGCGTCGGCGGGGGTTTCGGCATTGGTGCGGACGCCCAGCCGGCGGATGCCGTCGCAAATCTTCAGGAAGTCCATGAGGACCTTGTTCTCTTCGCCGGCGTCCATCATTGGCAGTTGACCGCCGTAGACGGTGCCCTTGGTGCCGTTGAGGGTGATCCAGTCGCCCTCGCGGAAGGTCTGGCCGCCGACGCTGAATTCCTTCTTGGCCAGATCGACGTGCAGGGCCCCGCACCCGACGATGCAGCACTTGCCCCAGCCGCGGGCGACGAGGGCCGCGTGGCTGGTCATGCCGCCGCGCTGCGTGAGGATGGCCTGGGCGGCCCGCATGCCTTCGACGTCCTCCGGGTTGGTCTCTTCGCGGACGAGGATGACCTTCTTGCCCGCCTTGGCCGCGCTGACGGCCTCGTTCGCGGTGAAGACCACCTGGCCGGTCGCGCCGCCGGGGCCGGCGGGCAGACCCTTGGCCAGGACCTTCTGGTCCTTCTCGACCTTCGGGTCGATGATCGGGTGCAGCAGCTCGTCGAGCTGGGCGGGCGTCACGCGGGTGACGGCCTCTTCCTTCTTGATGAGCTTTTCCTTGACCATATCGACGGCCATGCGGACGGCGGCCGGGCCGTTGCGCTTGCCCACGCGGCATTGCAGCATCCACAGCCGGCCCTTCTCGATCGTGAACTCGATGTCCTGCATGTCCTTGTAGTGCTTTTCCAGCCTCCTCTGGATGCCGTCGAGCTCTTTATACACCTTCGGCATCGACTTTTCCAGCGAGACCAGCTTTTTGTCCTGATCGCCCCGCGTTTCCTCGTTGAGCGGGTTCGGCGTCCGAATTCCCGCGACCACGTCCTCGCCCTGTGCATTGACCAGCCATTCGCCATAGAACTTATTGTCGCCGGTGGCGGGGTTGCGCGAGAAGGCGACGCCGGTGGCGGAGTCTTCGCCCATGTTGCCGAAGACCATCGTCTGGACGTTAACGGCGGTGCCCCACTCGTCGGGGATATTCTCGATGCGGCGGTAGGCGATGGCCCGCCTGCCGTTCCAGGACGCGAACACGGCGTCGATGCCGCCCCAGAGCTGCTTCTCGGCGTCATCGGGGAATTCCTTGCCGAGCACCTCCTTGACCTTGACCTTGAACGCCTCGCACAGCTCCTTGAGGTCCCTGGCGTCCAGGTCGGTGTCCAGCTCGACACCCTTGCGTTTCTTCATCCCGTCCATCAGGTGCTCAAGCTGCCGGCGGATGCCCATATCGTCCTTCGGCTCGATCCCCGCCGCCTTCTCCATCACCACGTCGCTGTACATCATAATCAGCCGCCGATAGGCGTCGTACACGAACCGCTCGTTGCCGCCGCTCTGCTCGACCATCCCGGGGATCGTCTTGCTCGTCAGCCCGACGTTCAGCACCGTCTCCATCATGCCCGGCATGCTCTTGCGTGCCCCGGACCGCACCGAGATCAGCAGCGGGTCCTTCGCATCGCCGAACGTCTTGCCCATCACCTTCTCGACCTTGACCATCGCCTTGGCGACCTCGTCTTTCAGGCCCGCCGGGTACCGCTTCTTGTTCTGGTAGTAGTACACGCACACATCGGTGGTAATCGTGAAACCGGGGGGCACCGGCACGCCCAATTTGGCCATTTCAGCCAGATTCGCGCCTTTGCCGCCCAGGAGATTCTTCATCCCCGTGTTCCCATCGGCCTTGCCACCCCCAAAGAAATACACCATTTTCTTAGCCATTCGAACCATCTCCTTTACGTTATTCTCGTGGCGCCCAGCCGCCCCCGGCTGCGAGCCTACCACCTGTCAAATCGAGCACGCGCGGCCGGCCGCCGCGACTATTGCTGAGTCTATGCTGGGGCAAATAAAGCTTGGTAGTATATCGCCCTCTCTCTCCCTTGTCAACGCACAACGCCTCGATTTTGAATCCCCCTCCAATCATCCCTGATCAATCGAAACGCCGCCTCCCCCGCCCCCTGTCAACGCCCAAAACCAGCGATTTTCTCGCCTCCCGCCGACCTGCCGTCTCATTCGTCCATCCATCTCATGTCGCCCCCACACCCTCGCAGGGGGCCTTTCACCCGTTCGTAATGACGCCGTAAGGCGTTTGGCCGTTCGTATCTCGTATCTGGCATCTCGTATCTCGCGGCCCGTGCCCCGTGCCTCGTGGACCACATCCGGCGGGCGTCCCCGCTCGCCATCCATAGGCCCCACCGGGGTCGCCCCTCTGTCATACGGGCAGACACGGGGGCCTGCCCCTACCGCCGAAAAACGCCCCATTGCGGCGGGCCGAAGGCCCGCAGGACTTGTTTGACATCTTTTCACCACAGAGATCACAGAGAAGAGTCCTCCGGGCCATAGGTCACAGGCCAGGTGCCCCGGCCTTTCGAAATACGAAAAACAAGATACGGGCGACCGTATTGAGCAACCGCAGATGAACGCTGATTAACGCAGATTGTCCTTTGGCTCACGAGTCACAGGCCCCCGTCTTTCGAGATTGGCTTACAGCCCGTAGGATGTGCACCGCACACCTTCATGTCATTCTCGCGCGGAGACGCCGAGCCGCAGAGGGACTGCCTTCGAGATACGCTTACATGCCACAGGTTACGGAGGACATTTGTAGTGACGCCGTAGGGTGTTATTCTGTGGACCTTCGCGCTCTTCGTGTCCTTCGTGGTTGAAAACGACTTGTTGTGGCCGGCCGCGGCGGCCGGCGGGACTTGTCTGATTGTCCTTCACCACGAAGGACACGAAGGAAAACCCATGCGAGATACAGAACACAAACAACGGCCCTTGGGCCCCGCCGTTTTCCTTGCCTTTGCCGACCCCGAGGTGGCATAATATCTCGCTGACTGTGCTGCAGATCAGGCAATGCTCCAGTTGCATCGTGACAATGAGGGACAGTCCATGAAGGCAACACTGTGCCGCATGCTGATTGTGACGGCCATGGCCTGGGTGATCGCGGTGGCCCTGGTGAAGCCGCATCTCGGCGAAGGGCCGGCCAGGTTCACACAAGTCTTCCTCGGCTTTCTCCTCGGCCTTTTCGTCGACCCGATCTATGAAGGTCAGCAGAGCATGCTGTGGCGGTGCTTTCGATTTCCGGGATGGAGTCTTCGCGCCCTCATCTCGGGCTTCGTGGTGGCATTCATCATCGCATTGGCCTTCATGCTGTTCGATGCGGTAGCCGTGGACAGATACATCGCCCCGCTGCTGGCGACATTCATCAAGGCCCTGGCCGCGCTGAGCGTCGTAGGCGCGATGCTGCTGATGACGCAGAATATACGTTCGGACTCGTTCATTACGTCGATAATGGCCATCGCCATTCTCGGCGTGGTCATCTACAACATCCCGCGAGAAGCCATGATCCTCATCGTCGGCACTCTGGTCAACTTCGCATGGAGCCAGCTCGTCATGCGAGTCATCCCATGACGGGCCCGGCCTTCGGCCGCAACCAGGACAACCTCTCCCCAAGCGCGCCGAGAGCGCAAAGAAAGATGGGTGAAGAATGTGGTTGCCTTGGCGTTCTTTGCGTCTTTGCGCAAGATGCACCCTTTCGTCTTCAATGGCTTACCATACGTGCTCACCAGAATCTGCGCAAGAGAACAGGATTGTTACGGGTAGTAATGCGAATAGAGCTGGCCGGCTCGCGGGGCGAATTCGTGGAATTCGTGGCTGAGACAATCGGACGGCTTCGCAAGGTCAACCCTCAAAATAACAATCAGCGACTTGTATAGGTACATTGGTATCTGCAATCCTTCTCTCTGACGCATCATCCCTCCTCGTGTGTCTGCGGGGGCAGGAAATCGGGCTTATTCAGCCCTTGCATAGCCGTCTGCATGTCCGGAGCGTTGTCGGCTCAGTCGAGGGGCATGGCGTTCTCCAGGCCGGCGCCGGTTACGTCCTGCGTTTTCAGGAGTGGGCCTTCGGCGACGGTGACATCGATATCGGCGAGGCGGACCTCTCGCATGTGCGCCAGGGCGATCCCTGCTTTGGCCGTGCCGGTGACGTTGGTGAGGGTCAGGCCCTCGACGGGCTTGGCGGGAGGAATCTGCGTCGCCTCGACGATGCCGCCGCAGTCGGCCAGGCGGACGTTCGAGATGCTCAGGTTGCGACAGAGCGGGACGCCTTCATCGCCCTGGACGGGCTCGGGGTCCTGCTTGCCGCTGGAGAGCAGATTCAGCCGGAGAAACGCCCCGTTGGCGCTGACGACGTTGGCGTCGGCAATCGTGACGTTCTCGATAACGCCGCCGCGACCGGGACGGCTCTTGATATAGATAGAGCTGGTCCTGCTGTGGGTGAAGGTGCAGCGCTCGATGCGGATGTTGCGCACGCCGCCGGACATCTCGCTGCCGATGCCGATGCAGGCGAAATTCGAGTCGCCCAGCTTGCAGTCGGTGATGAGAATGTTCTCGGAAGGCTCGGCCGCACGGAAACCCTCCATGCCCCGTCCGGATTTGATCGCGATCGCGTCATCGCCGGTGTCGATGTCACAGCGCTCGACGCGGACGTTCTTACACGAGTCGATATCGACGCCGTCGCCGTTGCCGCCGGTGCTGCGGATGGTCAGACCGGTGACGGTCACGTCGGTGCAGCGCGTGGGATGGATGGTCCACATGAAGGCAGAGGTCGCGGAGAAGCCCTCCAGGCGGACATCGGTGCAGTGGATCGGCTCGATGAGGGCCGGGCCGCGAGGATTGCGTCGAATGCCGATTCTCTTGTTGCCGTCGATCCTGCCGGGACCGACAATGGCGATGTGGTTTGCATCGTTGGCGTGGATCAGGGCGCGGTGGCCCTGCTCCCAGCGGCCCTCCCAGCGAATCGTGGCCAGCGGGTAATCCTCGATGTCGCCGCTGCCGGCCAGCGTGGCGCCTTCCTGCAGGCGCAAGGTCGTATTGCTCTTCAACGCGATGGCCCCGATCAGGTACTGCCCTGCCGGGACGACCACCTGCCCGCCGCCGGCCGCCGAGCACCGATCGATGGCCTGCTGGAACGCGGCCGTGTCTTTCGTCCATCCGTCCCCGACGGCGCCCATTTCTCGCACGTTCCACGCCGCGCCGCCGGTAGAAGGTGAGCCGGTAACGACACAACCGGCCTGCATCAGGGTGACAATCGTCAATGCAAACAACGAACGACGCAGCATTCCGGCAGCCATCGGTCATCTCCTATCAAAGCCCAAAATCCGATCGCCCGCAGCGATCGTGCAGATCGAGGGCCAATGATACCCGACGCCCGCCGTTGTGTCGCCAAAAACATGCGCGAAGGACGACCGGGTGTCTGTGCAAGTTTTCAGGCGGCACGACTGTACCTTGCCCACGGCTCTTGAGGACCGTACGCCTATGTCATTCCCGCGAAGGCGGGAATCCAGAGG
>JAFGCA010000352.1 GCA_016932895.1 Sedimentisphaerales bacterium | reverse complement strand
TAAGAAGAGTTTTGCAAAATGGAGATTAGGCTTATATTCTTCAAGGAAATCGTTGGTGTGATTTCCTTGAAGACGGGGCTTAAATACTAACAATCATAGCACTTACGTTCTCGGGAGGAAAAATCGACAAGAAGATTTTTCCTCCCTAAAGTAAGCCTAATCTCCATTTTGCAAAAGTTCAGTCGTAAATAGAAAATGCCAAATCGACTCCGGGAGTGTCTTATGAAACGTCAGCTTCTCAGCGTAGTTGTCGCATGTCTCACCGTCGTAACCGTCGCCAGTCTGGTCGTTCTTGCAGGAGATCAAGGCAAAGTGAGCCCCGAGTTTCGCAAGCAGTTCATCGACAACTTCCAGCGCACCGGCCTCAACACCACGCCGGGTGACGCCATGATGCTCCGCATCCTCGTCGAGGCCTCCGGCGCCAAACGCGGCGTGGAAGTCGGCGCCGCCAGCGGTTTCGGCGCCATCAACATGGGCATCGCCTTCGAGCGCACCGGCGGACACCTCTACACCTGCGAGATCGATCCGAGATGGGCCAGGGAAACCCGCGCCAATATCAAGAAGATGGGCCTGCAGGACTCGGTCACCTGCATCGAGGGCGACGCCCTCAAGACCCTGCACGACATCGAGGGCCCCATCGATTTCGTCTTTATCGACGCCCTGAAAAACGACTACTTCAAGTACCTCAAAATCCTCGAGCCCAAGCTGGCCCCGGGCGCCGTCGTCGTAGGCGACAACGTCATCCGCTCCGAACGCGCCATGAAAGACTTCCTCGACTACATCCAGACCAGCCCCGACTACGACACCACCATCATCCGAGCCTCCATGGAAAAGAACGACGGCATGTCCATCAGCTACAAAATCCGATAGAAATCCCAGGCCCCTCGGCGGCAGCCATCTGTTCGGCCGGATGTCACCATCCCCCCAACAGATGACTACCCCGAACGGCGGTCCGAAGACCTCATCCAGCCATAACCGCTCGCACTGCACTCAAGAGTCGATCCAGCCCAGGTCGTCTGCCAGAATAAACAAAACATTGGGGCGCCACCTCCTGTCGGCGCCAACATCCTGGAAGAACACCAGACAGCCCAACCGCCGCTCCCATCGGATTCCTCAGAACTGCACGACGCCGCTGCATGTAAGGCTCAGGGGCTTGGAAGCCCCCGAAAGCGAGATGCAACCGACAGGCAACTTCAGTCCGTGATCAACGGGAGTTCGTGCCCGAGCCACGTGAACAACTGGTGAAACCGATGAACATGTTGGGGCATCAAATGCGGTTCGCAACCCGGCTCCAACGACAGAAACTGTGGTTGTCGCCGCAGTAGGGAAGCATCGCCATCGCCATGATGCAGTGTGTTCCGGATCTCGCGGTAACATCGGAGACCCTCTGCAAAATCATCTGGGATGTCGACTCCACGCTCCACGAGGTAATCAAGAAGGCCGTAATCTCTGCGCAGGCGTATCCCAAGGCGACTAATGAACGCTTCGAGTATCGCTTCCAAACGGGTGAAGAATGCCCAGCCGAGCTCCACATCCATGGACATCGCATTGGCAGACTTTCGAAAGTGGAACTCGCCAACAACAACCTCACGGCCATTGGCAAATTGCGCTTGACTTGGAACAGAAGAGGCAAAATAGCGGTATGCCACGTAGCAGTGCTCCAAGGCGTCCAGATACCGACGTGCCAGTTCCTCGCGTTCTGCAGATGACATTTGAAACCCCTTTCGGCAATTGAGGTGACAGCGGGCTTTGGTGGGGCAAGCCCCACCCTACACCGGCTGGCGCGGGTCGCGGGCTACCAGGTGATGCGGGACCAGTCGCCGTAGGCGGACCAGTCGATTTTTCCGTCGCGGTACTCGCCGAAGGCCCGGACGACCTGCTCGAGCGAGAAGTCCTCGCGGGCGGCACGGTAGTGGCGATCTGTGTCACTTGTTTGATACTCCATGGCGAAGCCCGAGGTCCGGTCGCCGCTGACCTGTATGTAGTCCATCTCCGTTTGTTCCAGGATCGCCCATCCCTCATCATCGCGGCCCACGTCCAGCGCCGAGAGAGCCGCGCGAATCTGCTCGTCGCTCGGATTGACGATCTTAGCGCCAGAACTGGTCGTTAGCGTCATGTCGTTCATATCCGACTCCCTTACGCGATTCTCCTACGCCTCGTGCCGCGTTTGGCAAATCGTGCGACTATCTGCTCATCGCACGTCTCTCCTGGTGCGATGCGGACTTCCTTTTCTCAGGCCAGATACTTCACTTCGTTCAGCATGACAACCCTCTCATCGCCTGGGAGAGAGCACGTGCGCTACGGACGTTTGCAGTGCGACCGCTGTTACGTTTTCGGCGCGCGGCCTGCACCGGGTTTTTCCGGGCGCGGGGGTGTTGCGACGGCAGTGGTTCTGGCGGGCGGCTCTTCTTTCATTTCTTTGACCTCTTTGAGGAGCTCGGCCAGGTCGATTCCGGTCGCGGCCTGGATTTGTTCGAGGAACTTCACCAGTCCGCCCGGGGCGGCGGTGAGCATGCGGTTGACGGCGCTGTCTCCGTCGGCCCCGCTGTCCAGCGCGATGACCTTGTCGAACTTGACCTGCCCCAGCGCCTGGGCCCCTTCGCCGGCGACGACCTTGACGGCTTCGAGGACCAGGTTGAGCTGGGCCGCCTTGCCGTAGGCGTTCCAGGCCTCGGCCTTCTTGCGCAGACCCTCGGCCTCGGCCTCCAGCTTCAACTGAATCCCCTTGGCCTCGGCCTCCGCTCGCCTGAGGATCGCGGCGGCCTGGCCCTCGGCCTGCAAAACAACCGCCTGTCTCTCGGCCTCGGCGGGCACGACCCGCTCGGCCCGGTACTTCTGCTCTTCGGCCTCGGCCCGGGCGGCCTCGACCCGCTCGCGGGCCTTTTGCTGCTCCTCCTGGACCTTCTGCTCTTCGACGACCACCGCCTGCCGGGCCCGCGCCTCGGCCAGCGGCCCCTTCTGCTCGGCCGTCTTCGTCGCCGCCAGCGTCTCGCCGACGTACTGCTGCTGGGCCACGTCGCGTTCCTTCACGGCCTCGGCAACCTGCCTCTCCTGCTCGGCGCGGACGACCGCCCCTTCGCGCCGGGCCGTCTCGGCCCGGATGGTGGCGTCTCTCTGGGCCTCGGCCTCGCCGATTTCCGCGTCCCGCTTGACCTCGGCGGTCCTCTTGCGACCCAGCGCTTCTAAATACTGCTTCTCGTCCCGGATGTCCTGAATGTTGATGATGTCGATGATCACGCCGATCTTGGCCAGCTCTTCGCCGGCCTGCGCCAGCACCTTCTGCACGAACATGTCGCGCTCTTGATAAAGCTGCTCGACCGTGAGCACGCCGATGATGTCACGAAGCTGGCCTTCGAGCGTCTCCTTGATAATCTGCTGGATCTGCGTCGGGTCGGTGTCGAGAAACCGCTCGACCGCGCGGGCGAGCATCTCCTCTTCGCTGGAGATCTTGACGTTCGCCACCGTCTCGACCGTCACCGGCACGCCTTCCTTGGACCAGGCCTTCTCGACCCGCACGTCCGGGAGGTTCATCGTCTTGAGCGAGATTCGGTTCACCTTCTCCAGAACGGGAATGCGGAACTTGGCCCCGCCGACGACCGCCTTCCAACCCCGGCCCGTGTCCTTCTGGCGCCGGCCCGTGAAGATCAGCGCCTCATTTGGCGAGGCCTTGATGTAGTTCGTCGTAAAGACCAGAATACCCGAAAGCAGGCCGACGGCCGCCACTCCAATCACTACCGGCACCCAAAACATAGCTTCTCTCCTTCCCGGCCGTCTCCAGCCAACCAACTGCAGATTCGCACTGCTCTTCGTTCTCGTCTCTATTCCACAATCGCGGTCGTCCCTTCCACCGACCGGATCGTAACGGTCTGTCCTCTCTCGTACTCGGCGTCGGGGTCCCGGGCCCGGGCGTTGAGGTAGATGCTCTTGCCGGTCCCGTCCTGCCGGGCAAAGACCTCCCCGCTGCCTCCCTTCGGAATGGGGACCGTGACTTTCGCCTCCTGGCCGACGAACGAGGCGCTTCGCACGTGGCTGGTGGACTGCTGTCGATAGAGCCAGCTCAGCGCCTGGTAGCTGACGAACCAGATGACGCCTCCGCCGAGCAGGGCCAGGATGACGTGGTGCGTCTGGGTCTTGAAATAGGCCGCCAGGAAGCCGCAGAGCCCGAATCCGATGAGAAAGATGAGCGTCAGCTTCAGGCTCAAAACGCTGGGCCCGCCCGCCTCGAAACCGTCGAGCCCAACGTCGGCATCGACGTCGACGTCGATATCCTGATCGGCCCCGAGAATCGCCATGAGAAACAAGATTCCGCCAGAAACAACCGTGATCAGACCGTAAAGGACCAAAGCGCTCATCGATCGTCTCCTTTCACAAGACCCTCCGGCTGCCCGTCTCGTACTGCCGAAGCACGGACAAAGAATAGCACATCCCAGCGTCTGCGACAACGGCCAAGATCGGAACGCCCGGAGCGATACCGCACCCGGTGCTCAGGCCCAGGGCACCCGTTCGAGCCGTGATTTCTTCGTCGCCAGGTCGAAGATTTCGCGGGCGTTGCCGTGCATGATCGGATCGACCAGCGCCAGCGCGTCGGCCAGGGTAAGCCAGCCTTCCTCGACCAGTTCGCTCAGGGCCAGGGCGATTCCCCGCCGCGCCACGACCGCGTGGCCCAGGACGGGCTCGACGGGGATATAGTCGCCGCCGAAGGTCAGGATTTTATTGGCCGGAGCGGTAACCAGAAACTTCTTGAGGAAATCCTTGGCCGCCACGGGATTGATGATCCACGCCCAGCACATGTCGACGTAGGCGTTCGCATAATGCTTGGCCGCCGCGAGCAGCTCTTCATAGTACGGGTAACAGATGTGCATGAAGACGAACCGCGTCTCGGGCGCCCGGCGGCACAGAGCCGTGGCCGACCCCGCATTCTTCAGGAGCCGGTCCAGGGGCATCCCGTTGTGGCCCGCGTAATAGCCCGTGTGCAACTTCACCGGCAGCTTGTTCTCGGTGGCCTTCTTCACCGCGTACCAGAAAAGGTGGTCCTCCAGGTCCTTCCTCTGCTGACCCGTCATCGGCTTGTTCTCGATGCGTTTCTTGAAGATGCCCTCGGCTTTCTCGGCGGGGACCTGCTCGTAGTCGATGTCGCGACTGTAGGCGTTCTGTGATTTGACCGCCACGGCGTACTTCGCGTACTTGTCGAACCACCAATCGATGACGCGATGCCAGTCGGCCAGGGACTTGACGTCGATGCCGGTCGGCTTGCCGAATCCCTCGAGGTTCGGACCGGCAAACATCCCGACGATACTGAGATCCTGCATCAGCAGCGTGGGCATGTCCGACTCGCCGAAGGGCCCGCTGAGGCAATTGACCTGGCACGACTCGATCCTGGCCGCCTCGCACAGAACGCGCTGGTAGAAGCCCGGGCGCCGGGTCCGCTCGTAGCCGGCCTGGACCTTCTTCACCGTGGCCGCCGACAGATCGTCCACGTCGTAAAGCTGCTGCATGGCGATCCGCACGGCCTGCCCGTACCCCGTGTTCTTCACCGCCGGCCAGTACGGTTCCAGGAGTCGCCACTTGTCGACCGGATCCGTCTCGCCCGCGAAGAACCGGTCGTAGGATTTCGAAGGCATACCCGCCACGACGAGATCGGAGTTGAGGTAGTGACTCAGCAACAGCGACCAGTCGTCGGCCCGCACCCGCGGATGCGACGTGCCCGCCAGGCGGTCCTTCTCCTCAATCAAGTGCTCGTGCGTATCGATCAAAGGCGTCGCAAACACCTTCTCCGCAATCGCCGCATTCCACCGCCCCGGCATCTCGGCCCCCGGGCCCGTTGCGCCCTCCGTGCCTGTCGCCCCGGCGCCCAGCAACGCCGAAGCCCCCAGCGCGCCCATCCCCTGAAGGGTGTGCCGCCTCGAAATCGAGTTCTCGTCCGCCATAGACCTTGCCTCCTGTCCAACGACAAAAAATCGAACGTTCACAACAGCGCGTTCATACGATATCGCCCCACCGACGCAGACGCAAGCGCCTTGCCGCGCCCCGGCCGAGCCAAACCGTTGCAGGCTCTCATGCCATCTGTTATCCTGCGAGCGCGCAAAGCCCCATTGAAAGGAACCGAATATGTGTTCGCGACACCTTCAAATAAGCCTCGCTTCCGCGGTGTTCCTGACCGTGCTTGCTGCCCCTTCCGCGTCGCAGGCGGAAATACCTCGGTTTGAGTGCCACAAGATTACCGAGGTCGGCCGGAGCATGGGGCAGACCTCGCTGGTCGATATCGACAACGACGGCGATCTCGACTGGGTCGTCGGGCAGTCGGGCCAGATGTGGTGGTTCGAATACGACGGGCCCGACAAATGGATTCAGCACGACATGGGCAGCGGCGCCCGCACCGACGTCGGCGGCACCGCCTTCGACATCGACGGCGACGGCTGGATCGACCAGGTCTCCGGCACCGCCTGGTACCGCAACACGGGCAAGCCGCGCACCGAGCCCTTCGAGCGCTACGACAATGGCGCCATCAGTTGTCACGACGACGTCGCCGCCGACGTGGACGGAGACGGCAGGCTCGACGTCGTCGCCTGCAGCAACGACAAGCGACACGTCGTCACCGTCTGGTACACGATCCCCGCCGACCCGCGCGACAAGTGGATCGAGCATAAGATCGGCAAGGGCATCCACGGCGGCGTCGGTCCCGCCGGCGTCGGTGATCTCGACGGTGACGGAGACAACGACGTCGTCCGGGGCGACGTCTGGTTCGAGAACGCCGACGGCAACGGTACGCAGTGGACGCAGCGTCCCGACCTGGCGCCTCCCGGCGGCAACCGGCCCGACCGCTTCGGCCTGGCCATCAAGGTATGGGTCTGCGACCTGGATGCCGACGGCGACCTCGACATCGTCGAAGCCGAAGCCGACACCGTCGACGGACGCGTCTTCTGGTTCGAGAACCAAGGCAAGGCGAAATCGTGGGACTGTCGCCTGCTCTCGGCCAACCATACGAAACAGGATTTCCATTCCCTGGCGGTCGCCGACTTTGACAACGACGGCGACCTCGACGTCTTCTCCGGCGGCGGGCCGCTCTCCCAGGACGTCCACAAGTGCTTCATCTGGGAGAACGCCGACGGCAAGGCACGCCGCTGGCAGGAACACCTCATCCTCGAAGGCAAACGATGCCACGAAGCCAAAGCCGCCGACGTCGACGCCGACGGTGACATCGACATCGCCACCAAACCCTGGAACGGCAACCTCCACATCTACCTCCGCAACATGCTCAACGAAGACAAAGGAGACGCGACTCGACCGTAAACACCCCACTCGCAAGGGCGGGCCGCGTTGGCATAGGATTCACTGTTGATTATTGCAGTCACCACGTGGGGTGGGCCGTGCACTGCGACCCCTTCGCCGCTCCGGCCGCGTTGTCCTACACAACCCCACCAAGCCGCGAAGCGAAAAGCAACCCGTCCGATCCCCACGCGAAACTCGCCTTCGCTTCGTCACAGGCCCTGGCGGCCCTCCAGCGACCCGGATCACAGGTACAGGTGCGCCGATCCTGGGGGAGGAACCTGTCGTTCGTCTGCCACTTCGGTCCTTACTGTACCTTGAAGTGATACTCGGTGGGCCGTTGACAGGGCGAGATTTCAGTTTCCAAAGGTTTGCACGGTCGCGGGGATCCCGTATTTTGACTTGCCCGTGCGGGCCGAATGTGGTATTTTGTCGGGCGTGAGATGTGTGTTTTTCGTTTTATGCGGTAAGGGAGCTTCGATGTTGATGCCAGGTTCCATGGGTGTGGCGATCCCGACGTTCGCGAGTGACGTGGGTCCGGTCCTCTTGGTCGTCGATCTTGCTTTCCACCCGCTGCGACTGCTGCTGCTGATCGGCTGGTTTTATCTGTGCGCCTACAGCGTCCAGCGCATCCATTTTAGCCCGCTGCTGCCGAAGAAGTACCGGACGGTCTGCGACGTGGTGACTCTTTTCACGGGCCCCCTGCTGCTTTTGACCCTGTTTCTGCTCGACACGGCCAAGAAGAGCCGGCGGAGCGGACAGAATTTCTTGGATACCCTGCGCAAGCAGGTGGAGCATGCCTGGAGCCGGATTCACGTCCGACACGTAAAGACCGAGGAAGCGGACACGTCCCTCCACCTGATCGACTCGGCCGGCCGCAGCATCAACGAAATCTACGGGCACGGCAGCGCCGGGCACGCCGACGCGAAGATCCTCGATCTGACCGAGGCGACCATCGCCAACGCCCTCGACCGGCGGGCCAGCGACGTGTTGATCGACCCGAAGGACAACTCCACCTACACCGTCCGGCTGCGCATCGACGGGGTCCTTCGCACCGTCAAGGAAATCAGCGACGAGACCGCCCGCGCCGTCATCAACAGCATCAAAGTGGTGGCCGGAATGGATATTTCGGAGCGCCGACGGCCGCAGGATGGCGGATTCATGGCCCGCAAGGAAGGCGCCACCGCCTCCTTTCGCGTCGCCAGCGCCGGCGTGCTCAACGGCGAGAAGATCTCCATCCGGGTGCTCAACAAAGACGCCGGCTCCTTCACGCTCGACGATGTGGGTCTGGACCAAAAACACATCGACGCCATTCGCCGGGCCATCAAGAAACCCTCCGGCATGATCCTGATCTGCGGACCCACCGGCAGCGGCAAGACCACCACCATGTACGCCATGCTCAACGAAATCGACCGTTTCACCCGAAACGTCATCACCGTCGAGGACCCGATCGAGGCGCTGCTGCCCGAGGCCAGCCAGATCGAGATCAACGCCAAGGCCGACATCACCTTCGCCAACACGCTGCGCAGCGTCCTGCGACAGGACCCGGACGTGATCTGCGTGGGCGAGATTCGCGACGAGGAAACGGCCGAGATCGCGCTGCGCGCCGCCCAGACGGGCCATCTCGTGTTCGCGACCATCCACTGCGACAGCAACGCCACCGCCATGGTGCGGCTGCTGGACCTGGGCGTCTCGCCCCTGCTGCTCTCGGCCGGGCTGAGCCTGATCGCCTCACAAAGACTGCTGCGCTGCCTCTGCGAAGATTGCAAGGCACCGGCGCATCTGAGCGACAGCCAGAGCGACACGTTCAAGAAGAAGGGGATCGACGGCTCGCAGGTCTTCGAGGCCGTCGGCTGCAAGCGCTGCGAGAAGACCGGCTATTTCGGGCGAACCGCCATTTGCGATCTGCTCGTGGTCGACGAGGCGGTGAAAGCGCAAATCAGCAGCGCCGAAGGGATGGTCGCCAAATTGAAACTGGAAGGCGATAACAAGGGCCGGTCCCATCTGCGCAAGCACGCGCTCAAAAAGGTCGTGGCCGGCGTGACCAGCCTGAAAGAGCTCAAACGGATCGTAGGATAAGAACTATGGTATTCTGGATCGCCATTTTGATCGGCGTGCTGTTCGCGTGGCTGGGGGTGCGCCTGGGTTTCTATGAAACGTGGATTCTCTGCTTCAACGTCATCGTCTCGATCTACGTGGCGATCTTTCTGGCGCCGCTGGTCGTGGATTTCGCGCCGGGCACGGGCCAGGCGGCCGTGTATTGCACGGCGCTGAGCCTGATCGTACTGGCCGGCGGCTGCTTCGCCATCCTGCAGGGAACGGCCTATGTGTGTCTGACGGGGCAATTCAACATCCCGTTCCCCCGCGTTTTCGACATCCTGTTCTCCGGACTGCTCGGCTTCGTGGCGGGATTTCTCGTCTTGAGCTTCGTCGCCATCGTGCTGACCACCACACCGCTGGCCGAACACAGCATCGTCGGCACCATCGGCTTCACCGCCGAAGCGCAAAGCCCGAACATCGCCTGCCTGGCCCGCGGCTGCGATCTGATCCATGCGTTCGCCGGCTCCGCGTCGAGCGGTCGCACCCCGGAGGAGGCCGTGCACCTGCTCCTGACGGCCCGCCGCGAGAACGACCCCAATTCCGCCGGCGAGCGTGCTGATGCCAACAAGCCGCCCCCGTCCCCGGCCACAGCC
>JAFGCA010000351.1 GCA_016932895.1 Sedimentisphaerales bacterium | reverse complement strand
CGCGTCGTCTTCTACGGCGACCACATGGAAAACGTCCGGCACCTCGCGCGACTGATGGACATGAAAGTCGTCCAGGAAGGCTGAACCAATACCGGGCTGGCAACAGCCGATGTTGCCAGCCCGGTTTATCCGCTTTGCGATTCAGCTATGGCGGGCCTGTCATCCCGAACGCAGCGCAGCAAAGTGAAGGATCCGGGCCGCGCACGAAAGTAACTAGTAATTCAGGAGCCAGATCGATTGCAATTCACAGATATTCAGCGACTCGATCCGGGCATCGCCTCCGGTGGCAGACAACTCCAGCGCGGTCGGCTTGTCCACCAGGTGCACGCCCATGGGCATATAGACGCGGCCGTGGTTGCCGAAGATCTCGATGGAGGTCCGATCCACGATCAACTCCAGGTGAATCCTTCCCTCGACGGGCTGTAAGGGGGCCTTCTTGTCCCGGCAGATCAGTTCCCGGGTCTCGGCGTTGTAGACCACCGGCACCCCTCTGACCGTGAGCTCACAGCTCCGGCAATCCCGGACGCCGAGTTCCGCCTGGATATGGAACAGCTCGGCGCGCGTGTCCACCCGGAGACCTTGCCCGGGTTCCAGGGTACGGTTTTGCCATTGCCGTCGGTGCCGATGCAATGTCGCGATCTCGCGAGCCGGCTCGGCATGCATCCGCAGGCCGGCGCCGGTGGTTCGCAAGGTGAGATTCACCGGGAATAGGATCATCTGGTTGAAGGGCATCTCCGGCATGCTGACCCGGCCCCAAGCCATTTGCAGGCGCCGGCCGTCGTCGGCCGGGATGTTGTTGAATGTCTGGGACGCGTAGAAACAGTTGCCGTAGTGGTAGCGAACCGGGCCGTCTTCGGTGACGAATTTCTTCCCGTCGAACTGTCCGATCAGGTAATCACCGCTGCCCCCGTACAGGATCCATCGCGTGTTCGCGGGGTCCCCGTCCACGGGCAAGGCGAACAGTTCGGGGCATTCATGAAAACACTTCAGTTTGCTCTGGAATTGCCACGACTTCAGATCGTCCGAGGTGAAGAAGCCCATGTCGTTGTCGTCCAGATACAGGACCATCACCCACTGATCCGTCGCGTCGTGCCAGATGACCTTGGGATCGCGATTGCCGCCGTTGATATGTTCGACAACAGGGTTGCCCTCATACGGGGTCCAGGATCGCCCGCGGTCGTTGCTGTAGGCGATCGACTGGGTGAACGGCTGGCCGGATGACAAGGGATTCGTACCGCCTGCCGAGGTATACACGCAGACCAGAACCTTCTCGTCGCCCGTCTGGAAGCCGGCGGTGTTCCGCTCGTCCACGACCGCCGAACCGGAGAAGATCGTCCCCAGATGATCCGGATGAATCGCGTCGTCCAGCTCCACCCAACGAACCATATCTTCGCTCACGGCGTGGCCCCAGGTCATATTGCCCCAGTTCCACCCGTACGGGTTGTGCTGGTAGAACAAATGATACTCGCCGTCATAATACATCATGCCGTTGGTGTCGTTGTTCCAGCCCCGACGGGAGGTGAAATGAACCTGCGGCCGCAGGCGTTCGGCGTATACGTCCTTCTGGCCCGGAAAACTATCGGCCTGGAAGACCACGTCGAACCCGGAGGCGCCAAGCGGATCGTACTTGTCGATGCGCAAGGCGCCCTTCCTTCCAGCAAACGGGCTCACGTCGAGAAACACCCAGTAGTCCGCTTCGTCGGAGGCCAGCTCGATGGTGAATTCACGCACGACTTGCCCATCGATGAGCAGATGGATCAACCGCTTGGCGGCCCCCTTCTTCACGGGGAAATTCAGATAGTGATCGCGAAAGACGATTTCGCGGGTCATGTCGGTGAGCACCTCTCGTTTCTCGTTGCTCTGGAGGATATGATCGATATTGATGTGCCCCCATCCCCCGGTGGCTCGATCGACAATTTGTATTCGTGCCGTCCGGCCCTGCAGATCGGCGACATCCCAACCGGCCCAGTCCAACGCTTCCGAGCCGCCCGGACGGTCGTTCGGCCCGGTAGCGGTGCGAACGACTTTCCCGTCAATCACAAGATTGATGCAGGTTTCGCCCGGATGCATGCCGCCGCCGATCAGGAACTTGATGTACTTGCGTTCGATCTTGAAGGGCGTGGACGTCAAGGTCCCGGTGGTGCCGTCGCCGTCGAAAAAGCTGTTGACGAGCCTCTTGCCCTTGTACCCCGAGACGTCCATCTGGCCGGGCAGCGTGCCGCGGGCCGGGCCGGGACCGAAGGCCTCGCCGGTGACCTGCCAACTGCCGTACTCCGACCCCTCGAAATCGGCGATCACGAGGTCCGGCTCCGCCGCGCGGCTTACCGCCGAAACAACCAACAACACCATTGCGAAAGAAACACACCTCAGCATCGTCTTTCTCCTCTGCCCCAGAGTAGGCGATCGAGCGTCATGACCGGCCCCCAGGCTTGGCTACGATCTCCATTGGAGCGTCTTTGTCTGGCCGTCGATGGCGGTGTTGCCCCCGACCGCGTGCAGCTCGAATGCCGCGCCGTCTGCGGTCAGTTGCGCTTCGACCCATCCGACCGGCTGGGCGTCGTTGAAGTTGTATCCGGTGGCGGGCAGATTGATCAGATGAATCCCCTCGAGTTCGGCATAGCTGTACGCGTGTGAATGACCGAAGACCAGCGCCTTGACGTTCGATGCCGGCCGGACGATGTCAAAAAGCCGCGGCGCATCGAGCAGATCGCCGTCTCCTTCGCCGAGCGTGTGGTGGAAAAACAGAAGGATCGGTTTGTCGTCGCTGGTGCTCAGGTAACTCCGAAGCCAGTTACGCTGCGCCTGGCCGAGCAACCCCGGCACCTTGTTCGTAAACATCAGGGAATCGAGCACGATCAACCGGACGGGGCCGGCCTCGGTGATGATGACGTGCTTGCCCCGCACCGACTGCCTGACGCCGTCGGGCTTCTTGAAGGCGCCGAGGAAGTTCGCGCGGTGATCGTGGTTGCCCAGGGCCACGCAGACCGGACGTTCGTTCGTCAGCGGCGCCAGCAGCTTCGCGGCGTTGGCATAGTCGCCGGGCAGGCCTTCCAGCCGGGCCAGATCGCCCGTGATGATCGCGCCCCGGGGCAAATCGGCCGCGATTTGTGTAACGACCTTTTGGAGATTCCGGTAGGGATAGAAGCCCCGGTAGTTGTTCTCGGGATCGGCCGGTACGTGCGTATCGGAAACGAACGCCCAGCGTGCCTGTTTCGCGTCCTTCCCCTCACCGGCCCAGTTCCGCCGCCCGAGCATCACCACCCCTCCGGCCGCCGCCAGGGACGCTCGAAGAAATTGCCGCCTGTTCATTCCACTGCGAGTGCTTGTAGACATCGGAGCTTGCCCTTTCAACCATTGCAAATCGTCACGGTCACTCCCTGTTTCTACCAGCAACAGACGTCCTTGACAACACTCGTTTGCCCGGCTGCGGACAGAAGACGTCTTTCGCTCGCAGGCGGATTCCTCCGCGCAGCTTGCCCTGAGTGAATTCGAACGGGGCCCGTGTGGCAGCGTCAAGCGCAGCTTGGCGATGGCGGACTTGTCTGTTCCACGCGCAGCGACACGTATCGTGTGTCGCAAACCATCCCCAAGTCCTTCGGACTTGAGGCTGCCACCCGTAGCTGTCCGCAATCCAGAACACTGGATGCCCGAAGCATCGGGCCGACATGTTGGGCCGGCTTTATCGTTGAGCGCCGGCGGGCAGCACCTATAATGGCAGCGACACGGTCGTGACTTCAGTTGTGTTTGGGATGGGCGTGCATATGGATCTGAACGTCTTTGATATCGGAGTGTTCCTGGCGTTTATCGGCGCGGTGGTGGCGTTCAGCATGTTCAAGAGCCGCCGGGAGAAGACCAGCGAAGATTATTTCCTCGCCGGCCGAGGCCTGACCTGGCCTCTGATCGGCCTGTCCATCGTCGCGGCCAACATCTCCACCGAGCAGTTCGTCGGCATGGCCGGCCAGGGCGCCGGCAGCGTCGGCCTGGCCGTGAGCAACTGGCAGTTGTTCGGCAGCATCGGCATCGTCGTGATCGCCTTCACCCTGCTGCCCCGCTTCCTCAAGGCGGGCATCTACACCATGCCCGAGTATCTGGAGTACCGCT
>JAFGCA010000350.1 GCA_016932895.1 Sedimentisphaerales bacterium | reverse complement strand
CAGGAAACCCTGATCGGAGCCGGCCATGACAATCATTGAGCTTCTCGACCGCCTCATCGCCGGACAGCCCGTCACCCCGGAAGAAGCGCAGGCGGCGAAGGCCAGTCTCGGCTCGGTAACGGACGTCGCCGCCGGGATCGATCGCGACGGCGATAGGCTTCGCACGGCAGCAAAGCGCCTGCGGCGTCTTCGCTAGATCGCCGACAAGGCAGTCTTTTAACCCGCGCGCTGCGGGCCTGACAGCGCACCTCCGCAAGCAACAGCACCAAGCATGGAGTTCACGACATGGAAATCCTCACCTCTCTCCACGGCCGCAGCGTCGGCCTCGGCCCCGAAGGCACTATCGGTGCCGCCAAGGGCAAGCGCGCCCTGATCTCGGGCGGCGGCTTCGTAGCCGGCCATCGCGGCAAGCAGATCGTCCTGCCCAGCCCCGACAAGGTGGCCCTGTTCGACGACTTCCTCGGCGATGTCCTCGCCGACGAATGGAACGCGGTCGAGACCGACACCGACGGCGCGCAGGCGGTCCTTGCCGGCGGCATCGGTGGCACGCTACGGATCACCACCGGCAACGACGACGGCAACGTCGTGGTCCTGCCCGACCTTTCGGGCGTGACCTCGTACCTCAACTGGCAGGCGGCCAACGGCGGCCTGAGGATGATCGCCCGCATCAAGATCAGCCGCATCACCCTGGCTTACATCTTCGTCGGCTTCACGGACCTGATCACCATCGAGGCGCCGATCTACTCGGCGGGCTCGGCGGACACGATCACGACCGACGCCACCGATGCGGTCGGGTTCATGTTCGACACCGGCATGGCGACCGACACGTTCCACCTGGTGGGCGTGGCGACCGATGTCGACGCGACCCGGCAGGCTATCACGGCGGCTCCGGTGGCGGACGATTACATCACGCTCGCGCTGGAGGTTTCGGCTGCAGGCGTGGCGACGTTCTTCGTCAACGGCATCCAGGTCGGCACCCCGATGTCGGGGGCGGTCACTCCCGCTGCCGATCTGACGCCGGTCATCTACGCGTCGAACACCGACGGCACCTCGGCGCTGACCCTCGACGTCGATTACATCAACGTCAGCATGAACCGTGCTGCCGATGGTGACGCCACGTGATCCGCACTGAAGAGCCTTACAACAACCCTGCTTTCCTGAGCGGGGCCAAGGAGGCGGCCGAACGCTCGTTCGCCAATCTTGTAGAGGCTCACGCAAATGGCGGGTATTTCGATCTCAACGGGGTCTGGCGTTCTGTTTCACGCCAGACCTTGGTCGAGACCGACGAGGCCGACCCCGAAGGCCACGCGTGGCACTATCTCGCGCAAAAGTCGTTCCCTGGGGGCGGGCAGGACGAAGCTCGGTTCACGCGGTATTTCAAAGCAGCGGCATGAGCCTGCTCGACGAGGTTGCGGAGAAAATCGGGGCGCTCGACCCTGACGGTCGCCGAGCCCTCGTCGAAAAGGTCGCTCCACTCAAGGAGCGGATGCGGTTCGTGCCCCTGCCCGGGCCGCAGACCGAGGCCTACCTGTCGGAAGCGGACGTGCTGCTCTACGGCGGGCAGGCGGGTGGGGGAAAGTCGTTCCTGCTCATGGGGCTGGCCTCGCAGGAACACACCCGCGCGATCATCTTCCGCCGCGAGGCGGGGCAGACGGACGGACTTGTCGAAGCCGGCAAGCAGATCATCGGCGACACGGCCCGCTTCAACGGCTCTGAGGCGGGAGAGTGGAACTGGCCCAACGGCCGCAACGTCAAGCTGGCCGGTATCAAGGAGCCCGGGGACTGGAACAAGCACGCTGGCCGCGAGCGCGACTTCTACGGCTTCGACGAGGCCGGGGAGTTCCTGAGGGATCAGGTCGCCTCGCTGGTGGCGTGGAACCGCGGTCCCGAGGGGCAGCGATGCCGGATCGTGCTGGCGTCCAATCCGCCCCGTTCTTCGGACGGCTACTGGATGACCGAATGGTTCGCCCCGTGGCTGGACCTGCAGCGCCCGGATCGCGCCGAGCCAGGCGAATTGCGTTGGGCGGTGTTGCTCGATGGCGCTCCCGTATGGGTGGAAGGCCCGGACGCCGAATACTACGTGGACGGCGAACGTCGTTCGCCGTTGTCGTTCACGTTCATTCCCGCCGCCCTGTCGGACAATCCCTACCGCGATACGCCGGAATACCGCGCCAAGATCGACAGCCTGCCCGAACCGTTGCGGTCCCAGCTCAAGCACGGCGACTTCTCCGCGGGGGTTCAGGACGAATTCAACCAGTGCATCCCGACCGAGTGGGCCAAGGCCGCGCAGCGGCGTTGGAAGCCTACTCCCCCGGTCGGAGTGCCGATGTGCTCGATGGGCGTGGACGTTGCCCAAGGCGGCCTCGACCAGACCGTGATCGCGATCAGGTTCGACGACTGGTTCGCTCCGCTGTTGGCCATTCCGGGCGCTCAGACCCCCGGTGGAAGCGATGTGGCCGGCGCGGTCATGGCCAAGCGCCACGACAACGCCTCGGTGGTAGTAGACCTTGGAGGGGGGTGGGGCGGCGAAGCCCTGGCTCACCTGACCCGCAACGGCATCGACGCGACCGGCTACATGGGCGTAAAGGAATCTGTCCGCAGGACGAAGGACAACCAGCTTCGGTTCTTCAACGTCAGGACGGAAGCCTATTGGCGCCTGCGGGAGGCGCTGGACCCCGATCAGCTCGGCGGCGCTACCATGGCCCTGCCGGAAGACAAGGAATTGTTGGCCGACCTCACGGCCCCGACATTCACGACCCGCTCGGGCAAGGGCGGCATGGTCATCCAGCTCGAGGCGAAGGATGCGCTGGTAAAGCGCTTGGGCCGCTCGCCCGACAAGGCCGACGCGGTTGTCATGGCGTGGTGGATGGGTGCCAGGAACGTCACCGACGGGACCGAATGGCGCGCGGCACGTCCCATGCGCGGTCCGATGGGCAGGACGCCGAAGGTCATCATGGGCCATCAGGCCAAGCGGAGATAGGGGGCTAGTCGGGCGTTTCTGCCCAAACCTTACCGCCCTCCTCTCTGAGGAAGCAATGCAGTTCTTCACCGTTCGGTAGCAACACGGTGGTCCGCATATAGTGTCGCATCTTCTCGTTGTCGAAGCCAGATGTACGAGAGGTGATGGTGGAATCTGGCAATTCCTCCAGAATGCGGTCGGTGTGAGCGGCGAGCAGCTTCATGACAGCGTAGTTCATACACATCTTCTAACACTGAGGGATAGGCATGGCCAAGAAGATACTGAACACGCTGACCTTCGGCCTTTCCGGCGCAATCATCGGCGACGGCAAGAAGAAAAAGGCGACCCCGGCTCCCGCGGCACCCCGCGTCATGCCCATCGCCGACGACGAGGCGGTGCTGCGGGCGAGGCGTGCTTCGATCCTGCGCCAGCGCGGTCGCCGCGGCCGCTCATCGACCATGTTGACCACCGATTCAGACAAGTTGGGAAGCTGACCGTGGCCAAGAAGATCATCAAGGGCGTGCTCGGCATCGGCAAGAAGAAGGCCTCACCTGCTGCCGTTGAGCCAGCCGAGCAGAGGGGGCCGATCGTCAAGCAGCTCGGCGCGGCGGAAAGCACGCTGGCACAGCGCAAGCGCCGTCCGCTGGCGGGCCTGCAGGGCCAGCTCGGCACCATCCTTTCGGACAAGCTGGGCGCCTGATGGACCCGAAGGCCCTTATCGCACAGGGCGATCATCTCTTCGACAAGCGCGGCAATTTGCTG
>JAFGCA010000042.1 GCA_016932895.1 Sedimentisphaerales bacterium | reverse complement strand
GAATTCATCGACGCGCCAGTAGTACGTCGTGTCCGGTTCCAGGGCGTCGGGCGTGTAGGACGCGACGTTTTGAAACGTGCCGTCGGCTGTCTCGGCGACGGTCCCTGCATCGGTCCCGAAGTAGACGGTGTGCAGCAGGACGCCGAAGCCGGGTTGCCACGTCAAATTCAGGTCGGGCATGACGAACGTAGCGCCGTCGGCCGGCACGGGTGCATAGGCGGTGGTTGGCGGCAGGCCAAAACTCCAGACCGCTCCAGGTGTCACGGTGCCGTCGGCGGCAATCTCGTCCACCCGCCAGTAGTACGTCGTACCGGGAACCAGGCCTTCGGGCACCGGCATGCCGGGCGCGCCGATCACCTGTGCCGCTTCGGTCGTCGTGGCCACCAGAGCCTCCTCGGCGCCGGCGGCGACGTCCCCCTCGTTCGTGCTGAGGTAGAGGTGATGCGACGTCGCCTCGTCTCCGGGCTCCCACCGCAGCGTCGTGAAGGTGACCTCGATCAGCGAATCGGACGGCGGCTCCGGATTGACGGCGGACCGATGCACGAGATACTCCTGGCGCAGGTAGCCCGTCAGCATCGCCACTTCGGTCTGCGAGAGGACGCGATTGTAAACAAGGAACACGGCCAGGTCGCCGGTGGCATAGTCGCCGCTGTAGAACGCGCCGCCGGGGCTGTGGCCGTCGCCCACGGCCACGACGTTGCCCGAGCTGCCGAAGGTCACGCGGTTACCGGGGTTGTTTTGCGTCAAAGTCTGGCGCACGCCGTCGAGGTAAAAAACGAGGTCTGATTGCAGCGTGCGCTGCTGAGCCTGCCAGACGCCGATATGGAATCCGGTGGTCATAGGGTTGGGATTTCCGGCCAGCGACCAGCCGTTGTTGAGGCGAAATCCTGAGCCCTGAGCCGTACCCTGCTGGGTGCACACGTCCATGGCAATCAGGGTGCCGCCGACCGCGTCCCAAGCGCCGAAGTGAGCCATCCGCTCGTGCAGTTCGCCGCTTTTATCCCCCGTGCAGACCATCACGCAGGTCGCGCCGGCATCGGGGTCCGGGATGTCGAACTGGGTCGACGAGAGGGCTTCGGCGCCGTTGAACCGCACCACCGGCTTGCCGAAGAGCACGTCGGCCTTGTACTCGGGCGTTCCGGCCCCGACGTCGCCCACGGTTCCGTCCACCGGGTCGTCCTGGGCCGAGTCCACCCAGACGGTCACCGGATCTCCGTCTTGCAGGCCGGTGATGGAATCGGCTCGCAGATGAACGATCAGGCCCTCGGTCACCGGCAACTGGGCGTACGCGGCGGTCGCCAGCAACATACACAAGACGATTGCTGAAATATGCGCACTCATAGTCTCTTCTCCTCCACAGGATTCGTGGTTTTCCCTGCGCGCTCGATACGAGCACTGCAGCACACTTACATACCGATAATACCAGAATTTCATGTGTCAAGCCACGATTTCCGCGAAAGAGACAACATGATTCGGCGCTTCCGTCTCCGAGTCAAACGCACGATATCGAGACTCCATGGCCGTCCTGTGTGTCTGCCGGGGGGCTCCTAAGTCCTTGTCAGGGAGTTCGTTATAGTTGCTGCGCTCGGGCCAGTCTTCCACCTCTACGTCCGATAGAATTCTCTTGCAGGGTAGCGGTGCTTTCTGGTATAAGAAGAGTAGATTCGGGTGTGTGTCGTACGTGTGGGAATCCGAGGGGTCGCGTGTGTTGGGACGTTTGTCCTGATCCGGCGGGGGGGCCTCTACGGTTCGACACCGAATGCGCAGGGTTTGTTTCTCGGGAGGAAGGCCGCCTTGTATCGATTCCACATGGCGCGCATAGGTGACTACCCGTGAGCGAAAGACGGGCAGAAGGGAGGTGAGTGCTCATATCCAGGAGGAATCATTTCGTGAATTCACGTGAAGTGTTCCTTGCCACAGTTGCGTTCTTTGTGCGTGCGCTGGGTTCGTGCGCTGGAAAATGCTACGCCGGTGGAGCCTGGGATGCTACTCGAGCTACTGGCGTTTGTTTTTGAAGGAGGACTGACATGAATAGCAGAATGACGTGTTTGGTGTGTGTGGCCCTGTTGCTGGGTTTGTGCAGTGTCTCTTGGGGGCAGGCCAAGGCTTTTGCTCCCATCCCCGCCGATGGGACGCTGGATGATGACGGGATGGGCTTGTTGCGGTGGACCCTGGGAGCGGGAGCGGTGGTCGTGGATGTGTATTTGGGCGCCACCGCCGAACTGGGACCGGAGCAGCATGTCCTCACCACCGTGGCGGCGATGCCGTTGTACTTTCATACCGGCGGTTTCGCGCCCGGGACGACCTATTACTGGAGGGTCGATACAACTACAGTTTATGGAACGGTTGTCGAAGGCGACGTATGGATGTTCATGACGAAAGCCTTGACGGCGTACTACCCCACGCCGGCCGATGGCGGCAGCGCCACGTCGTTGACGCCGGATTTGACGTGGCTGCCCGGGAAGGAGGCCTTTCAGCATCACGTGTACTTCAGTGACAACGAGGCCGTGGTGGTCGATCGTACCGAAGACGCTGAGATAGGGACCTGGAAAGATCCCAACTACGCGCCCGCCGCGCTGGAACCGATTTCGACGTACTACTGGTGCGTCGATGAGGTAAAGGCCGATGGCACGGAGGTGCCCGGTGACGTGTGGAGCTTCACCACCATTTTGCCCATCGATACTTTCGAGAGCTACACGAATGAGGTGGGCCAGCGGGTCTTCGAGGTGTGGGTCGACGGGATTGGTTTCAGCCTGCCGGAGCCGGGAAATCCGGGCAACGGCACCGGCGCCGCCGTCGGGCACGACATTTGGGCCGCAGGCACGCCGTACACGACGATTATGGAGCAGAACATCGTCCACAGCGGCGCGCAG
>JAFGCA010000349.1 GCA_016932895.1 Sedimentisphaerales bacterium | reverse complement strand
CCTGGCTGTCATGAACCGCCGTGGTACGGAACCGTACGCCCGGTGGTGTGAGAGGCCGGAGGGGGCAACCCCTCCCGCCTACTCGATTGCGCGGGGGCCGGTGTCCGTTTGCGGAGGACTCTGCTGTGTTGGCAGACGTGTCCGCAGCGACCTGAGCCGGGGGATTGCTCAGGAGACACTGGAAATCACGCAAGCATGCGAGTACTATAGGTGCGTCTGACGCTCTGTGTTGGGTGGGCTGCGGCGCGGTGTCAGTCGATGGCAGCGGCTCGCACGCGGATCGCACCAGGAGGTGGGGATTCCGGCCGACGGGATGCGGATGAATCTCCCGCGACGGCAGTGCAGACGGGTAGCAGAATCAGGAGAGCCTTGCATGGAAAAACGGAGTCGTTTGGTTTCTGTTGTTGTGACAGTTGCCTTTCTGGTGGTCCCGTGTCTCGGCACGGATTGGCCGCAGTGGCGCGGACCTTTTTTCAACGGCTCGACGGACGAGACGGATTTACCGGCGGCGTGGAGCGAGACGGAGAATCTCCGGTGGGTCAAGCCGCTGCCTGGACCGAGCGGGGCAACCGCGATCGTGGCCGGCGGTCGGATCTTCGTGAGTTCGACGGTCGAGGACAAACCCGACTTCCTCGCTCTGTGCCTGGACGCTCGGACCGGCACGGAACTGTGGCGGCGGCACGTTGGAGCCGATTCGCGCCGCTTTCCGCGCAACAACATGGCGTCTCCTTCGCCGGCTACGGATGGCAAGCGTGTGTTCTTTCTCTACGGCAACGGAGAACTGGCCGGCTTTGACGTCGAGGGCGAGCCGCTGTGGTCCCGCAACATGGAGAAGGAGTACGGCAATCTCGCCTTGCAGTTCGGCTACAGCAACAGCCCGTTTCTCTATGGCGGCAAACTGTTCGTGGTAGTGATTCGTCGCGACAGGCCGTATCGCAAACCGGAGGCGGACGGACCTCTGGACTCTTTTGTGATGGCGCTCGATCCGGCTACCGGAAAGACGATCTGGAAACAGATGCGTATGACCGATGCGTTCGATGAGGGCATGGAGACGTACACCACGCCCATCCCGTTCGTCCGCAACGGCAAGACGGAATTGCTGAACACCGGCGCCGATTTCGTCACCGCCCACGACCCGGTGACGGGAAAGGAATTGTGGCGCTTCGAGTACTGGCACGAGAAGGTACGGGATTCGCGCGTGATTCCTTCGCTGGTGAGCGGCGCGGGTCTTGTCTTCGGCGTCCGCCACAAGGGCAGGGGGGTCTTCGCTCTGCAACCGCCGGGCGCAGACGGCGGTGCGTCTGGGCGGGTCGTCTGGGAATTCACCGCTGCGGCCCCCGATTGCAGCACGCCGTGCTTCTATCGAGACCGGCTCTACGTGCTGGACGGGATCCGCCACGGCAAGGTCGTCACGTGTCTCGATCCCCGGACGGGCCGGCAATTCTGGCAGGGCAGGATCGGCGGCCGGGGCCCCTGGCGCGCATCCCTGACCGCCGCCGACGGCAAGCTCTACTGCATCAACGAAACCGGCGAGGTCGTCGTACTCCGGGCCGGCGATGAGCGCTTTGAAATCCTCTTTGAAACCAAAATCGACGAACCGCGCATCCAGTCGTCGATCTCCGTCGCCGACGGGCGTCTGTACATTCGCACCGCGGAAAATCTCTACTGCATCGGCAAACGATAGTCCCGCGCCGGGGGCCTTTCCCCCGGGAGGCCGGGAAGATGGCACAGCAATAAGGAGAGCGTCATGAACGAAACGACACAATCGTCACACTCTGAACCTTCGAAGTCTTCCCGCCGAGCCTTCCTGGGATGGACGGGTAAAGTCGCGGCCGGCTCGGCTCTAATGACCGCGGGCATGCCGCTGGCCCACGCCGGGGAGAACAACACGATCAAAGTGGCCCTGGTCGGTTGCGGCGGAAGGGGCACGGGCGCCGCTTCGAACGCGCTGTCGGTCAAGAACGGGCCGATCAAGCTCGTCGCGCTGGCCGACGTGTTCGACCACCGCATCGACCGCAGTTTCAGAAGCCTGACGAAGCGACACGGCAAGCAGGTGGACGTGCCCGAGGAGCGCCGGTTCGTTAGCTTTGACGGCTACCGCAAGGCCATGGATTGTCTCGAACCCGGGGACGTGGTGATCCTGGCCACGCCGCCGGCCTTTCGATGGGTGCATTTCACCTATGCGATTAAGAAGGGCCTGAACGTCTTTATGGAAAAGCCCGTCACGGTGGACGGACCGACGACCCGGAAGATGCTCAAGCTGGCCGAAGAGTCCAAGAGGAAGAACCTCAAGGTGGGTGTCGGCCTGATGGTGCGTCACTGTCGGGGTCGGCAGGAGCTGTTGCAGCGCATCCGGGACGGGGAGATCGGCGAAATCGTCGCGATGCGTGGCTACCGCATGAGCGGACGTTCCGCCACCACCGGGCCGAAGCCCGACAACATGAGCGAGCTGCTTTATCAAATCGCTCGCTTTCACAGCTTCATCTGGGCCAGCGGCGGCTGCTACAGCGACTACTATATCCACCAGATCGACGAGTGCTCGTGGATGAAGGGCGCCTGGCCCGTCGAGGCCCAGGCCCTGGGCGGCCGGCACTACCGAGGTGACTCGGTCGATCAGAATTTCGACACCTACGCCATCGAGTACACCTATCCCGACGGTTCGAAGCTCTTCTATAACGGCCGCAACATGTCGGGCTGCAAGAACGCCTTCGCCAGCTTCGCCCACGGCACGAAGGGCTCGGCCGTGATCTCCACTTCCGGCCACTCGCCCGGCAAGGTCCGCACCTACAAGGGCCAGAACATGGACAGCGACAATCTCATCTGGCGCTATCCCCAGCCGGAACGCAGCCCTTACCAGTTTGAGTGGGACGACCTGATCGACGCCATTCGCAGTGACAAACCGTTCAACGAGGTCGAGCGCGGCGCTATCGCCAGCCTCGTGACGTCGATGGGCCGCATGGCCGCCCACACGGGCAACGTCGTCACCTATGACCAGATGCTCAACTGCGAGCACGAGCTGGCCCCCGGCGTGGACAATCTGAACATGGAGTCGCCGGCGCCGCTCAAGTCGGACGCCGAGGGCAAGTATCCTGTCCCGCAGCCCGGCATCGTCAAAGACCGTGAATACAAAGAGTTCGCGTGAGGATGCGATCTCCGCAAGCGATGCGCCGCTGGTTTCGGTTCGGCCGGGATCAGCGGCGTTTTCTTCTGTCCGGCTTCCCGGAGAATCCTGTTATCGCCGCGGCGATCTGGCCGTTCGCGACGCAAATGAGAGTGGACGGCAGGCAGCCGAGCCGGTAGGATCACGGAGGCCCTGAGGCTCGATAGGGATACTGGCTTTTTTCCATCTTCGTCGAATCGAGGCGCGTATGACGATGGCGATCGAAACCCACGGTCTGACGCGGTGTTTCGGAGACCTGTGTGCCGTGGAGGGTCTGGACCTGCGTGTGGCAGCGGGCACCTTCTACGGTTT
>JAFGCA010000348.1 GCA_016932895.1 Sedimentisphaerales bacterium | reverse complement strand
CGTGACACAGGCGGTTTGCCTGTTTGGCCAGGATTTGCCCTGGGAGGATCGGGATGCCCTGTTTGCCACGCTGGACGTCTGCGGGTACAACTACCGCCGGGACCGCTATGACAGCGACCACCAGCGCTTCCCGGACAGGATCATCTGGGGCTCGGAATCCTTCCCGCGGGAAGCCCTCGATTATTGGCAGCCCGTCGTCGAGCAGCCTCACATCATCGGCGACTTCGTGTGGACCGGCTTCGACTACCTGGGCGAGGCCTCCATCGGCTGGCATGGATTCTCCAGTCTGGCCCGCTATCCCTGGACGGTGGCCTATTGCGGCGACCTCGATCTCTGCGGTTTCAAACGTCCGCAATCGTATTACCGCGACGTGGTCTGGGGCACCGGCTGCAAGCTTTCGGTCTTCGTGCACAACCCAAAGCCGACCTTCGGCGCCGCCGAGAGCAAGTGGGGCTTCGATGACGTGCATGCCAGTTGGACCTGGCCCGGGTATGAAGGCAAGCCGATGCAGGTCGATGTGTATTCCGCCTGCCAGCGCGTCCGCCTGCAACTCAACGGCAGGGACCTCGGTGCAAAACCGACATCACTGCAGACGCGCTACAAGGCCACGTGGGAAGTCCCGTATGAGCCCGGCGCGCTGACGGCGGTCGGCTATACCGGGAACTCGGAGGTGGCTCACTGGCAGTTGTGCACTGCCGGTGCGCCAAGGCGGATTCGCCTCACGGCCGACCGCGAGAGTATCGGAGCCGATGGGCAGGATCTGTGCTACGTCACCGCCGAACTCCTGGACGACCGCGGCCGGCGGCACCCCCACGCCGAAAACGTAGTTCGCTTTGACGTTGAAGGTCCCGCGACCCGGGTCGCCGTCGGCAGCGCCAAACCGGATTCGGTCGAGAGTTTTCAACTGCCGCAACGGCACGCCTTCGAAGGCCGATGTCTGCTCGTCCTTCGCGCCGGTCGCCAGGCCGGCCCCGTTCGTGTAAGGGCCACTGGTGAGGGGCTGCAAACCGCCGAGTTGGTCGTTCGTACAGTGGATTGAGCCGATTCGCGGCAAGCGTCAATACGGCTTTCCGTGCAACGATATGCGGGTGTCACAGCGCCGGGAGATATCGCGATGGCATTGAGCGTATTTGACGACAAGGGGACTGAGCCCGACGAGAAGGCAGGGGCCTGGCGCTTGAAATCAAAGCCGCGAAAGACCTCAAGGCCGTGGAGCAACTCGCCGCCATAAAGATGGCGAATTGACGACGCTCGCGAGCGAAGTGAGGCGATCTTGCGCTTTGTTCGGTGCCTCCGCTGTGGTATAATGGACTTGAACACCCGCGAAAGTCGCGGGAGAAGGATTGATGCAAGGCGTGGCGGCACGCTGGACACAGGGGATGATTGTGCAAAGGCGAAAAGGCTTCACACTCATTGAGCTTCTTGTTGTCATCGCCGTGATCGCCGTGTTGATGGGCATTCTGATGCCGGCCCTGATGCGGGCAAAGGAGATGGGCAAGCGGATGGTCTGCTGCAGCAACCTCCGCATTTTAGGGATGGCCAACGTCCTGTATTCCGAGGACGAGGACGGCTGGTACGTTCCCATCATGGATCGCACGCAGGGCGACGACAAGTACTGGCCCGGCAACCAGTTCTTTCGCAAGCTGGTGGGGTACAAGAGCAAGGAGGGTCCGACCGACAGCGGCTGGCACGCCCCCCGGGAATTCATGTGCCCCAGCGATCTGGTGTCGATCCAGGAAAGGCCCGACTCGCAGTATGACTCCTGGCTCAGCTACGGCTACAACCTCACCGACTGGTATTTCTCGGACTGGTTCGGGATCGGCTACGCCGGCCACAAGAACACCACCGTCCCCGGCCCCGCCATGGAGCTCATCTTTACCGAGAGCAACGACTGGTGGCTTTGGTGGAAGGGGGCCAACTACGTCGACGGCTGGGACGTGCTCGGGCAGGACACGATCATGCCGTACAAAAACGTGGGCTGCGACGGGCCGACCCTGTATCGCCACGCTGAAGGGGTGAACATGGCCTTCTACGATGGGCACGTCGAGCACCGAAAGAAGAACAAGGTCTGGAGCCAGGAGGCCTGGGACGACGGCTTGCCCGGCATGTGGTCCACCTTCAAGCATTACCCGCCGACCGATCCCGAGATGGCCCGCCTGCCAAAACCCTGACCGCAGACCGCCGTGGAGTCGGCAGTCTGTGTGTCACCTGTCGTTGCGAGCGTTGGGGCAATGCGTCTCACGGTGACTGCGCCGGCGGCTTACAGGTGCGACGCGTGGTGTGCTGATGCCCGGATCAGGCCGGCAGGGTGACGCGGGCGGTGAAGGTGCCGTCCTTGACTTCCGCGGTGGCGTGACCGTGTAAGGCTTTGGTCATCTCCTGTACGAGGGCCAGGCCCAGTCCGCAGTGGACTCCGGTATCGGCGCGGGCTCTATCGGCGCGCCAGAACCGGTCGAAGACGTGCGCGAGCTGTTCGCCCGTGAGCGCACATCCGGTATTGGCGACGGCAATCTCGACCATTCCGTCGATACGGCGGGCCGTGATCCAGACCCGCCCGGGCGAATCGGCGTACTCCACGGCGTTGCTCAACAGATTCGAAAACACGGTCCCGAGGTTTACGGCGTCCGAATTCACCGCCAGACCCTCAGGGATGCGGTTTTCAAAGGAGATCTCGCGCGCCTCCGCTTTCGCGCGAAACGCCAGCCAGATCGAATCCACGAACTCGGCCAGAGCGATGCGTTCGGCCTGCAGCGTCACCGCACTGGCGTCCAGGTGAGCGAGTGTGAGCAGATTGTCCGTCAGTGCCTGCATGCCGAGCGCCATTGCTAGGCATTCCGACAGCGCGGACCGATACTCCGTGCTGTTCCGCTCTCTGCCCAGAGCCACCTCGATGGTCGCACGGATTCCCGCCAGGGGGGTCCGCAGCTCGTGGGCGACGTCGGCCGTGATGCGTCGTTCGCTGTCGAAGGCTTTTTGCAGTCGAGCCAGCAGGCCGTTCAGGCGATCCTGGATGGGCGCAATCTCGGCAGGGACCGGTGCGCTTCCGACCCGCGCTGCCAGATCGTTTTCGCCGATAGCGGCAATCTCGGCGGCAATGGACTGCAAAGGCCCGAGCCCGCGACGGACCACAACGGCGGCCACCAGAAGCGCCAAGCCCGCGGTGGCACCCGTCGCGGCCAGCAGGAGCCATTTCAGAGAACCCAGTTGGCCGTGAAGCTCGCTGGCGTCGCGTGCGACGACGATCACGAGAGGTCGCCCATCGGCCACTCGACTCGGTGCATTTGCGTCCGCGGCTTCCATTCTGGGCAGGAACCTCACGCCGACCGCGCGCAACGGCCTACCCGTCCGGGTATCGGGGCAGGCGGCGTGGGTGGGCAAGCCGTCAGGACGGTACAGTTGAGGAAGATCACGCTGCCCCAGCAGCGGCGAGCGGCATACCACCCCGCCCTTGAGCTCCCAGATCTGGTAGTAGGCCGGCTGCTCGGCATCGTTGAATTCGGGCATGTGCTGTTCTTCAAACTCGGCGTCGACGGTATCGTCTTCAATCTCGACGGCAGCCGACAGGAGCTTTGCAGTAGACGTCAGGGACGAGTCAAACTCGCCAACCAGCGCATGGCGAATGACGGCGTAGACTGTGACACTGAAGCAGGCCAGCAGCAGGACCATGCCCCCGATCGTTCCGGCGAGCAAACGCGTTCGCAGTGAGGACGTCATGGCGCGGTCCCCAGGAGATAGCCCCGGCCTCGAATCGTGTGTATGAGACGGGGTCGGTCCGAACCCTCGAGCTTCTTGCGCAGGTAGCCGATGTAGACGTCCACGACGTTGCTGGAGGCCGCGGAGTGAAACTCGTACACGTGCTCCCAGAGATCCATGCGTGAAACGACCTCGCCGGCCCGCATCGCGAGGTATTCGAGCAACGCGTATTCGCGCGGTGTCAGCGTGATTTCCTGTTGCCCGCGCCAGAGGCGTTGGGTCGTCAAATCGATGCGCAGGTCCTGGACCTCGAGGGAAGGATGCTTTTGCCGATAACCGCGTCGCACCAGCGCCCGGATGCGCGCCAACAACTCGGCGAAGGCAAAGGGCTTGACCAGGTAATCGTCGGCTCCGAGGTCCAGCCCGCGCACTCGGTCTTCGACGGTATCTTTGGCGGTCAGAATGAGGACGGGCGAGGTGCGCCCCTGACTGCGGATTGCCTGGAGAATCTGCAAGCCGTCTACGCCCGGCAGCATCAGATCGAGCACGACCGCATCGTACTCGCTGCCCGTGGCATACCAGAGACCTTCCTCACCGTCGCCGGTGGCGTCGACGGCGTAGCCGGCCTCGCGGAGACCCTTGCTCAGCGATTGCCGCAAGGGTCGGTAGTCTTCAATAACCAATACGCGCATGCTGCCCACGGAGAGAAAGCGACGGGAGCTTCACTGACACACCGGCCTCGTCTGTAATGCCGCCGTGACACATTCTGTCCATGCTGCGAGGCCCCGTACTACCACAAGTGCGAGTGATTCAGTCGTCGTCCTCATCATCCTTTTCGGGGCCGAGCACCTTGCCGTTCGACGAGATTCGCAATTCGATGACGGCCTCGTAAACCGTTTTGCCGTTCTCGGTGTCCCGTTCGATCTCCTCGATCTCCGCGTTCCTGGCACGCTTTTGGATCGTGGCCCTTACCGCCTTGGGGACGTCGTCGAGAGAGACGCGTTCCTCGTCCTCATCCTCATCGTCGTCCTCATCATCTTCATCGTCATCCTCGTCGGCGTCCTCGTCGTGATCGGCGTCGTCATCTTCCTGCAGAAGCGTCCCGTCGGCGGCGAATTCCAGTTCCATCTCTCGCCCGTCCTTGACTACCTCCGCTTCGTAGCTGACTTCGGGCTTCTCGAGCTTCTTGAGCGTGACGACCCAGTGCGTGACTTCCTTACTGACCTCCTCAATTTGAGCGTCACCGGCGGCCCGACGCAAGGCGGCTTTCACCGGCTGGGGCAACTCCTCAAGAGCGATCTCGGTCTCCACCTCGAGGACCGTCCCGTCCGGTGTGACGGTGAGCGTGACATCGCGTTCACCTTGCTCCAGTTCCACCTCGTAGACGCGCATGCCTTCCATTTCCGCTTTGGCTTCTTCGAGGGTTGCGTCGGGATAGAGGTTTCGCAGAGCTTTCCGCACGGCGGCCGGCAGCCGCGTGCCGTCTCTCTCCGCATAGGTCGCGACGCTCAGCAAGGCCGCCACGGCCAACACCATTCCCACTGATCTGTACCGTTGCGCTTTCATCTTCTGTCTCCTTTACCAGTACGAAACCCTGGGCCTGACAAACTCGCACCTGCCGTCGCTCCGCACGGAGCGCCGGGGCCGAGAGTCCATTCTTGTCGCCAGTAGAGCAGAACGCCAATGAGAAATTGATGAGAGAGATCTATCTCATGGAAGTTTTTTTTCGTGCGGTTGGAAGCCCCTTTCCCCGCCTTGCGGCGTCCGCTCTCAGGGAGCGCTCGGCTCGGCCTGGGAACTGCCTCTGGCGGCACGTGCGCGATTCGGCGAGCCGATGCGATTATTTCCGCCGACTTGGCCGGCGCCGGACCCAACGCATGCCCGCGATTCCAAGGCCCAGCAGGGCCAGCGTGGCCGGCTCCGGGATGATCTCGACGCTGACCAGTTCGGAGACAAAATCGGGCTCCCCGTCTTCGTCGAGCTCCTCGATCAAGACCAGTCCCAGTCCCGGAGCGTAGTACTTGTACTCGCGGGCATCCGGTTCCAGCGCCGTGGTCTCGAAGGTTTGCAGACAGTCGGCGAACTCCCCGAAGTCGATAGAGACGATCGCATCCAGATCGACGACTTCGGCCTCGTCTTCGGCCTCGCCCACGTAGTACTCCTGGTAATAGCGGTCCCCGATCGTGGGCACGCTCTCCATGATCCACCCGGGCAGGGCACCGTCCACGCCGGCTTCCCAGGAGCCGTCGTGGCTGGTTCCGAGCAGGTTCCCGTCGTCGTCGTACTCGTAGGCGGTGGTGAACTCGCCCATGTACCACACGTTTCCGCTCGTGTCCTGGGCGTACCAGTCCAGGGTATCTTCCATGAGCACGTCGTCGAGCCACTCGGTGTCTCTCACGACGCGGCACAAGACGCCGAAGACGTCCGTCGTGTCGAAGGTGACGAACACCTCGTTCCGTTCGATCTCGAGCTCCCCGTTTTCTTCACTCTCGCCGACGTACGTGAAGAGCGTTCCCGGTGTCAGCGGGAAGTAATGATTGTCGATGCGGGCTCCCGGGATGAACGTGGCCGAATCGAAATCCGGCGGCTGCAGGAACGCCGATGCGGTAGAAGCGACAGCGACCATCGCGAGCGCAGCAAACAGGTATGACGAACACAGCGTGGTTCTCATGGCAACCATCCTCCCAAAACGAGGGGCATGATCCATCGACGCCGCCCCTTCCGATAAAGTGCAGCATAACGGCCGGGATAGCAAGAAAGCAAGAGATTTACACCTCCGGCGAACGATTTTTGCAGGCGGCTACCCAGGGTTGTCCTGGCCGGCTTCGGCCTCGAAACGAGGCGATATCCTGCCCATCCCGTGATAAAGTGGCGATCCTGTCTTGCCGATAGAGGTCGAAAGTGCGTACATGGATTTGAGAGGACCCAGGACATGCATGCAATCGAAACGGCCGCACCGGCCACCACCGACCGTTCGATATGCGGACTACCTGTCGATGCCGACGTTCTGTTCAGCGACAAGGACGGCGTTCGCAGGAAATCCGTTCAGAATAAGAAACTCAAGCTGCTCCAGAAGCTGGCCTTTCTGCGGAAGTTTCTCGCTCCGGATGAACGCATCGTGTTCGTCACGACGGGGTGCTCGCCGTTTTCGGCCGTTGAGCAGATGACCATCGGCCACGCCTGGGTCTACTTGATCAAACGCGCGCTGTTTGTCTTCACCAACAAGCGGATTCTCCACGTTCCCACGACGATGAGCTACGAGTACCGCGGTTCGCTGGCCCAGATTCTGTATCAGGACTGCCGGGCGCAATACGTGAAGGGCTCGGCATTCTTCGTGGAGTGTCACAGCGGCAAGAAGGAGAAGTTCTACGGCATCCCCCGGGCCGACCGGGCGATGATTCGGCGGCTCAACATCGAGGCCGGCGAGTTTGGACCGCGCAGCGCACGGCCCGAGCGAAACTTCCTGTGCCCGCAGTGCGCCTCGGTGCTGACGCCGGAGCAGTATGCGTGTCCCTCCTGCAATCTCGAGTTTAAGAACAAGGCCGAGGCCCTGAAGTACTCGCTGCTGGCGCCGGGCGGTGGCTATTTCTATACCCGGCACTGGGGCCTGGGCATCCTCGACGCGATGGCCGAGTCGTATCTCTTGCTTCTCACCGCCGTGGCGTTCCTGGCCGCTGCGCTGGGCGACCCCGAAGCGCTGCCGGCCGTCGTCATACTGAGTGTGATCCTGGGATTCGAGAAGCTCATTACCGTCTACCACAGCAACCATTTCATAGCCGAGTTTCTACCCAAGAATCTCAAGCTGCTCCTGACCGCGCCGATGGAACCGCTGCCCCAGGCGCAACCTGCCGCCGCGCCGCCGGACCCGCAAAAGGAAAGCATAGAAAGAGTCTTGTCCCTCCGTTGACGACCGAGGGCCAGGCAATGCTTCAGAACTGGTGAACGCCCCTGCGCCTCACCACACGACCTTCGTCTCACGATAGGGCGTGCTGTCGGCCGCCGCTTCGAAAATGAGGTCCTGCTTCATTCGTTCGGGTGTCAGACGGCCTTTGAATTTGCACAGCATCATCGACTCGTCCGGCACGTTGTCCAACAGCGGCCACTTCTCGACATCCGCTGTCAGCAACGGCAGGCGCAACACTTCCTTCGAATCCATTGTGCGCGCGTGACGTAACGGCAGCCTTTCACCGCAGGTCAGTTTCGTGTCACTCAATGTGTAGAGCAGCACCTCCGTTTTCGTTCCGGCCACCGACGTCAGGGCCAGCGGATATACGGGCGATTCGGTGTCGAATTGCAGGATCAGCGGCGCCGCCAGTCCCTCGGCCACGATTCTCTCCTTTGGAGTATTGGGATCGGTCTGCACTTTCGCCGTCACAAAGCACCAGTCGTGATCGACATAGTTCTGGAAGACATCCTTGTCATCGGTGCCAAAGGCAAACCCGTTGTCTGTCAGCCAGCGGAGAATCGCCTCGGCGGTGTCGCCCCTGATGACCTTGACACCGTAGACCCCGACCTGCTCCGCCTTGAGAACCTCTACACCGCCGGCGCTGGCGCGCCCCAGATGGGGCATCATCGTTGTAACGGCGAAGAAGAAGGTGAAGATGACGATCAGCGCGCCGGCTCTGGCGCGTCGGTGCCAGGCGGCTCTCGACAGCTTCATCCGGGACAGAAACGGGTATTCGATCAGACAAACGAGCAGGAATGCCAGGGCTGCCAGGAAGATGACGACCGCAGCGGTGCCGAAGCACGTCCGGATGTGGTGGGGCCTGGGTTGGGTCCTGAACGAAAGGCGCCGGAAGAAATATTTTGCCGTGGCGGCGTCCATGCTGGCGAGTTCCGGGACCGCCGGCACCGGTACGACCCAACCCAGGCTGTCCACGCCGGCCGATCTCGGCAGTTCGTATTTGCTCTGAAGCACCAGCGCTTCCGAGCCTTCGTGAAAGAACAGAAATGCCCGTTGGTAGGGCACGCCCGTCGGTACCTTCTCCGCTACAAAGAACTTACCGTCTCCGCAGGTCGTCGCCGCTGAGGCAAGGACAATGGCCAGCACGAGCAATCGTGTCGCTTTATCCATCCTATCCCATCCCGCCCAATCACATTGGGCCGCAAACCAAAGTTACTATCTCGATCTGAGCCTCAGTATAGCACGGGGTCGCTCGTGTACCAGGACTTTCTCATAGACACGGAATTGGGCGGGGAGACACTGCCTTGCGCCCCGTTCAGCGGCTCGACAATTCCCAGATCCCGGCGGTCAGGACGGGGGCCTGCTCGCCGAGCCGTTCGGCGATTCTGGTGCGCATCCGCTTTTCGCCGTAGCTGCCTTGCCAGTTCAACGCGCCGTACCACCAGTAGCGGACGAAGCTTTGTTTGTCGATGAGGTAGACGGCGGGCCATGAGCCCCACCGCAAAATTATTGTTTTCTTCCTTGCAGATTTTGCCCATAATAGCCTTTGACTGAGGTGGGGCGTGTAGAGATGCGTGCCCTGCGGAAAGAACCGCCGAGGCGGACTGGACAGAGGTTCGGGAGATTGAATGTGAGCGAGCGACGGAAACGTATTCGTTCTCCGGGCGAAGGGCAATCAGCCGTGGATTTTCCCCAGCAAATGGACATGGCACTTGGGGCGGCGGAGTGTGTCTTGCCTGTCCGGGTGGCCATACGGAGATTGTCGAGATGCTCCTTGCTAACGGCGCCATCGTCAATACGAACGACACCATGGGTTTTGCGCCCCTCCATATGGCGATCTCTCGTGGGGACGCGCGGACTGCCGCATTGCTCCTCGAGCATGGGGCTGAGGTCAACGCTGCGACCAAGACCGGCTGGACCGCATTGCCCATCGTGGCATCCAAGGGCGATCCGACGCTGGCCGAGCTTCTGTTGGCCCGAGGTGCAAGCATCGATGCCAGGACAAGTGAAGGCCGCGCGCCGATGGACTATGCTCGCGAGCACGGTCACACGGACGTGGTGCAGTTGCTCGAAGCGGCGGGGAGCGGCCCGTGAAGATTCGCCGGTGTAAAGGGGGGTACGGCAACAGACCGGAGGATGCCATTGGGAGACCGGAATTACAGAAATGAACCAGAGAGCACGCAAGAGTGACATTCGACTGCTTCTGGGATTTGTCCTGGCGCCGGCGGTGGTGCCTGTGGCTTCGATTTTGTGCGGGTGGGGCTTCGTGAGGCACTACGCCGGGAGTGGCGCGGACGTCGATTCGCTGGCGCCTTTCGTTCGTTTCTCGTTTCGCATCGAGTTGCCGGCGGCGTATTTTCTGACGGTTTTGTCTGCGGTGCCCTATGTGTTGTCGATGCGCGAGCGGGGAGCGCTGAACTTCTGGACGATGCTGACCCCGCTGACGGTGGTGGCTTGCAGTCTCGTTATCCTGGTCTGCATCGCGGCGCCGTCTTTCAAGTATCACGCCGCCACCGCCGCCGTCGGAATCATGGCCGCCGGCCTCTGTTTCTATCTCCTGAGCGTGTGGCGCAATCCGGGCGCTCTCGCGCGCAAATTGGATACGACCAGCTCGACGAGTTCTGTGGGGGACGCTAAGCCATGAACGATTCGACGCGATACTCCATTCCGCGTTTGTACTACTTCGTGACGCCGGCGTTCATCCTGCTGGACTATGTCTGGGGGATCAATGTGCGTGTGGCGGTGCTGGACGAGATGCCGCTGTACAAGAGCCTCTATTACGGCCTGTGCATTCTCTGCGGCGTCATCGTTTTTTTTCGGCCGGGGTTCTCCGCCGTCGTGGCCCTGGCCGAGAGCTCCGTCATTCTGCTGTTGACCCTCGTGGGAGTTTTCTGGCCGTACGTGCAAATCGCGACGCTTCCGGAGGAAGAGTTCGACGCCGCGCTGGCCGGGTTTACTATCCAGCGGGTCGTCAATCTCTTTCTGGCCGGTTTCATCGCTCTCGTCGGTATCTATACGAGCAAAGACGCCGTCGCCCGTGCCTGCGGCCTGGGCGACGCGGAATTGGAACGGGCCGTCTGTGACGAGGACCGTGACATGTGAGTGACTGGGGACCGATGTTATCGATTTACTTGAAGACGATTGGAGTTCTGATCCTGGCGGCAGCGGGCGCCGTCGTCGGGTTGCGGGCCGGCCGGTGGAAAAAGCCCTGGTGGCTGGTTGCCTACATCGTCCCGCTGACGCTGATTCTGGCGATTGTGCTGGCAGCCGTGCGCTACCGGTTCCTGATCGATCATTTCGTTGCCGTCCTGCGCGTCACCGAGTCCGAGGTCGTCATCGGAGACCCCCTGGTCGGCCGGGAAGTGCTTTCGTACGACGAGTTCTCCAACCGTTGGCGGCGCTACGGCGTTGTGCTGAGTCGCCCCCGATATCCGCGAGATCCGAATCATCACGTGCGTAGGCCAGGACATAGGAGTAGGCCGGACGAGAAGCAGATGTGTTGTCTACAGTGAGGGATGCCATGCAGTATTTTACCTGGAAGCTGATGAGCGAGATTAACAGTTCCGACCACGATGTGGTGGCCAGGGCCCAGCGAACCTGGGATCGCAACGTCGCGGCGTACGAAGAGCAATTGGAATTGCTCTTGGAGCACTTCAGCGAGCACCAGCAACAGTTCTGGCGTGACTACGCCTATCATTTGCACGATGGGACTGTGTTCCAGATGATGCTGGGAGATGTGCTGCAGACAAACGTTCCGGCTGTCCTGCCCCGGTTGCGCGGCAGCGGCGCCGCGATAGAGGTCACCGACGGCACCGGTGCGTGGCTCTACGAGCTTAAGTACGCCGGCATCGAGGCCGTCGATGCGCGGCTCCGGGGCGCCGCCGGCGGTCCGAACGGCACGCTCCTGGAACGCTGGCTCTACAGCGAGCTGACTCGCGAAGGGCCCGTCGCCTACCGGCATAGTATTCTCTTTAGCACCGGCAGCGAACTGTCGGTCGTCTTCAAACGCTTTAACTACAGCCGCAAGAAGCTGCCCAAAAGTCGCTGATTCGCTACAATGCGCAACCGGCCGAGAGGTTTTCGCTCGGACAAGATACCGTTGCCTTGCACGAGGGCCCTGGCCCGGGGCTACGCGTTGTGACACTTGAGGATGTACGTCTGGGAGGTGACACATGAAACCGGGAATCACCTTGCTGTTTCGTTCGTTCGTATTGTTGCTCTTCACGCACGCGGCGATTGTGCAGAGCCGGGATACGATGCTGCGCGGCATCTTCGGCGAAGTGCCGCTGGTAGCCATGGCCGTCGTCGCGGGCCTGGCCGGCGTGGCCTTCGGCTACTCGGGCGCGCTGGCTCTGGATCGATACCTCCAGCGTCTGCTGGCCGATGAACAGGATCGGGACGCGACGAGCGAAGATGCGTGAGGCAATAGATTGGAGATGCCATGGCAGAGGCGAAATATGTGAGCTTGCGTTCGTACCGGGAGTATCCCGTTTCGGAGATGCGCCGGCGGGCGGGGGCGTTCTGTGCCGAGATGCAGCGACGGCGTAGCGTACGCCAGTTCTCCGACCGGCCGGTGCCGCGCGAGGTGATCGAGCAGTGCCTGCTCACAGCCGGCTCGGCGCCCAGCGGGGCGAACATGCAGCCCTGGCATTTCGTGGCGGTCTGCGATGCCGACGTCAAGCGGCAAATCCGCGCCGCGGCCGAGCGCGAGGAAGCGAAGTTCTACGCGGGCCTGGCGGGCGAGGAATGGCTCGGCGCCCTGTCGAGCCTGGGGACGGATGCGCAAAAGCCCTTCCTGGAAATCGCGCCGTACCTGATCGCGATCTTCGCCCGGAAGCACGGCGTTGCGCCCGACGGGAGCAAGGTCCAACACTATTTCGCGCGCGAATCGGTTGGGATCGCCACGGGCCTGCTGATCGCCGCCGTCCATCACGCGGGCCTGGTAGCGCTGACCTACACGCCTCCCCGGGCCGGGTTCCTCAACGAAATCCTGGGCCGTCCCGACCACGAGCGACCCTTTCTGATTCTCGTCGTCGGCTACCCCGGCGAAAACGCCACCGTCCCCGACCTGAAAAAGAAACCCCTCAAAGAAATCGCCGAGTTCGTATGATGCTTTTTCGTTACCCGTGAAAGTGAGATTCAGATGCCGTTGGAAGAAAAGGAAGACAATGGGGTCGCCGCCAACATTGCAGAGGGCGGGGACGTGGATCGCGCCCCGGGTCAGCAGCGCGGGAAGTTGACTTGCCCCGCGTGTCAAAGCGAACACGTGCGAAGATCCGCCAGGCCGTTCCTCGTGAATCTCGCGGCGTTCCTTAGCTTTTTGCTGTTGATCTGGCTGGGTGTTCCCAGGCTGGATATGTGTCTGGGGTTCGTCTTGTGCCTGGCCGGACTGGTCTCTTTCTTCGCGCTGTTCGTCACGGCCGTCCTGGCCATCCTGGGCAGGTACCGCTGCGAAAGCTGCGGCCACAAATTCTCCGCCCGGCGCCGGTCGCCGCAAGGCCACCTCACGCCGCGATTCCCGGCATGGTTGAGTCTCCTCGGCGCGGTCATTCTCTTTCTGGGCCTCGTCGTCGGCCGGCAGATCATCCTGGTGCTCTCCGGTGTCGTCTGGTGGGTGGTCGCGATCGAGTGCGTCAAGGGTGCATTCGGCTGGGGTCTCCTGGCGGGCGCGCTGCTGCTCTGTCAGGCCCTCCTCCATCGGTTTCTCAGACGCAGAATCCGGCACGCCGCCATCTGGGCGGTGCTGTTTCTGCTGCCGGCGGTCATTCTGAGCAGTATGACGTTGTATAGCGCCCTGCGATTTCGACCGATTGCTCTCCAAGAGTTGCAGCCTGCTGTCAGAGCCGCGAAGATTCTCGAGAATGCGCGGCTGGCAGCTCTGCCGGCCGGGGCGACGGACATCAATGTGCACGAGTGGTCGTCGCCTTTCTCGGGCGAAGAGTTCCTTCGTTTCCGTGCAAGTCCGGCCGAGATCGAACGATTTCTCAGCGAATCACCCAGCTTGAAAGGCAAACAGGCCGAGCCGTTTCAAAGGAAGCCTGAGCCTTCGCCCCCTGCGCCGGCGCGCAAAAGCGGCTGGCCATACGATACGCTGTGGTTTCAGTCCTTCCAGGCCGAACCCGGCGCGCCCGAATGGCACCGCCAACCGATAGACCGCGGAAGACGCTACGAGTTTCGACCGAAAGGCGGCTACCTGGAAGCAGGGGCCATCGTCGACGACGACAACCACCTCGTCTACGTCACGGTGGTCTGGAGTTGAGTTTTTGAGCGAGGAATTGAGGGCGTAATGAAGAATCGGATTATGTACATCGAGTGTAAGGCGGAGGGGCTTTCCGGGCCGGGGCGGATCGGACGTGTCGAGTTCTCGAAGACGGGAAAGACCGCCTATTACGCAGGCAAGGTTTTGGAGCCGATCAGAGGCTACAAGGCCAACTACATCGATGTGGAGACGGACGAGGAGTACTGGATTTCGGGCTGCAAAAAGAACGGCGATGATACACTGTACCCGGGGATTGTGGAGATCGATGAGGACATTAGGAAGGAATATTGGCTGGACATCAGGAATCGCCCCGATTGTCTCGAGCAGACCTCCGTTCGTTCGGAGGGTAAGTATTCGAAACGAAGACCGAAGTGACAGCGTTTGCGCCGTTGCGCTTGTGGAAGTCGCGACAGTTGCCGTTGCGAAGCTTGTGCGACGTATGCGTGAGTATCTTGCATTGAGGTTGCCATGTCGAGGAAAGAGAAAGAAAACGAATGCCCCGCAAAAGCGCGGGAAGCTTGTGACGCGATGACTACAGGCCTGTTATCGGGAGGGAATCCGAGAGGCGCGCCGTTGCTGCTCTGTGCGTGCGGAGAACAGCGCTGCCACGGTCACCGTGTCAGTGGCAGCCGATGACGAAGTTTCCTCGGTGTATATTTTGATTTTCTGGCTGGATTGAGATATTGCAGCATGCGGCCGGAGCGGGCGCGTTGTCAGGTGCTTGTGTTTGAAACAGGCGTTCGATACAACGGAAGAAAAGCGGTGGACTATTTGCGTTTGGTTGACAAGTTGATCGGTGTGCGGAGGTGAAATCATGCTGATTCTTGCGTTGATCGGACAGGGAGTTTTCGTTCTTTGCGCTCTGATTGTCTCGGCGCGGGTGACGATCCGAAGGCGTAGTGTTTTCGAGGGCGCGCTGTGTTTGTACGGCCTGTTGGTCCTGTGCGTCATTCTGTTCACCCTGGTGCTACCGGCGCTTCTGCGCGCATCCGGCGTACCGAGCGATGTCGTGGTCCGCAGTTTTCCTGAAGAGATCGGCGTTGTCCCGGTAATCCTCCTGGGCTGGATTCCCGCCTTCCTATATGCTGGAATCGTAAGAGTCGTCTGCGGCGCTCGAAAGAAGGGCGAGGAACGTCCGGCCACGCCTTCTTCAGCCGTGCAAGAATCAGAGCGAACATGTGACCCTACGTAGCTGTGTCCGGCAACGTCGGGAGTGAAACGCACCCGGTCGCAAGGGAGTGAGCGATGTCAATTCCGAGGAAGTTACTTCGATGGTGGCGACGCGAATACCGGTTCGAGGACTACGATGTGAAAACGGGCCATACGCGGACAGGTGTTCCGTATGCCTCGATCCGAGAGTTTGCTGCGTTAGTCGCAGGGGGGGCCACTCACGAAGAAGCCATTGAAGAGTTGCGAAGAGCGTTTCAGAGCAGAGTTGAGTGGATGAGGAGAGACGGCGAGCGAATACCGCGGCCCGGCAGCAAGCCCGCCCGCGTGGGATTTGCCTCGAATGACCAGATCGAGGCGTTGCGTCCCTTCGTCGACGAATTCTGGAGCGAGATCCTGGGCACATCCTATCTGACCTCGTACGTTTCGAATGAAAGCCGACTCAGCACTTGGGAGCAGTACGTCCCGGGCGGGCGGGCATCTCTGATCGAGCGCGTCAGAGAGAGGTACGGCGTAGATATTTCCGCATGTTACGACGAGCCAATTCCCCTCGTACTGCGTCGGATTCAGGAACAGTCCGTCTGATCGGGACTACCGCGCGACTCAGTCACGCAGGGCCAGCCGGACGAACGTTGTTTTCGTTGCGTGTGGCGCCAAGAGATGGTGTGCATGGCGCACCCTGCGGGTTCGGATTGATGATCGATTGTTGCCTCGGTGTCCTCTGAGGTCTCTGTGACAAAACACGGTGTCTTTCGCGCTGTCCACGCGTGGGTTGAGAACCTGCTCTGCGGCTCATCTCCTGCTCTACTTTCCTGCCCTTCTACTCTTTTGCGGAAAAGAGTCGAGAATTTTCCTTGACGGAGAAACAAAAGCGATGTATGGTGTTTGTGTAACTCAGTAGTTCATTGGAAATGGTAGATGTAAAATGTAAGGGGAAAAGCTATGGCTACCACAGCGCAAATCCAAGCCAATCGTTCGAACGCCCAGAAATCGACGGGGCCACGCACCGCTCAGGGTAAGGCCATCGTGGCGCAGAATGCTCTCAAGCATGGGCTGCGGACCGAGAAGGCGGTGATCGCAGGGGAGGACGTGGGGGAGTTTGAGTTCTATCGGGACGAGCTTTTAGGCGAGCTGGCGCCGGCGGGGGCGGTGGAGTCGGTGCTGGCCGAGCGGGTCGTGAGTTTGTCGTGGCGGCTGCGGCGGGCCGAGCGGGCGCAGAACGAGGCGTTCGATACGCTCCTGGCCAGGGTCGCGGCCGACCCGTTCCGGACGAACGCGCGGGCGGCCGAGGCGGACGGCCTCCAGGAAACGCCTCTCGGGCGGGCGGTCATACGCGATTTTGCCAATGGACGGGTCCTGGAGCGGCTGTCGATGTACGAGCGGCGGATCGAGTACAGTTTGTACAAGAGCATGAACGAGCTTCAGAAATTGCGGCTCACGCGGGAATTGGAGGACGAGCGGTGGGGCAGGCCCCACCCTGCAAATGCGACGGAGCAGGTCCCCTGCGTCGGTGAAGGGCCGCTGCGCCAAACAAACCCAATTGCCGGGCAGCGCGACGCCGAGGACACCACCAGCCGGGAGCCTGGGGTCGGTAGCGCCGAACAAAGCCAATCGACGGGCGCGGACAGCCGATGCGAGCCTGATCCTGAGCGAGAAACCGCGTTTGAGGGCCAGACGGCGGCATGTGGCGGGCCGGAATCCTGCCCGGCCCAGGGGAGTCGAACCGTCGAAACGGGCGTTCGGCTGGCGAGAGGCAACGGATGATCCCGGGCTGTATCCACTGCGCACGGCCCGCCGCACCGCGAGAGGCGACTACTTTCTGAAGGGCCCAAACGCGCCGCGCAACAGGTCTCGGCGCGCATTGAGCATATTGCGCTTCGCGCCGGGCAGGGGCTATGTATACGAAGATGGTGGTTCCTCCGGCGAAGAGGCGTCCTGCGAAGTTGGAAAGGGCGATTGGATGGGTGGCGGTGACCGGCGTATATGCTTCTGGGAAAGACCCATCGCGTAACGGCTCCGGCACGGGCGCAACTGATACGAGGGGCCGGCAGTCTGTTGAAAGGAACAACGAGTGACATCCGAAACGCATAGTCTCCGCCGTCGAGTCAGAGTCTTGTTGGGGTTGTTTGTTGTGGGCCTGGTGCTGAGCGGTCTGACGGCGTTTCCGATCGTGGCGGAAGTCGAGTTCTTGCACGAGGTGTTGGGCGAGGCGGAGGGGGCCTGGTGGCCGTGCGCTGCCGGCTGGATCGCAACGGTGCATCGCGGCGTGACGGAGGCGGGCGAGCGATATCCCTTCCTGTTCTACGGCACGGACTGGCTGGCCTTCGGCCATCTCGTGATCGCCATAGCATTTCTCGGCCCGCTGCGCGATTCGGTGCGAAACGTCTGGGTGATCGAATGGGGAATGATCGCCTGCGTCCTCGTGATCCCGACGGCTATGCTCTGCGGGCCGATCCGGGGAATCCCCTTCTGGTGGCGGCTCATCGATTGCTCGTTCGGCATCTTTGGAATCCTGCCACTCGCCCTCGCCTGCCACTACGCGCGACGCATAGCCGCGATTGAGAGCAAATGAGAGTGGACGTGACAGTCCCGGCGTTTCTATAATGACTTTCGTGTCGTGCGGACAGGAAGAACGCCTGTTGTCCCGTTGAAGCAAGAGATCGCAGGAGAAGCAGGTTCCATCGGGGGCGAGAAAGAGAGATTGCGTTGATAGCCTTCAGAGGACTTCTGGTCGTCGTTGCGGGTTTCTTGCTCGCTACCATTTTGGCGATGATTTTCGCTGGCATCGGACTGGCGGTGGGAGTCCCGGACGGCATCCTGGCGGTAGCCATGTTCGCAATCTTCTTTGGTGTCCCCGTGTTGGTCTATTACCGCGTCGAGAGAACACGCGACAGGAAGTATGCGGAGGTTCTTGGCGCCATGGGCTTCACACGCTTCAAGGACTCCAATGACGACTTTCGCTATGAGCTGGAGGTCTTCCCGACATTCTCAAGACGCTCTCATGACTGCCTGAAGAATCATTTCAGGACCTCGCGTGAAGGAGTGGAGCTGTCGATCTTTGACTTTCATTTCGCGCACGTTCCTGCGGTGCCGGGGTTGACGTGGTTCTTGCTGCTCTTTCAACCCCTGATTGCCTTGTTGTGCATACGCCTGAGGGCACACACGGTTGTTTTGTGCCGATCCGCCCGCATGATTCTGCCTCATTTCTTTCTGCATTTGCGGAGAGTTGTCCGAACTGAGGGAACGCCGGTAGCAGACTTGGGCGAGGAAGTCCTGATGCCGCCGGAATTCTTCAAGGAATACTCTTTGAAAGGCGTGGACCCGGAGCGGACGCGTGACGTCTTTTCGCCTGAGGTGACGTCATATCTCCTGCAACAGAAGGACCTTCATGTTGAAGGCATTGATGATACACTTATTGTCTACCGGCCGGGCCGTTTGCTGGATGCGAAGAAGATCAAGCCGTTCCTGGATGAGGTGATTGCCTTGCTCGGCATGTTCGAGGCGGCGGCGCGACGTGATCAGATCAGAAATGGAGGTCGTGTCAGATATGCTGAAGTGTAGGAATCTCTTGTGTTGGTTGTTGTTGGCCGGCGGGGCGGTGGCGAGCGTCTCGAATGCCGCAGAGGCGAAGTGGCGGCTGGGGGCGCCCGTTTTGTCGCCGGGGGCGGCGGGGACGTTTGATGAGGTGGCGGTGAAGGACCCCTCGGTAGTGTTCTCTGAAGGGCGGTGGCACGTGTTCTATACGGCCCGGGGGCGGGGCGAGTATGCGACGGGCTACGTCTGGGCCGAGAGCCTGGAGCAGTTGCCGTCGGCTCGGCGTCACGAGATTGAGAACATGCGAGGACGGGACAGCCGGTATGCGTGCGCGCCGCAGGTGTTCTTCTTCCGGCCGCAGGGGCTGTGGTATCTGATCTGTCAGACGCGCGACGCGAACTACCAGCCCGTATATGCGACGACGAAGACGATCGAGAAGCCGGACTCGTGGAGCGCGCCCAAACCGCTGCTGCCCAAGGACGACAAGGCCAAGTGGATCGATTTCTGGGTCATCTGCGACGCGACGACCGCGTACCTGTTCTACACGCGGGGACATCGGGACGTGTACGTCCGAACCACGCCCATCGAGAAATTTCCCGACGGCTGGAGCGCCGGCGTCAAGGCGTTCGGCCCGGTCCACGAAGCCGCGCACATCTACAAGGCGAAGGACCGGGACGAATACCACATGATTTACGAGTTGAACGAGGGCGGCGTGCGCTCCTTCGGTCTGGCCACCGCGCGACAGCTCGGCGGACCCTGGAGCAAGGTCACGGACACCTGGGCTGTGGGCTCGCAGTTGACCGCCGCGTCGGGAGAGGATCGCTGGACCGACATCGTCTCGCACGGCGAGGCGATTCGCACCGGCTGCGATGAGCGCCTGGAATACGACGCGGACCATCCGAGACTGCTGATTCAGGGTCGCGCCGGCACGACCGCCGATGGCCCGTACCAGGACCTTTCCTGGAAGCTGGGAATCATCAGCCGTATGGAGATGCCCTCGCTGTAGCGGGGCGAGGCCAAAATTTCCTGTTTGCGGGCCTGCGAGACCTGTATGTCGGAGAAAAAGAGCTGTTTCGGCGAACTTCTCGGACGTCGCGTTGGTAGAAAGAAATACCGAACACACTACTGTCCAAGGCGGCGCCGGGTGGCGGCCGACACTCGGCGCCGTGGCAGACGCGAACGCCCGAATGGATTCGAGGAGATCGTCATGAGCACATTGGACCAGAAGAAGTGCACGCCGTGTCACGGTGGTTCCAAGCCGCTGAAAGGCGAGGCGATAGGGGAACGCCTCCAGGTTTTGGACCCCGCCTGGACGGTCGTGGATGAGCACCATCTGGAACGAGCATTCAAGTTCGCTGACTTCCGCACGGCCCTGGACTTCGTCAATCGCGTCGGCGATCTCGCGGAAGCCGAAGGCCACCACCCGGACATCCATCTGAGTTACGGCAGGGCGGCCGTCACGCTCTGGACCCACAAGATCGACGGTCTGCACGACAACGATTTCATCCTCGCGGCCAAGATCGACCGGTTGCAGACGTAGGCCTCGGCGTCCCGTCCGAATCGGGCTGTGCTTTCTCGTTGTTCGGGTCCCGTGACTGTGGCATGAGACGTTCTGCCGCGATTTGACGATTTCTTCGCTGTAGAAGCGGTTTTTCCCCCTTGCTTCTCTGTGATTGCGGCGGTAAGATCGGTCGCTCAAGGGCCCTGGGACAGGGCTCGGCGCTGCTCTCGAACCTTAGCGGAAAGGACAAGTCATGGGTGACACGATCAACGTAGCCATCGTAGGCCTGGGATTTGGAGCCGAGTTCATTCCCCTCTATCAGAGGCATCCGCACGCGAACATGTACGCCATCTGCCAGCGGACGCGGCGCAAGCTCGACGCCATCGGCGATTCGTTCGGCGTGGACGTTCGCTACGACGATTTCGACGAGCTGCTCAAGGACGACAAGATCGACGCGGTGCACATCAACACGCCGATCCCGGACCATGCGCCGCAGGCGATCCAGGCCCTCAAGGCGGGCAAGCACGTCGCCTGCACCGTCCCGATGGCCACGAGCGTCGAGGAATGTCAGCAGATCGTCGACCTGACCCGGGAGACGGGCAAGAAGTACATGATGATGGAGACGGTGGTCTACAGCCGCGAGTTCCTCTTTCTGCGCGAGATGTACGAGAAGGGCGAGCTGGGCAAGATTCAGTTCGTGCAGGCGAGCCACCAGCAGGACATGGACGGGTGGCCCGACTACTGGCCGGGCCTGCCGCCGATGCACTACGCGACCCACTGCGTGGGCCCGTGCCTGGCGCTGACCCGCGCGACCGCCGAATACGTGTCCTGTTTCGGGTCGGGCAAGATTCGCGAGGACCTGGTCAAGAACTACAATTCGCCGTTCGCCGTCGAGACGACTCACATCAAGTTCAAGGACTCCGACCTGTGCGCGCGGATCTACCGGTCGCTGTTCGACACCGCCCGGCAATATCGCGAGAGCTTCGACGTCTACGGCTCGAAGAAGGCGTTCGAGTGGCCTCTGATCGAGGGCGAGGAGCCCGTTTTGCACACCGCCAAGCGACCCGAGCCCGAGATTCCCGAGCGGGTCAAGGTGCCCGACTTCGCCCACCTGCTGCCCGAGCCCATTCAGATGTTCACGACCAAGGGGGTCTACGATCTGGACGAGCACCAGCATCTGTCCTTTATGCAAGGGGGCGGCCACGGCGGCTCGCATCCGCATCTGGCCCACGAGTTCGTCATGAGTCTCGTCGAGGACCGCGATCCCTTCCCCAACGCCAAAGACTCGGCCAACTGGACCTCGGTGGGTATCCTCGCCCATGAGTCCGCGCTGAAGGGCGGGCAGATCATCCCAATACCGGATTTCTAAACCGGCCCGCCGCGACCCCGTTGACGGCGAGGAGGGACTGGCAGAAAGCTGGAACGTATGATCCGATTCGTGTGCGAGCATTGCGGCCGGCGGTTCAGCGTAGCCGACACCCACGCCGGCAAGAAGGGCAAGTGCCCGCACTGCAAACGGGTGCTGCGCGTGCCGGCGCGGCCCAAAGCGAGTCCGGAGACAGAAATCAAGCGGCCCGTCGCAGGGCAGTCCGGCGAACCGTCCGCGGGCGATCTGGCCCTGCTGGATATTCCGTCCCAGAGCCCGGAGGAGAGGACTCCGGACACGGCCGCCCTGGCGCAGCTCGCGGCCGCCGAATCGGCTGTAATGGAAGGGGAGGATTCCGAGTCCGCCGGTCCGGCGCGGTTTACCGATGCGTTCCTCTATCCGGCCAGTCTCAACGGGCTGGTCTACATCGGCATCTTCGCCGTCGGGTTGTGGGTGATCAACTTTCTGGGCGGCGTGCTCAGCAGGTTCGCCCGCCACTACGGCGGCATCCTGGCGTTAGTGCTGGAGGTTGCGTTTGCGGGCTACATCCTGTTCTACCTGGGCTACTGCATCTACGACAGCTCGAAAGGGCAGCGTCGCGCGCCGGCGATCTCCACCGCGCACGCGCCCGATCTGTGGGATTTGCTCGGACAGTGGGGTCTGCTCATCGGCGGTATGGCGATCTGCCTCTGGCCGGCCGGGCTGTACTACGGTTTCACCGAACGCACGGATACGGCGTTCTGGAGCCTGGCCGGCGTGGGCCTGTTCTTTCTGCCGATGGCCCTTTTGACTGCCACGCTCTTTGCCGGTATCGGCGCGCTGAATCCGCTCCTGATCGTTCGCTCGATCGTGGTTACATTGCCGGCCTATCTGGTTTTGATCCTGAAGCTGGCCGTGGTCGTCCTTGTGATCCGCACCATGCAATGGGCGGCCTGGCGACTGCCGATCCCGGGTGTCCTCTTCACGGCAGTGCGACTGTACGTACTCCTGGTGGCGTGCTATTGGATCGGCTCGTTCTATCACCGGCAAAAGGACCGCCTCGGCTGGGGGCTGTGAACTCCGCGCCGATGGCGCGCCAAACCGGGACGCAATATGGTATGTGAACTTCTGCAAAATGGAGATTAGGCTTACTTTAGGGAGGAAAAATCTCCTTCGTGATTTTTCCTCCCGAGAACGTAAGTGCTTTT
>JAFGCA010000347.1 GCA_016932895.1 Sedimentisphaerales bacterium | reverse complement strand
GGAGAAGCGCCGGCGTTTCATCCAGGAGCACGCGCTAGAGGTCCAGAACCTGGACGTCTAACGAGCGCACCATGTGCCGGCGCTTCGAGGACGACCCTCCCGGAATCTACTGTGACGGGTCAGCCGAACGAACAGCCAGGGGCGGCTGTTGGTACTGAACGACCGCGGTACGCCCGCGAAACGCCCTGGCGTCGATATCGCCCTGGCGCAGGGCGTCCACGTCCTTCTTAACCGCCTGGATCACGATGAGATTGGTCGGCTCGCCACGGAGGCCGACATTTGTGCTGCGGCCTTGGCAATTCTCCACCGCCGCGATGAGAACGCGGTCGTCCGGGCCCAGGTGCCGGATGTTGGCGGTGTGCTTCAGGGCCACCGCAATCCGGCGCAGATGCTTGTCCTGCTCGGCTTTCACCACGTCGAGCAACTGGACCAGGAGTTGGTTGGTCGTGGCGTTGGAGGCGGCCAGTGTCTGGACGGCCAAACGGTTGAGTTCGTCACGGTACTGCTGCGTAAGTTCTTCTTTGATCTGCACATACGTATGGGCCAGGGCCAATTGATACTTCTGTTTCATTTCGCGGGTCAGTTTTTCGCGCAGGACGGGCTCGAGGGTGGCGCGGAGTTGCTCGACGTCGGGTGCGGCCGGGATCAGCGTCATGGTTTTCGCCGCGCCCGTTCGGATCGAAGCGGTCGCCGCTTCGGCGCTGCTGACGATTTCTCCGGCGCAAGCTGTCGATGGCGCGAGTCGTCGCCAGGCGGACCAGCAGGCCCCCGAGATTACGTACCTCCTCGCGCCGCGATACCTCCAGCGCCGCCAGAAACGTTTCCTGGAGACAATCCGCCGCGTCGGCCTCGTTGCCCACCAGCCGGTAGGCGGTTTGCCAGACCAACGGTCCGTGCTCGTTCACAATTGACTGCCAGTCATATACTTGCACGCGATGCCCTCGCTGCGTAGCTCGGCCATGCCGCGTTGCAGGGCCGGGCACTGCCGACGGGACACGCCGCATTCATGCGCCCGCCATCATGTATGTCGCTGCGCCCTGGCGATTTCTTACAAAGAACGTCGCACAGAGGAAAAGAAGAAGCGCACTGTGACGCACGTGAAAAAAATGTCCGTTTGTCAGAAAGCGCCGCGTTTTTTCCTTGCAATTAGGTCCGGTCGATGAAAGAATACTTCCCGTCAGTCCCAGAGCGTTAGGGTCTTTTGCCGCAGGTAACGTTGGGACAGGGAGGCGCTACATGAGGGGTAAACACGGGAGTCCGATGAGGCTCGCAACAATTGGCTTTCTATCTTTGGCGCTGTTGGGCTGCGCGGTCTTTGGGCTGACCGGTTGCCAGGACGGTGTCAGGAGAAAGACCGCGATCGATCCGACCGGGACCGTTCCTTCCGAGAAGACCGAAGCCGAGCTCCTTGCGGAGATCAACGAGAAATTCGAGAACCCGTCGGCGCACTACGAGCTGGCACGGGTGTATCACAAATCGCAGCAGTGGACGAAGGCCGAATATGAATACAACGTCGCGCTGTCATCCGATCCGGCGTTCCGCGCCGCGCAGGCGGGGCTGGTAAAGGCGTTCGTCGATCAGAGCCAGGCGGCCAAAGCCGAGCAGTTCGCCAACGCCTACCTGCGCCAGGCGGCCTCCAATTCCGAGCGAGAGGCGCTGCGGCTGGGATGGGAGTTTGAGAAGGTCGAACTCGATGACTATGCGTTGCGCTGTTTCCGGCGGGCGCTGGAGATCGCCCCGGACTCGTTCGAGACCCATCGCCAGATCGGTTTCTTCTATTTGGGTAAGGGGGACAGCGACAACGCCAAGAAGTATCTCTCGCGCAGCTTTGAGTTGAACCCGAGACAGCCGGACGTGGCGGGTGCGTTAGGCCGCCTTGGCGTCGTCGTCCAGGCGCCGGGATCACCGCGAGTTGAAGCGGAGAGCCAGGAATAGCAGGTGCGGTCGTTACGGCGCCGTACCCTGATGATATTGGTGGAACCGTGTTTTTCATTGCCCCGTGGCGAAGGGATGCGCTGCGGGGTTTTTTGTTTCGTCCGGCCCGGCGGTCCGGCATCATTCCGGGGATTGGTCCCGGGCGGATTCTGGAGTGAAGATCATGGGCGGTTTGCACGCGGCGGACATCGTCGAGTTGGGGTTCTACCTGGTCGGAATCGCTGCGATCGGCGTCTGGAGCGGTCGCAAGATCGAGCGCAGCGCCGATTTCTTCATGCCGCGCCGCTTCGGCAAACTGATGATGGTGATGTTCTCTTTCGGGGCCGGGACGCACTCGGACCAAGCGGTCGGCGTGGCCTCGAAGAGCTACGCGAGCGGTCTCTCGGGAATCTGGTACCAGTGGTTGTGGCTCCCGGTGACGCCCTTTTACTGGTTGATAGCGCCGGTGATGCGTCGTTTTCGGGCGATCACGACGGCCGACGTCTTCGAGGCGCGGTACAGCCGCAGCGTGGCGGTCCTCTACGCCGTCGTCGGCATGTTGAATCTGGCCGTCAACATCGGGCTGATGCTGCGCGGCTCCAGCAAGGTGATCGAGGCCGGCACGGGCGGTCTGTTGTCGGCCGAGCTGGCCATCGCCTTGATGACGGTGATCTTCGTCGTCTACGGCGTCGCCGGCGGTCTGGCCGCCGCGATCATTACCGACTTCATCCAGGGCGTCCTGACCATCATCTTCTCATTCCTGTTGTTGCCTCTGATTATGAACGCCGTGGGTGGCATGGCGGGCATTCGCGAAGCGATCGCCGAGCCCGCGAAGCTGTCTCTGGTCGCGCCAGCGGAGATCGGCTTCTTCTACATCGCGATCATAGCCCTCAACGGCTTGGTGGGCATCACGGTCCAGCCCCACACGATGGGCAACTGCGCCGCCGGCAAGACCGAGATGGAAGGCCGCGTCGGGTTCATGTTCGGCAACCTGACCAAACGCATCTGCACGATTCCTTGGTGCCTGACCGGTGTGGCCGCCATCGTCTATTTCGCCCGCGCCGGGCGCAGCGTCGAGCCCGACAGCGTCTTCGGCACCGTGGCGGGTGATTTCCTCCCGAAGGTCCTTCCGGGCATGCTCGGCGTCTTCATCGCCGCGCTGCTGGCCTCGGTGATGAGCTCGTGCGACGCGTTTATGGTCTCTTCTTCGGCCCTGTTTACCGAGAACATCTACCGCCCGCTTCGACCGGAGCGTAAGGAAGGCCACTATATCCTCGTGGGTCGAATCGCCGCGGTGGCAGTCGTCAGCGGCGGGGTCGTGTTTGCGTACTGGCTGCCCGGCGTGGTGGCGGGCCTGGAGATCTTCTGGAAGATCTCGGCGATGATGGGTCTGGCGTTCTGGCTGGGCCTCTTCTGGCGTCGCGCGACGGTAGCCGGTGCGTGGGCCGCCACACTGGTGAGTTTCGGGGTGTGGTTGGCGACGAGCCGGATTGCCGTCGGCGAGCGCGTCCTGTGGGATTTCAACAGCCACGTCGGGCCGCACCTGCCTGCGTTTATGGCCTGGCAGGGGGGACTCTATTTGCCGTGGCAAATGGTGCTCTATCTCTCGGCCGGGTTGCTGGCGGGGATCGTCGTGAGTCTGCTGACGCGTCCCGTTGCGGCCGACAAGCTGGAGCGTTTCTACGCCCTGGTGCGGACACCGGTCCGGCCGGGCGAGCAGGTGGACACCGCCTGTACGCTGCCGGAGGGGGCCGTCACGCCGGCCCGGCGCAACCTCTTCCCGAATACCCGGTTGGAGATCCCCGTGCCCGGCAAAGTCGCCGCTACCGGCTTTCTGGCCGGCTGGGCGTGCGTGGCGCTGCTGGTGGGCGCGGTCTATTACATTGCGAGGATGTGATGGCAAGAACGAGAGAGCGAAATTTGTGGCGGCACGGCGCCATCCTGGTGTTCTTGGCGCTTGCGTCGGTGGCACCGGGGCAGGTTGAATCAGCGAGGGCAACCCGTTTTCGGCTTGGATCCGGCACAGGCCGGTTCCACGCCTGGGGCCGGGGCGAGGATACGCGCTTCTTCTTTTCCGGATTCCTGCCCGCGCTATTTGAGCGGACGCTCGTGCTGGACGATCTGAAATTGGGGGGCGGGCGCCTGGAGTGGATCTTCACCGGCGATCGCGGCGGTTTCACCGTGACCGTGGACGACGAGGAGGTCGGGCTATGCCAGCAGTTCTATGATTCGCCCGGTTTCAACGCGGTCTCGGGCGAGGCCCCGCGCCATCCGCAGTGGCAGAGCCCCGCCGAGAGCGCGCGGCAAACCGATCCGGTGCGCGAGCTCGGGGTGGTGGTGGATCACAAGCTCGGCCTGACCATCCGTGTCAACGGACGCGCGATTCTGCACCAGGAATGTCTGCTGGACGTGAGCCGGCACCAGTTGAGGCTTGCCGGCGGCACCGCCGCAGAGCAGCACGTGGCTGGACGCCTTCTGCAGCCGCAGACCCGGGCCGCGCGGGTCGTGGTCCACCCCGCCACGGTCCATCAGAAGATGATGGGCTTCGGAGGGATCATGACGCCGACGGCATACGCCGAACTGAGCCGCGACGGAAAAGACCGCTGGTGGCGGCTCCTCGTCGAATACAACTTGTTGATCCAGCGCGAGTACCCGATCGGACGGCGCCTCAATGACACGATGGACAACTGGGACACGCTCGCCGACGCGACGCCTCACTACTACGGGGACAACTTCCCCAACGGCGAGATCAGCGATTTCGAGTACATCAGGCAGTTGCGGGGCCTGGGCGGCAAGGTGTGGTTTGAGTTTTGGGCCCTGCCGCCGTGGGTGGGCAAAGACGTCGAGAAGTATGCCGATGCGATGGTGCGGTACTGCCGGGTCTCGCGCGAGAAGGCCGGGGCGCCGCCCGATATCGTGGGCGTGCAGAACGAGGTGCAACAATCGCCCGAGATGTGGCATGCCATGACGCTGGCGCTGCGGCGTAAGCTCGACGAGGCTGGCTTTGAGGCCGTGCAAATCCACATGAGCGACAGCGGGTCCCTCGCCGGCGGCATCGAACGCGCCGAGGCGTTCCGTCGCTCGGCGAAGGCCTGGAGCGCGGTCGACTACGCCGCGACACACATGTACGACTACCAGGGTTTCTTCACCAGGCCCGACGAGTATGATGCCCGCTTACTGCGGTGGAAGGAATTGACCGGCGACAAGCCCTTTCTGTCGACCGAGCTGTGCGTCAACAACTCCCGGTATCAATGGCCTTCCTACCGGCTCGCCTTCCTGATGGGGCAGCTCTACCACAAGAATCTCGTCCTGACCGACGCGGTGGCGATCTGCTATTGCTGGACCCTGCTGAACGTGGAGCAGCCCTCGTACGGCTGGACGCGGAGCTTGTGTGTGCCGGACCGGGCGCGGGGTTTCGTGCCGGCCGCGTCGAGTCACCAGTTACGCGTTTTTGGCGCTTACAGCCGTCGAATTCGCGAGGCGATGGTGAGAGTCTCTACCAGCGGCGGCACGGAGGATTTACTGGTCTCGGCGTTTGCCGGTCCGGAGTCGGCCGCGACGGTGGTTCTCTTGAATCGGGCCACGGCGCCCATTCAAGTCTCGGTGGTCTGGCCTGGCGTCGCTTTCTCGGAGATGGAGATCGTCGACCCGTACCGCGAAAATCAATCCGTCCCGGGCGCCGGTACAGGGCAGTCGGATATCGTGGTTGCACCGGGCAGCGTCGTGACTTTGACGAACGTTCCGTTAGGCCGGTGACGCGGGAGATACGGATTTGTGACACAGAACCAGTTCGATCATACGGTGGCCGACGCCCAGGCAACGCCCGTGGCGCCGGTTGCCCCGGAGGCCTTTGATTTCGAGGCATACGCCCAGTACGAGGCGGCGCTGGCGCCGCGCTGCCGGCGGTTCCGGGAGGCGGATTCCGGCGTGCTGGTCCATCGGCGGATGCGGGTGGCCGAGGTCTTCTCGTACGGGTGCAGGGACATGAAGGCCTCGCTGGCCTGGCAGCTCGGCGCCCTGCAAAAGAGCCTCGCGTACAAGGCGGATGTGCCCAATTTTCTGGAACCGTGGTACGGGATCGGGACCGTTGCGAGCGCCTTCGGCGTCGACTACGTCTGGCCTGAGGGGCAGGCCCCGGCGTTCAAGCCCCAATTCGCGTCGGTCGCCGAGGCGCTGCAGTATCACCCATCAGCGTCCGCCCAGACGGCCATCGGACCGCACGCGCTGGAAATGATCGAATACTTTCTCGAAAAGACGCGCGGCAAGCTGCCGATGTCGCTGACGGACACCCAATCGCCGCTCAATGTCGCCTGCGGCTTGGTCGATATGAACGGCTTCTTCATGGATATGTACGACCGGCCGGAACAGGTCAGAGAACTGCTGATGCGCATCGCGGGGCTCATCGCTGGCTTTGCCGAGCTTCAGAAGGCCCTTATCGGCGAGGCGCTGGTCCGGCCCGGGCACGGCTTCGCCTCCTCACGCTGCTTTGCAGGTCTCGGGATGAGCGACGACAATGCCCTGATGATCTCGGGCCGGCAATATCTCGATTTGGCCGCGCCGGCGGTGGAGGCTGCCGCCCGGGAGTGGGGCGGCTCGGCCTTTCATTCCTGCGGCAACTGGGCCGACAGGGTCGAGAGCGTCAAGGAGATACGCGGCCTGCGCATGGTCGATGCGGCCTTCTCGGCGGCCACCGACCCCTCGCCCAACGAGCCTGAGCCGTTCGCGCAGGCGTTTGCCGGCACCGGGATCGTGGTCAACGCGCGGATCGTCGGCGGTTCGGATTGCGTCGTCGAGACCGTAAAACGCTTGTGGACCGCCGGCATGAAGCTTATTGTCGTGACGTATTGTCAGAGCCCGGAAGAACAGGCACGAGTTTATGACCGCATTCATGAGATATGTGCGTGAGGCGCCGGTGGGCGGCTCGCGGCGGTCGATGTCAAGAGGTGAACTATGTGGCCGATGAAACGGTTGATGGTGCTGTGTGTGATCTTCCTCACCGGGCCGGTTGCCGGCGGGGCGGCGGAGACCTTGTATGATGTGCGCGACTACGGGGCCAATCCGAACGGCCAGAGGCGCTGCACCGAGGCGATCCAGAAGGCGATCGACGCCTGCGCCGCCGACGGGGGCGGAACGGTCTACCTGCCGCCCGGGACGTTTCTCTCGGGCACGCTGACCTTCAAGAGCGACGTGACGCTGCGCCTGGCGGCCGGCTGTACGCTGCTGGGCAGCACCGATTTGCGCGACTACCCCGTTACGGTGCCGAAGTACCGCTCGTACACCGACAACTACACCGACAAGAGCCTCATCTACGCCGAGAACGTCGAGCGCATCGCCATTACCGGGCGGGGCGTGATCGACGGCCGGGGCGCCGCGTTCAAGGGCCCGTATAAGGTGCGCCCGTACCTGATGCGCTTCATTGAGTGTCGCGACGTCACCGTCGAGGGCGTGACCATCCGGAATTCGCCGATGTGGGTCCAGCACTACCTGGCCTGCGACGACGTCCGCATCACCGGCGTCACCGTCAAGAGCCACGTCAACCACAACAACGACGGGATCGACATCGACTCGTGTCGCCGCGTCGTTATCAGCGGGTGCAATATCGATTCCGGCGACGATGCCATCGTGCTCAAGAGCACCTCGGC
>JAFGCA010000346.1 GCA_016932895.1 Sedimentisphaerales bacterium | reverse complement strand
CAGATTGGCTTTGTCTTCCCCCGCCACCCCCGTTTTTGGCCGAAAACAGCGAAAATTGGGTTTGTTTGGCGCGCCCGGCGATGTCATTGCGAGAAGCGAAGCGACGAAGCAATCTCCCGTCCACGGATTGGCCCCGCGTCCGAAACCGCCGGTAAATTGGCTTCGTTTTGCGTTTCCTGCTCGTTTTCATCGCTCGCATGTCGAATCTGTTTCGGATTTCAAGCTCCGTGCTTCGGACTTCCCGGCGCCGCCAGGCCCCGGCCGAAATTGGCTTCGTTTGGCGCACTCTGGGCTATTTCGGTCATTCGGATTTCGGATTTGTTTCGGACTTCGAGCTTCGTGCTTCGGATTTCCCGGGGGCGCCAGGACCCGGGCCAATTGGGTTCGTTTCGCACGCCAACCACACGCCGCGTGAGAAGATGGGTAAGCTCGACAAAGGAAACCAGGGGCGCCACCGCCGGCAGCCGGCTTGAGCCAGGTGAGTTGTTCATGATCGTCAGTCTCAGTGTAACCTGTGCTATAGTTGTCTATATATTATATAGCATCCTTGGTTCGCCGTCAAGAGAAAAGGCGGCTCTTCGAGTGGGCGCAGATGAGTAGATGTCCATCATCGATTCCGATCCGTAGAATGGCGGTTTGTCCGGCCGATCCTCGTTCCTGACGCGACCGGGAATCCGGGACGTGCCAGGTGCCACGGGTCACGGGCCGCGATCATAGAACCGCAGAGGGGCGCCGATGGACGCTGATGCATCAGCCCCATGAGATGGTGATTGGGTTCGGCCTGAGGTTGTTTTCGGCTCGCACAGGGGTTCTTGTGCCCTACGGCTGGTTTCACCTTGATTCGTGCTGACGCCGGGCCTAAAATCGCCTCATGACAGAAACATCGAATTGCCCGTCCGCGTACGCGGGCCGCTGTGTCACGTCGATCTGCCTGGTGTCGTGATCGGGTCGCAGCAGGCTGTCTTCGTCCCCGCGGGCACATACACTATCGCACAGCGACAAAGGAGAAGTAATGAATAGAGGTTCGCTTCTGGCAGCACTGGCGACAATCGTTGTGACAGTGACAGCCTGGGGACAAGCACGCGCCGGTGAAGAGATCAGGGTGTTTCTATTCGCAGGACAATCCAACATGGAGGGCGCGGATACGAACCAGAAGGAAGTCGAGAGACACCCACCGTTTCAAGGATCGATGGAGCCACAGGAAGATGTGCTCTATGCGTATAACCTCGGGCGTGACACCAAGTCAAATGGCTGGACGGTCCTGCAGCCGGTGGACGGGCGGTTCGGTCCGGAGATCACCTTTGCCAGGAGCCTCAAGAGGCATGTGGACTATCCCATCGCGATCATCAAGGATGCCTGGGGGGGGACCACACTCGTGAACGATTGGGACCCCGATGGCGGCGATGAGAAGAGCAAAAAGCTGTATTCCCGAATGATCGATCAGGTGCGCGCCCGGCTGGCGGAATTGAAAGCCCAGGGCAAGAGGTACCGCATCGAAGCCATGATGTGGCATCAGGGCGAGAACGACATGTTTGACCGTGAAGGGAAACTCACCTACGAGAAAAACCTGACGAATTTCATCGCCCGAATTCGTACGGACCTGCAGGTTCCGAGGCTGAAGTTCTTTGTCGGTGAGATCAGCAACAAAGGCGTTTGGGGCATGGACAACCGTGCCAATGTCGCGAAGATCTGCGTGCAGCAGAAGGCCGTTGTGGCTGCCGACCCCCAGGTATATTTCGTGCCCACCTCGCATCTCGGCTTCAAAGTCGGCCGGCCTGTCGGCCTGCATTACCATTTTGGCACCCTCGGCCAGTTGCAGCACGGCCAGGCCTACGCCAGGCACTTCCTGGCCGCCACCGGCAAAGCCGCCACATCCAAAGACCGCAGTCTGTCCAGGTCCGACATGCCCAAAACGAAGTCGGTGGAACTTTTCGTTCTCGGCGGTCAACGGAACATGGAGGGAGAGGAGGCCTATGTCGCTGAGATCGAGCAGTTTCCGCACTACGCCGATCTGCTGCGGAATCAGCCGGTATTGTATCAGTATTCGCTGGGCGATGTCACATCGTCCCGGACCTGGGAACCGCTCGGCATCGTCGATTATCTCGGCACTTTTGGGCCGGAATTGAGCTTCGGGCGAGCCATGCGCCAATACGTGGACCGGTCGCATGGGTTGGCGATCTACAAGTTCACCCATAGCGGTGCCCAATCTCTCGATTGGCTGCCGCAAGGCTCCGAGGAGAAGCATCGCGACCTGTATCAGGAATGGATTTCCGGCATAGAGCGGTGTCGCAAGGATTTGACCGAGCTTGGATACCAATGCGACATACCGGCGGTCTTCTGGCATTGCGGTGAGAATGACCGGGCCCTGGTCTGGATGGCCGACAAATACGCCGGCCGCTTGAAGACCTTCATCGATGCGACACGTCGCGACCTCAAGCTGCCCAACCTCAAGTGGATCATCACGGAGCAGCCCATCCTCCCGCTCAGTTTCGCGGGGAACGGAAAGCTGTATGACCTCAACAAAGATCTCGAGGCCATGGCCGCGGCCGACCCGAACATACGGTTCGTGAAGACTTCGCATCTGCCGCATCGTCTGGTCCTGTTTGGCACCGAGGGTGTCCTGTTCCTGGGTGATGAAATGGCTCAAGCCTGGTCGACCATGGCAGGCAGCCAATGACCGCCTCGGGGGATCGAGTCAGTGACGGGCGCTTTCGGCCTTTTGACGGCATGAGGGTCTCTCAAATCCTCAATCGCCCTTCACAGAATACTGAAAACCCGTACGATGGCAACTACGGCAACGCCGAAGACCGTCTGGGAGAATGCTGTTCAACGATAGAGGTGATTCATGACGCCACGCAAGGCTCTCTCCTGCTCAGCGATATTGGTGGCCTCCGCAATCTGTTTTTTGTTTGGAGGATGCGGGTCGCCCAGGCCCTTCACACTGGTGGTCTTGCCCGACACTCAGAACTATGCGGATACACGGCTTGCCTTCGCAGACAGCCGTTGGGGCAACGGTGACCTGCGAAAGCGTTTCTTCCGACAAACCGAGTGGATCAGGGACAATAGGGTTCGTCTCAACATCGCGATGGTGGCCCACGTGGGGGATATCGTTCAGACCGACTACCGCGAGGAATGGGAGATCGCCAACAAGGCCTTTCGGACGCTCGACGGCCTGGTCCCGTATATTCTTTGTCTGGGCAACCATGACATGGGGTATGAACCGCATCCGGCCGCTACGGGCAAGAGTGCCACGTCTCGTGAAACCCTGTTCAACGAGTATTTCGGCCCGGCGCGGTTTGAGCCATACCCGTGGTACGGGGGGCACATGGATAGGGGCAATGACAATAGCTACTGTCTGTTCGACGCGGGCGGTATGAAGTTTCTGATCATCTCCCTCGAGTTCAAGCCAAGGGATGAAGTACTGGCGTGGGCGGATGAGATTGTCAGTCAGCATCGCGACCGGCGCTGCATTGTCCTGACGCACAGCTATCTGAGGGGCAATGAACGAATCGCCAAGGACAATTACGCCGTTCAGGGCAACACCGGCCAGGCGATGTGGGAGAAATTCGTCAGGGAACATGAGAACATCTTCATGGTTCTGTGTGGACACACCAATGTGGGACGGCTGACAAGCAGGGGCAAGCATGGAAACCCGGTTCATCAAATTCTGAGCGACTATCAGAGTTGGCACAACGGGGGAGAGGGATATCTTCGGATCATGACGTTTGTTCCTGCGAAAGATCGCATCGAGGTGCGCACCTATTCACCGGTCCTGGGTGAATATGAGGAGACCGAGCAAAATGAGTTCGTTCTCCCGTATTGCATGAAAGGGTCATGTAAGTGCCTGCGCACTGGGGAGAATTAAAGGATCTGGCCTGCGGGCTGGGTTTGGTTGGACCGAGAGGGGCCGTGTTTCGGGCGTCGTGACGCCGACACGGGATGCGGTGCAGGAGAGATCTCCAGGCCCGGCTCCTCCCGAGAGAATCGGCGGGCCTGGGATCTCGACAACCTTTTCACCTTTGTCCTGTGGCCTGTTACTGGCCTGCGCCCGGCGTAGGATTTCCGTGCTTGATGATGTAATTCACGACAAGGTAGGGCTGCACATTGTTGTGCGGCTGGCCGGCGCCGCTGTACTCCGCCGCTACGCTGATCTCGGCCTCTTGCACCGATGCACTGACGTCGGCAGGCTCGAGAGATACAGGGGTCGTCGTGTTCTGCACGCTGACGCCGGTTGTATGCGAGTTCACCACGACGCCCGTGGTCGCACTGCATACGGATATGCCTGTTAGCGCACCCTTTGTATAGGCGCCTCCCGCGTTACTTTCGGAAGCAGCGTCGATGCCGCCGCCGCCCCAGCCGTCGTCAAGATCGATGCAGTGTTGGTGCCCGGGGTCGTGTACGTTGTGGCCGTGCCCGGGGTCATTGACGGTGTGGTCGTGCCCGGGATCCTCGACACCGTGGCCGTGCGGAGACACGTTGACAACGTGGTTGTGGGGAGAGACGGCAATGTCGTGGCTGTGACTGGCAGCAGTGACACCATGGTTGTGCTCGGGCATCTGGTCGAGGCCGAGCGTGACTTCCGTCTCGCCTCCCTTCATTCCCAGTTCGTTGAACTGCCAGATGACACTGAGGCCTACCGGCACTCTTCCGGTCAAATCAGGAACCCGGAAAGCCCCCCCGTCGGCGCTGCTGCCGTACGTGAACTCGATGAGCTCAAATAGCTCCGGATAGGCCAACAGGTCATAGTATTGACCGTCGCACATGAGCCACCCATCCGGTGGTGTCGTGCCGGCATAGATCAGTATGGACCCGATGGGCATCTCTTCACCGAACTGTCCTCCGACGGCACTCATGGCTGCACCGTACACGGGGACCCCGTCGGCGTCGGCGAGGACCGCTTCCACTGCTTCTGTGCCAACTCGCGCACCCAGTAGAACGATCAACAAAGCCAGCGCCAGGATCATCAAGATTTTTCGCGTCTTCATTTTTGCATCCTTTCCATTGAGATTTCCCTGTGTTTCCTTCGGACAGCGCTGCTGTACGCTGCAATACGCATCTCGTCTGAATGATCCGCTCTATTCAATCACCCGCAGAGCGACCCTGGAACGCACCCGGTGAGCTCAGGGCCGTTTGCGGTATCTCAAAGATGATGCGCGTCGCGACGGCAGACGGATTCCGGTCCTGCGGCCGCGACGCACTTCTGGGTGTTGCGTGTCCACTTTGAAAGAGTATACCGAACCGGGTAGGTCACGCAATTGTGGTGACTACGTATTTTGCTGTCATCATTCCTGATGACACGGTGACCTTGGGATTTGCCGTCTCCGATTCGCGATTCGCTATCGGGCTCTCGCGGCTGGCGATGTTCTCGGGGCCTGGCGGCTTGGTGCGAGGCCGTGCGGCTGCGGCGAGAAGTTCGTCGGTGGGCACGCCACGTCCCGTGCGCTTGTGCGGATATCCCGAGGCCGGGCCTTGGGCGGCATTGGTGCGGGTGTGCGATGGGTGCGCGGGTCGTTTGACGGGCTCCAACGAGGAAAAAACTGGGTGGACCGGGAAGAAAGACGAGAAGGCGGACGGGGCAAATGGCCGAAAAGAGAATAGAGACGTGATGGTATTGCCCGCCCAGCGATCTACGCGGGGCGCCGGCATCGTGAGATGCGAAGGTTGACAGAATCGTCGGCGTGTGTTAAAGGCTCCGATATTGGAGCCGGGTGAAATTGAAGCAAGGGGTATGAGGAACGTGGAGCGGGTTATTGGATTTGAGGGAGTGGTTGTCATGGAGAGGAAGCCGTACCTGGTTGCGGCGGCTGTTGCGATAGTCGGCTGGTCGTGCGGATGGTGCGCGGAACCGGCGCGGGCCGATGCCGCGGGGCCGGCCGGGGCCGAGAGGGTCGTGCTGCGCGTGGTAGGGCCGCAGGGCCAGGCCGTAGCCGGGGCGAAAGTGGGCACCGGGCTCAACGTCTTTGAGAACAGCCAGGGCCATCCCCCGCAGACGATCGTGATGTGGCTGCGCGGACAGCGGCGGCAGTGGCCGTTTGTCTCGGACGCCGACGGCTGCGTGATTCTCACCGGCGAGCAGGCGTCGTATCGGCAGTTCTACGCGCTGTACGAGGCCCGCGGCTGGGCCGGATATGCGGCGCCGGCAAAAACCCCCGCCACGGGCGAGGTCAAGCTTCGGCTGGAGCCGGCCTGTCGCGTCCATGGGTGGCTCAGCAGTCGCGAGTTCGACACGCTCGGGCTTGCGCTTCTGGAGACGACCACGTTCGTCCACGACGCCGACGGGCGGCTGATCATGTATTTCGTTTCCGAGCGCGGGCGCTGCGAGTTTCTTTTGCCCGCGGGGCAGTACCGGCTGGAAATCGAGGGCCGCGGACCGAACGGCGCACGCACGCAGCGACTGGAACGCAAGTTTGACGTGGCGGCGGGCGAGCGCGAGATCGATTTGGACATGATCGACCTGCCCGCAACGAAGCTGGCGTCGTTGTGCGGCAAGCCCGCTCCGGAATTGCAGGGGATTGCGGCCTGGGTCCAGGGCGAGCCGGTGTCGCTGGAGAGCGCGCGGGGCCGGCCGGTCGTCCTGACCTTCTGGGGCTCGTGGTGCGGACCGGCCATTCGGGCGGTGCCCCGGTTGATGGAACTGTACGACGAATTCGAGCCTTTCGGCGTGGTCTTCGTCGCGATCCACGACACCACGATCGAGACGGCCGAGGTCTTGACGAAAAAACTGGCTGACATCAGCGCCGCCTCCTGGCAGGACAAAGAGTTGCCGTTTGCCGTGGGGCTCGACGCCGGCGAGAAATCCGGGGCCACGCACGCCGCCTACGGCATTCGACAGTGGCCGACGACGCTGCTGATCGGACGGGACGGCAAGCTCGTGGGCCAGTTCAGCCCGTGGAGCGAGCTGCGGACGCAGTTGCGTCAGACGCTCGGCCTGTCGCCGGCAACCGGTCCGTGAAGGCGATCCGACCGCGGGCCTGCGCCCCGGTGAGTCCCGGCCAAGGGCATTACCACAAGGGCTTTCGCTGCGCCGGCTTCTTGAGGCCGGCGGTCAGTGCTTTCTGTCGCAGCGTTTCGCCGCGGGGTGTGGGGCTGTGATGGAAGATCGCCTGGATTACCTTGTCGTAGCGGTTCAACGCCTCGACGGCCCGCGACCACGACTGCGGGTGCCGCTGCCTGATCCGTTCGGCCAGGTCCAGGCAGATTGCCACGTAGGCGGCCCGTGCCGCACGCTGCTCGGAAGTTTCGTCCGCGATGTCACGCTCGATAGCGAAGCGCATTTCGGCCTTCAGTCGCGACGCCTGTTCGTCGGGACTCTCCAGAGATTGCACGCAGGCGGGCCTCTGGGTGTCGATGCGATAGACGAACCGGGCGCCGTCGGCGGCCCTGGAGCCTCCGTTTTCGACGATGACGTTCTCGGCCAGATCGACGAGACGATCCGCGAAGCTGGTGATCGTCTCGTCAGCGGGCATGTTCTGGCGCGTGGTGTTGCGGTAGCGGTCGACGATGCGCCACTCCTGCGCGAGCATCCAGCGGTAGCCTTTGATGACGCCGACGATGGTGCCGGCGGTGGCGGCGGTGTTGTCGGCGTCCCAGCCGAAATTGAAGGCCGCGATCAGCGTCTGCACGAAGTCGCCGCCGCCGTAGAGCAACGCGGCGACGGTCGCGCCGGTGTTCAGTTCGTAGCCGTTGCGGTCGCGCATGGCGCCGTTGTGGCGGCTGTATTTCTCTTTGAGGAGTCGGCGCGTCGCTTTCCAGTCGGCCGGGTGGCTCCGGTGCCAGCGGCGCACGTCTTCGACGATGCGGCGGACGTCACTGCGCGAATCGATCGCGGCGGCGCCGCCGTCGAGAAGGGCATCGACGTCATCGGTGAAAAACGCCAGAGCGATCATCGTCGTGAAAAGCTGCGTGGTCTGGGCGGGCTCGCCGTCGATGGTGACGCTCGTGTAGTTCAGGCCGATGCGCGCGGCCGTCTGCGGCATGCCCGGCGCGATCAGGCCGAACGTCTCGCAGATGAACTGGCCCGAGATGTTGAAATCGGCCCACGGATTCAAAACGCTCATCCCCGTCAGCGGGGGCTCGATACCGAGGTCCATCAACTGCCGCGCGTACTGGTTGGAGCACCAGATGCGCTGGTTGATGCGCGTCCGCCACAGGCGGGCGATGCGCTGCGGCGGCAGGAGTAGGCGGTTCTCGTTCTGCATCACGGTGACGTAGACCCACTCGAAATCGGTGTCGTCGTCCGTCTGCGCGCCGTCGGGCAGGGCGGGCACGTAGTCCGTGACGTTGCCGGGCTCGTGGATGTACTTCATCTCGTGGGGCAGCCCGTTGAGGTTGCCCAGAATCTGGCCCAGCAGGCCGCCTCGGATTTTGTCCCGCAGCACGTCGGCCGGCAGATCGGCCGTCTCGGCGCATGCAAGACTACAGAGAAAGCTCAGGAATCCGACGGCCTGAAAAAGAAGCAGAAATCGCAATCTCATGGTGCCGGTTCTCCAGGTTGTCCGCTGCCTTCGACGAGAGTCACGAGCCGGTCGGCGGCCAGGTTTTCAAAGATGTCGGTTCCGCCCCCGATCCAGCGCACCTCCACGCGCTCGGCCGTGGTCCGCTTGCCGAGGCCGAAGTGCAGGCGCATCCCGAAGTGGCTTTGATAGCCTCGTCCGCTGTGAACTTCATCGAGCTGCGTGGCGCCGCCGGCGGTGACCCTGACGTGGGCGCCGACGCCGTCCCGGTTGGTTTTCGTTCCTTGCAGCCGGATCTGGAGCCAGTGGTGGTTGTTGGCGGAATCGTTGCGCAGGATCGTGGGCTCGTGCCGGGAGTTGAGGATGACGGCGTCGATATCGCCGTCGTTGTCGAGATCGTCGAAGCCGGCGCCGCGACTGCTGAGCGTGACGGCCAGGCCGTCGCCGCTGCGGTCCGAGACGTTGACGAACTTTTCGCCGCCGACGTTCTCGGCCAGGATGTTTGGCACGTGGTATGCGGTGACCTTGTCGAACAGCGCGACGTTGTCGTGGAGATGGCCGCAAGCGATGAAAATGTCACGGTCGCCGTCGTTGTCGAAGTCGACCATGCCGTTGCCCCACGTCACGTAGGGCAGCGTCCCATCGCCGACGCCGGTGATCTGCGTGACGTCGTCGAAGGCGCCGGCGCCGCGGTTTTTGTAGAGGGTCGCCAGATCACGCTGGTACGAGGTGGCGTGGAAATCGAGCAGGCCGTCGTTGTTGTAGTCGCCGCATTCGATTCCCATGGTGCCCTGGGCGTTTCCGCTGATGTCGTAAGCCAGGCCGGAGAAGAGGCCGATTTCTTCGAATGTGCCCGTGCCGTCGTTCTGGAAGACGAAGTTGCCGGCGACGTCGTTGCCGACGATGATGTCCGTATCGCCGTCGTTGTCGAAGTCGGCGCAGACCATTCCCATCCCGGTCCCCTTATGGGCGGCCACACCGGAACTCACACTGACGTCGGCGAAGGTGCCGTCGCCGTTGTTGCGGTAGAGGGCGTCGGGCGTGGGGTCGTAGTTGAGCGGGCCGACGTAGCCGGGATAGCCGTTGAAGCGGCAGATCTGGTGGTTCTCATACGTGAAATCGACGTAGCGCGAGACGTAGAGGTCCAGGTCGCCGTCCTTGTCGATATCCAGGAAGCAGGTTCCCGCGCCGACGTAGTCGCCGTCGGCCACGCCGGCTTCCTTTGTGACGTCGGTGAAGGTGCCGTCGCCGTCGTTGCGGTAGAGAACGTTGGGCCCATAGTTGTTCAGGTACAGGTCGAGGTCGCCGTCGTTGTCGTAATCGCCGGCGGCCACGCCCAGGCCGTATCCCGTGTCTCCGACGCCGGCTTCTTCGGTCACGTCCGTGAACTGCCAGCGGCCGTCATTGCGATAGAGGGCGTTCTTTGGGGCTGTCTCTACGGTGGCGCCGCGCAGGGGGGCGCCGTTGAGGAAGTAGATGTCGATGTCACCGTCGCGGTCGTAGTCGAGCAGCGCCACGCCGGCGCTGACGGTCTCGACGATGTACCGTTTGCCGCAGTTCCCGTCGGTGTGAACGAAAGAAATCCCGGTCTCTTCAGTGACATCCCGAAGCACGATGGCGGCGCGGACGCACGGGAATTGAAAGGCGCACAGGCAGAACAGCACCGCTACTGTTCGGCGTCGCAAGTTGGTGGAACCGTTGTGGCCCGGTACTGCCATGCTACGGCCTCCTCTTGATTGCGTCATACATGGTCCGGTACCTGTCGTTGCCGGGCTCCAGGCGGAGGGCCTGTTCGAGGGCCGCCAGGGCGCCGGTGCGGTCGCCGCTGTGGTCGCAGGCGGCCGCCAGCACCGAATAATTCAAGGCGCTGGGCTCGCGCTGCACCGCCCGGGCAGCGAGGCTGCGGGCCTGGCCGGGATCGCGATTGATTTGCAGATAGAGCTGGGCCAGGGCGCGGTATCCGTCGGCGCGCTGCGGGGCGACTTCGATGACCTTCTTGTAGGCCGCTTCCGCATCGTCGAAGCGATTCAACTGGGCGCTGATCGTTCCGATGAAGTAATGGCTGACGCCGTTGTTGGGATCGATCCGCGTCAGTTCCCGGTGGAGTTTGAGGGCGTCGAGAGGGCGTTGTTGCTGCAAGTGAAGCGTGGCCAGCTCGAACCGGCAGACGACATTGTTGGGGTCGATCGAGGCGGCCTTTTCCCACAGTTGCCGGGCGCGGTCCAGGTCGCCCCGGGCACGGTAGACCCGGCCGATATCCGTATGCGTGTGTGCTACGCTTTCGCGCGTGCCCTGGAGAGGATCGAGCACCCGGCGCCAGTGCCGTCCGGCCCGGCGATCCTCGGCTTCAAGCTCCTTGAACTTCGCGCGGGCTCCCTGCGATTCCTCCGCGAGGCCCAGTCTCGCACAAGCGGTTGCCAGGCCGTAATACGCCTTCGCAAAGTCCGGCTTGATCCGAATCGCCGCCTCGTAGTGGTCGCGGGCCTTCTGGTACTGCTGCAACTGCAGATACGCTTCTCCCAGCAGGCAATGGCTCTCGCCGGGCTGGGGCGTCAGCTCGATGTCCTTTTGCAGGGCCTCAATCGCTTCTGCGTGTCGGCGCAGGAACAGCAGCGCCTTGCCCAGACGGAAATAGGACCCGGCTGCCGTCGGATCGATCTCCAGGGCCTTCTGGAACATGGCGGCCGCTTTGTCATAATCTCCCTGGAGAAAGGCGGTCCGGCCTAAATGGTCGTAGGCGTCGGCCCGGTTGGGCTGAAGCTCCAGGGCCCGCTGAAGGTGCTGCGTGGCAAGCTCGACGTCACCCTGCTCCAGCGCCGCCATTCCCATCAGAAAGGCGGCGTTGGAATCATCGGGCAGGGCCGCCGCCAGCTCCCGGGCGACCGCCATTTGCTCCTCTCGCAAGGCTCGGTCCCATTCTTCCGGGGAAAGCGCCGGTTCGGCGGGTGGCTCCGGCACCGGGATCGCGGATTCAGCGGACTCGTCCGATACGGACTGTTCCGTGGGGACTTGGGGCGCAGGTGTCTGTTGTGTCTGCTCGGCGTGCGGCGTGTGCCGGGTCCGCCAGAGCAGCGCTGCGGCGATACATACGACAGCGACGGTTCCACAAAGCACGGCGCCGATGACGAGCTTCTTTTTCGGCCGCGCCGCGCGGATCGGAGGCTTCGTACGCCGGGCGCGGGGCTTTCGGGGGCCCCGCCTTCGAGTCGCTTTGCGTTTCGTCATCGGTGGCTACCTCCGTGCTACATCGGCATGCTCCCGGCTGGCTGAGGTCACCCTTGTCGCGGTGCTGTCACTTGACGCGCCATTCGAGGATACCGCCGGAGTAGTCGCCTTGGAGCCGGACTTCCAGACGCAGCGCCGACGTCGTGACCTCGGCAAAGGTCACGGTGTTGAACCGGTCCTTCTGGACGCCGTAGGGCGAGGCGCCGGCCACCGGTTTCCAGGCGTCTCCGTCCTTGTACAACAGCTTCCAGGACTGCGGGATGCGGCAGCCGCCGCCGGTGGGCGCGTCGTCGAACCAGTAGACCTCGGCCCGGCTGACCTTGCGGGGCTTCTTGAAGTCGTATTGCACCCACTCGGTGGTCCCCGTATGGCTCCACCAGGTCATGCGCGGGATGTCGTGGTCGTTCGAGTTCGCCGGCAGCTTCTCGTCGCTCAGCGCCGCGATGGTGTCGCCTCCGTGGCAGTGCGAGGCCGTCGTCGGGATCCTGGCGGCGGGCGGTCCTGCCGGCAGTTGCCACTGCGTTGCCCCGGGGCCGTCGCCGATCCACGGGAAGGCGGAAATCCGCAGGCGCGCCGCACCCATCGGAATCAGCGTCACCGTCTCGGTGGGCTCGGCGGATTTGACGGGGCTGGGCTGGACCTCGTCGATCAGGCCGCGATGGTCCGCCTGCCAGTTCGGAATCTTCCGGGCCCTGGCGGTAATCTCGATCGGCGCGGCGGTCGTGACGAACGGCTGGTTGTCCTGCGGCCATTTCTTCTCTTTGACGTCGAACTGCTCGTCCAGCGGCTTGGCTGGGTCGATGAGGAGGCCGTAGTTCCATGCCGACGTCGGATAAACCTCCAGAGCGGGCCAGGCGTCGGTGCCGCCGTAGCGGGTGTACTTCTCGCCGATCTTGAGCGAGTAGGTCAGCGGCCCGCGATCCACCGAGACCGTGTTGGCGTTGCGAATCCAATAGCGCAGCCGTAACTCCATCGGCAGCGTCAACTCGACGGTGTCGCCATTCTCCCACTGGCGGTCGATGACGATGAACGTCCGCGGCTCGGTGTGGACGGCCACCTTTCGGCCGTTAACGCGCAGCGCCGGCGCCTCGCACCAGCCGGGAACGCGCAGGTACAGCGGGAACTGCACGGGCTTGTCCGTGCTGAGCTTCCATTCGATCGCATCGCTGAACGGATAGCGGGTCGTCTCCTTCAGTGTCACGCGCTGTCCGTCGCCGACCCGGGCGGTGACCTCGGAGGCGGCGTAGAAGACCGCCGCCAGGCCGTTGTCGGGCGTCGCCATCCAGAGGCTCTCGGCGTAATAGGGCCAGCCGTGCGAGACGTTGTGCTGGCAGCAGCGGTAGCTGTGCGGATTGTACGAGAGCATCTGCCCGCCGTTCTGGATGCCGGGGGCCTTGTTCTGGCTGTCGAGCTGACAGGCGTTGGGGCTGGTCAGGTAGTGCAGGCCCTTGTGGTCGGCCGTCAGGGAAGGCGGGAACGTGTTGAACGCGACGTCCTCGCAGCGGTCGGCCCAGGTCAGATCGCCGGTGATGGCCAGGAGGATTTCGCAGGAGAGCATGAACTCGACGGAGCCGCAGGTCTCGATGGCCTGTCGCGGCCCGTAGTAGCCTTTGCGGCAGTTCTCGTCGCCGCCGAACATACCGCCGGGGACCTGGCCATAGATGCCCCAGATCATGTTGTAGTTGCGCTCGGTGGCCTGGAGGTGATACCGGTCGCGCGACTGTTGGAAGAAGATGGCCGGAGCGCGGAAGCACTGGGCGATGTTGACGTTGTGCCAGCTCGCCACCGTCTCGGTCCAGTCGGCCATGTTGTGCTGGATCTTCTCGGCGAGCTGGAGCAGGTATTCCTCGCCGGTGCGGTTGTAGAGCCAATAGACGCTGGCCATGTTGTCGCCGGCCCGCTGTTGCTGCCAGAAGGGCGGAAGGAACTTCTCGTCCGGCACGGTCAACTGCCACTTGAAGTACTGTTGCATCAGTTCGAGGACGCGCGGGTCGTAGGTGTACTCGTAATACGATTGCAGCGCGTTCATCGCGATCATGTTGGGCCAGAGGTCGGGGGCCCCGTCCTGGCGGCGCGAGCCGGTCTTGTTGGCGACCGGTCCGAACCAGCCGTCGCTCTGGCGGCTGTTGAGGATGCCCTCGATCCAGACCTTGGCTTCGTCCATGATCCGCCGGTCCTTGAGGAGGTAGCCCGTGTCGCCGAAGCCCTTGAGCCAGTAGGGGACCTCTTCCCAGGGGCTGTGGCCTTTGCCGTCGCGGGCGAGCCAGGCGTTGCCGTCCTTTTTGAGGAAGCGGCTGATTTCGGTCAGGTGCCCGATGAAGCCGTCCGCCTGCAGTTCGATCTGCCGGCGCACCCAGCCCTGCGGCTCGACGGCCCCGACCGGCAGTTTCACCAGCCGGCTCGGCTCCAGCGGCGCCTGATTGCTGACGTAGAAATCATTCGCCACCGACCTCGGCGGCGCCGGCACCACCCGAACGGAAGCGGGCGACACGCTGAGAAAGACAAGAGCTGCGACCGCAGCCAGAACAATTCGCGACTTACTCATGAAGACCTCCTGTGAATCTTTCGCGTACGTACATCCATTGCATGACGCCGTTTGGGCGTCGACCGGCGACAGCATACCAGATTTGCACGCCCACGAAAACGGCGGAAAAAAAGCTCAATTGGCATGCGGTTTATCATTGACAATGCAACGATAATCGTTATATTTGGCAGTGTTGAGTAGCTCTTGGTAACATACGGGAAGTTGACTTTTGGGAGAAAGGACCATGGAATCCAGGTTTCTGACGGAGAATCGGACTCTGTTGCGGCTCTGTGCGGGCGCGGCGCGGTTTTGCGGGTTGTCTGGCCTGGGCGCCATCGGTGTCCTGGTTGCCCTGTTGCTCGTTCTGACGCTGTCGGCAGGCCCGGGTATTGGCGCTGCGGGGCCCTGGCGCGTAGACCTCTTGACCAAACTGCCGCTGATCGCATTCTGCAGTTTCGTGGCGTTGGTTTTCGCTGAATTCATATCGTTTCTCCTCGCCGACGAAGGGGAGCCAAAGTGGCTTCTCAGGCACGGCGACAAGATCATCTACGCCTACGTTCTCTATTTCATCGTGGTGTCCATCCAGGTCGCCCTGCAAACGCCAGCGGCGGCGGAGGTGCCGGGAGTCGGCCTTTCTCGCGTTTTCCGGTGGGTCTTTGTGGGTGCCTCTGTTGCCTTGCACGCGCTGATCTGGCTGGGCATCGCTCTGGTGCTGCGAAAGGTCGTCTCGATCGTCAGAGAATCCAAAACGCTGGTATAGAGGCCTGCCCCATGATTCGCATACGACTCGGTCATCTACTCCTCGACCGAAACATGAAGCTCAAAGACCTGGCCGAACAAACGGGTCTGGCGGCCAACAACCTGTCCATCCTGAAAACCAACAAGGCCCGCGCCATTCGCTTCTCCACCCTCGAAACGCTGTGCCAGGTCCTCAACTGCACCCCGGGCGAATTAATCGAATTCGTCCCCGACCAGGGACCCGACGCATAACTGCACGTTGGTCTTCGCGCTCCGTAAGGCGATTCGTCGCCTGGGAACTACGCACACGACAGCAAGCCACTTCCCCGCCCCATGTGCGGTAAGCAGTTCGCAATCGCCATGCAGTCCGTGGCGTAGTCGTGCGAAGAAGGGCGGCGGTGGACCACTCGTAATGACGCAGATCAGGCTTCTCCTGCGGGATGCGGGCGGCCGGACAGGAGACACGGGCGTTCCGCCCGAGAACTCAGGTTATTTCAGCGAGAATATTGACTTCTCTCGACCAACCCTGCTATCCTCTTCCCCGACAGCGACAGGGAACCGAATGGTGGGAGTACCGCATGAAACGCCGTGATAAACCGCGAGATGCAACGCAACCAACGGCAGGTAAACGGCTTAGACCGGCATCGCCACGCGCCGCTGGCTTGTTATGCCAACAGGAAATCAGAACCCCGCATCTTATGCGGATTAGTCTAATTGCTAAAGTAAATTGAAGGAATCAAAGCAGTGGCGTTAACTAATCTTGTTGTGCGATTAGCCGTTGGAAATGCTGAGGGGCCAAACTCTGCGACTCTTCGTATTTGGAGCCCCACTGGGAAAAGTGATGTCTATGCAAGTGTGCGAGAACGTGGCGCGGACTTCAAGGTCAGCTTGCACGAGTCAGGAGAGTGCAATGCAGGGCTTACCAGCGAGTTCGCAGGCAAAGAAGCTGCTGCAGTTACTGCCATGGGAGGTTCACGCCACCAGAGTAGGTGGATACGTGCCAAGCATACTGGATTACGGGTGGTCACTCCGGTGCAGTTCGCATTTCCGGCAAGCGAACTCCGGAAATGGAAACGTCAACCCACCGAAGATAAGAAGGTAACTTGGATTGATCCACCATCACCAGGACACTCAATTATCGTTTCAATTCTATTCTCGGGCCAAGAGCTGCCAGATGACAAATGGCCAGGAGCCGCGAACGGCACGCATCTTGTCGATTCAAAGCTGCTGCCAAACGGCGAGAAGTTGTGGCTTCTATGGCAGGATTGCCCCACAAGCATGCACGAACAGACGTTGCTTTCGGAAACACGCGAGATCATGAGGCAGCGAGAGCCGGTGCGGTTTTCAACGATCACCGATGATTCGCCGCCTGGCCCTCGCACTCTTGTCTTCAAGGAGTTTAAGCAAGATGGATTCTTGCTTGTTCTGGATGCCGCTACGGATTCCTTTGCATCGACACCCTCGTATCAGGACCTCGGGAAGAAGATCGAGACTACAGTGAATGGTGAGGGCTTGCACATGACAGAGGTAACGAAAATTCGATGGGGCTGGCTGCGGTTCATGTACGGGTACACGATCCTTGGGGCAGGCGGGTTTGGACTGGCTATTCTCACGATGCCCGACAAGATGAGGGGGGCGGTTCGATGGCCGGGAGACGAGCCGATTGCGCTGAGCATCGTCGGGAGTGTGTATCTGGCCTTCGGGGTCCTTTCTGTCTTCGGATTGCGAGAGCCCCTCAAGTTTGTCCCCGTCCTGCTTCTCCAGTTGTGCTACAAGCTGGCGTGGTTCATCGGGGCTGTCGTTCCATTGCTCCTGTCAGGCCGCTTTCCAAGCTACGCCGTTGTGACAGCGGTGATCTTTGCGACCTATGTCGTCGGCGATCTGATTGCGATCCCTTTCTCATACGTGCTCAGCAGTCACGGACGGCCTCACTCGGACGCGTGAGGAGCAGCGTTGGCAGCCGCCTCGAAAGGCAGGAACAGGATGGCTAAGGCCGAGAAGAACGCCGAGCGCGAGCATCGCATCGCGGAGGAAATCATCGTTGATGCCTATGGCCCGGAAGAACAGTCGCTGGGGTGGTATTACTACCTCAAAGACACGCTGTATTTCCCATTTGCCGCCACGTTTATCAGCGAAAGGGCTATCTCGCCTTTACGCAAAGGCGATGAAGTCGATCGGAGAGGAAACTCTATCGTTTGTCCAGGGAAACCAGCATTATGGCGACGTAGTGGTTGTCTCGCTGCCTCATTCTCAGCTTACGGTTCAGATTTCAACGGCCCTCTTTACGGTCGCGCGGTCTGATAACGAAGGAGGCACTCGGGTAGTTCCTGATTACAAGGTTACGCAGAAGAGAAGCGATACGAACAGCAAGATTGATACGGTTGAAATGTTTGCCCGCCATATGTTTGACAAGTGGTCCCAGGAGCGAGGCCGATGAGCTATGCGTGAGGGCCAGTTGGCCTGTCTATGCGGCTGCCCGTCGGTTACGAATCCACAATGCGCCCCGACGTGCGTTGGTATCAATCGAAATCAGTGGGCAGGGCGGGGGTGCGGTGGTGCTCGAACATGCGGGCGATCTGGAAGGGCAGGGTGCGCGAGCCGGACAGTTCCGGGATGTTGTCCTCGGCGAAGAAGTCGACGCCGGTGGTTTCGTGGCTTTCCGTGGCGACCCCGCCGGTGATTTCACAGAGGAAGAAGAGCTTGTAGACGTGGAAGGGCATGGGGGGCAGGTGCGGGTGCTTGCCGCGATCGTAGACGGCCGCCAGCTTGGTCACGCGGACCTCGAAACCGGATTCTTCCCAGACCTCGCGCGCCACCGCCTCGGACGGGCTCTGGCACGGGTCGGACCAGCCGCCGGGCAGGGTCCAGGCGTCGTCTACCTTTTCTTTGACCAGGAGGATCTTGTCGTCGCGGATAACCGCGCCGCGCACGTCCACCTTGGGCGTGGCGTAGCCCTGTTCGCGGGAGAAAAGCTCGATCAGCGTCCGGGTGTCGAGTCCGGAGCCGGCCGACATCATCTCGGCGGCAATTTCGCGGATCTGCTCGTAGCGTTCGATCTCATATTCGTTTTCGGAATAAGTCAGGCCGTTTTGGGCCAGGGCGGCCAATTGCTTGGCCCATGTCAACCAGTTTGGCTCCATGCACGTGGTCCTTCTCTTGTCCTGCACGCGTGCAGGCGTTTTTGTTCTTTTCCATGTCATCGTTACCACGGCTCGCACCGCGGCCTTAGTAGAGTGACCGATCTGTCGCTGGATTGCAAGGATCGAGCAGGAATGGGCCGCGTGTTGACGTGCCCCCGACGGTCCGTTAGGGTACGCGGACCGATTCACAAAACGAAATCCCGTTGACGTGGGAAGGGAGGATCATGGTACGAAACCTGTTGATCGTGACTTTGGCCGTGGCGGCCTGGGTGGGCGGATGCGTCGTCATTTCCAGCGATGAAGAGCCGCCTCGGCCCGTGGTGGTCGAGCCCGACGACGCGACGATACGCGAGATTGACGCGGTGGGACGTCTCGCCTTCGATCACGACCGCAAGAGCGGCTACGAACGCATCGCCGGGCGCCAGGGGCTCAGCGGCGGGGCCCAGGTCTACCTGGTCAAGGCCGTTTTCAAGCACCTGTCGTTTGAAAACGCCAAGGTCGATGTGCTTTTGACGTTGGTGAGAAACCCGAGTTTTACCTCCGCCGCCGAGGCGGCGTTGCTGGATCGCCTGGATCGATTGGCCTTCGAGAACGACAAACGCAGAATCCTCGACGCCGTCAGCGCGCGAAAATGATGAACACGACCGCATGGCGCGACGTAAAACACATACGCGCAGAGAACAGTCTTCGGCGGCACAAGAGAGAGAACGAGCGATTCGGTGATAACACGTCGGTACGATTGGGGGTGGCAGATGGGTGTACGCGCAGGCGAACCCTTGACGCCGGACGAGGCGCAGCGATTGCTGAATAAACTGGAGCGGGCCGCCTCGATGGAGGCCTGCTGGTCGTGCGAGTGTTTGCAGGGGTTCATCACACAACTCGAGTTGGACGCGGCCGAGGACAGCAAGCCCTTCCTGGAGACCTACGAAGTCCGGCACGAGCGCCTCCACGGCTGCCTCGGCTGCCGGCCCTGTGCGCCGGCAGATCTTTACGCCGAATACCTCAAGATGCGATAGGGGCTGCAAAGACCTCATTGTTTTCTATCTTTCCTCCGGGGCGGAGATACCCCATAGTGACAGGCCCTCTGGTAAAGGGGCACGCGCGGCGCGCACAGGCCACAACTGGCGGGGCCGGCAAGAGAAGCGGCGTTTTGTCTTGCGTGTCGGGGGCAGGTTGGTATAGTGGACCGGGACGCGTGGTAGATGTTGTCCTTTGGGCTCGCTGTCGCAGGGGTCGGCCTTGAATGAGGATGTGGCCATGAGAAAGCTGCTGGTTTTCCTGGTCCTGGCGGTGGGAGCGGGGGCAGTGCTGGTCCTGCTGCCGTCGTGCAAGAAGATTTCCCCGACCGAAAGCGCCCGCGAGCCGACGCCCGGCGTTTCCGAGCCGCTGCCCGAGACGATCGCTTTCGACGTGCACTACAGAGGGTTGACGGCCGCCGACAACAAGCTGGCCTACAACGCGTTCTACGGATACGGACGATCGGGCGGGGACGATACGTCTTTCATCCAGGCCGTGCGAGAGGAGATCGGCGACGTCACTGCGGTATACAATCCCGCCTTCGGACCGGCCCAGTGGTCGGCGTTGGAGGTGCGCGACGGCAAGCCGGCGGCTTTCTACTTCGATCTGAATGCCGACGGCAAGCTCGCGGATGACGAGAAGATTTTGCCCCAGAAGGGAGCTTCGTCGAATTGGACGGACTTCTACACGCCGGACTTCCTTGTCCACAAGGATGACGGTCGTTTGGTGCCGTTCCGCGCGGTGCTTCGGGTGCACAACTACGGATCGCTCTCGTGCATGTGGAGTCCGGCCTGCGTGCTCAAGGGCACGACGCAGATCGACGGGCAGCCGGCGACGCTGGTGCTGTTCTGCCAGGGCTTCTCCGGGGAGTTCACCGACTACGGTCGCAGCTCGTTCATGCTCAATACCGGTCGGGACCAGGACCGCAGCTACTACCGGTCCACCCTGAGTCGGCTCGTGTGCATCGGCGAGGAGTTCTATCGGTTGAGTGCAGAGGGCCGCCACGAGAAGGACGGCGCGGTCCGCGTCGTCCTGGAGAAAGATGCGACGCCCAGAGGCGAGCTGGCCGTGGCCATGGCCGCAGAGAAGGACCTGGAAGTGAAGCTTAACAGCGGGACCCTTGTCGGGGGCGAGGGAGCCGACATTCACTTTCGCATCTTCAAGCAACAGACGTCGCTTCCGGCCGGGACCTACCGGCTCACTGGCGCCGTGGTCGATTACACATGGGGCAAGGGGGCGACCTGGCGGGTCAGACTTGAGGAAGGACCCGAGGTTGCGATCGAGCCGGACCAGAGCGGCACGGCGGAACTGGGCGGGCCCGAGCTGGCGGTGGTGGCCGTTGACGACAGCAAGCGCTACCATTCCGACGTGGAGGAGAAGTCGGTTTATGCAAAGGGCACGACGGTGTGCCTGTCGCCGCGGATCAAGGGACAGGCCGGAGAAATCTACACCCGCTTCTCGAAGGCGCCGCCTGAAGGTAAGCACGTCGATATCGCACCGGCGGTGCGCATCCTCGATCCCGACGGCAAGGAAATCGTCTCCGAGAAGATAGACTATGGCTGAGGCGGCAAAGGCAGGCTCTCGTGGGAGAGCCGTGACGTTCGACCGGGACGATACACGGTCATCATGACGCAGGATACCGGTCCGCTCGCCGGTGTGATCGAGGGCAAGCTGGAGATCACCATCGAAGAGTGACCGGTGCCAGTGGCATACGGATTGTGACAAACTCGTACGCGGCATGTCAGCCCTTCGCTCGCACTCAGGGCAGGCTCTGAACGCAGCGCAGCGGAGTGAAGGATCTCGCACGCGGGCCTGAGTAAATCTCATCCGCAGCCCGGATCCTTCGCCTGCGGCTCAGGATGACAAATGCCCAAGGATTTTCTCTAATGCGTTTTACGGCGCCGGGGGTATATCCATTTGCCAGCCGATGCGCCGCAGCATGTCCTCGATCTCCGGGTTGGCCATGAAGGTGCGCCAGCAGAGGCCCGTGCGGTAGTTCTCGATCATGACCACGATGGGCCCCTGGTCGATGGCTAAGTAGCTCTCGGCGAACCAGTCCTTGTCGAGATTGAACGCATCGCGGAAGCCGAACGGTCCCCAGAGACGCGGGCCGTAGGTGTGATAGAAGTGTTTCAGGGTCGCAATCGACTCCTCGGGCACGTAGGGCATCGCGCTGATCGCGGCTGTGGGCGTGATCGTGCCGTTGTCGCGCCGGGGTTCGTGGGCCTGGTATCCGCCCGGCGTGTCACTGGCGGTCAGGCCCCAGCACAGCGCGCTGTATCCCTTGTGCCCGCCCGGGTTGGCGGCGCAGTAGGCCTGGTGGATCAGGCTGATGTTGCGACTGTTCTCGAAGTAGTTGCAGTACCGGTCGCGTTTGCCGCGCGGGTCGAATCCGAGAAAGGAGTAGTGCGTAAAGAACAGCGGCCCGCCCATCGGCCAGCCGACCCAGAGCTTGTGCCCGTGGTAGGAATTGCCGTTGACGTATCCACTGTCGTCGCGGCCGACCCAGCCTTCGTAATAGCAGGCCGGATCGATCCCGTGCGTTGGCGAGGCGATGGCCAGCAGGTAGGTGATCATGCACTCGTTGAAGTGCCCCCCGATGGCGTGATTCATCCTCCATTCGTAGCGGGGCGACCAATGCCAGTACAGCCGTTTGCTCCCCGGCTTGCGCAGGTACCAGTCCCATTCGACCTGCTCCCACAGACGCGTAATCGTCTCGCGCAGCTCGCGCTCGACCGCGTCCTCGGCGTCGAAGTACCGCCGCACCGTCAGCATGCCCTGGATCAGGTAGGCGGTCTCCACGAGGTCGCCCCCGTCGTCGAATTTCGAGAACGGAATCGTCTTTCCGGTCCGCCCGCT
>JAFGCA010000345.1 GCA_016932895.1 Sedimentisphaerales bacterium | reverse complement strand
GGTCGGATCATGCCTGGTGAGGTGGACCGATTTCGATTCCAGGCAGCCAAGGGTGCTCATCTTGTCATCGCGGTTGCGGCACGGGAATTGATCCCGTATCTGGCTGACGCCGTTCCCGGATGGTTCCAGGCCACCTTGACGCTCTACGACGACCAAGGCAACGAGCTGGCGTATGACGATGATTTCCGCTTTCATCCCGATCCCGTTCTGCACTGCGAGATACCCAAGGACGGTGAATATGTGATCGAGATCAAGGATGCCATCTACCGCGGCCGCGAGGACTTCGTCTATCGTATCACTCTGGGTGCGTCGCCATTTGTCACGAGCATCTTCCCACTGGGAGGTCGCGCCGGGACCCAAACCGTCGTTGAAACGAGAGGCTGGAACCTTCCGGCGACGCAGTTGACGGTAGATGCGCGGGACCAGGGGCCCGGGGTTCAAACGATCTCCGTATCCAAGGACGGACAGATTTCCAACGGTGTCCCGTTTGCCGTGGACATGTTGCCTGAGTGCCTGGAGCACGAGTCGAACGATCAACCGGACCAGGCTCAGTCAGTCACGTTACCCGTCATTGTCAACGGACGCGTCGACAATCCCGGCGACGGCGACGTGTTCTGTTTTGCCGGCCGGGCCGGTGAGCCGTTTGTCGCGGAGGTCTACGCGCGTCGGTTGGATTCTCCGCTGGACTCGACGCTGAGACTGACCGATGCGGCCGGCCGACAACTGGCGTTCAACGACGATCACGAAGACAAAGGTTCGGGATTGAACACGCACCACGCAGATTCATATCTTAGCGTCATGCTGCCTGCCGAGGGAACGTACTATGTCCACCTCGCCGACGCTCAACACAAGGGCGGCACGGCATACGCCTACCGCCTGCGTCTCAGCGCGCCGCGGCCCGATTTCGCGCTGCGCATTACGCCGTCGAGCGTCAATGCCCGCACCGCTACAACTGTCCCGCTCACCGTGTATGCTCTGCGACAAGATGGATTCTCCGGTGACATCATATTAACGTTGAAGGATGCGCCGGATGGTTTCTCGCTCGGCGGCGGTTGGGTGCCGACCGGGCAAGACAAGGTCTCGGTCACGCTGACCGTGCCGACGAACCCTGCGCCGGAACCGGTCCGCCTTTGCCTGGAAGGACGAACGCGGATCGATGGGCAGGAGGTCATGCACGTGGCCGTGCCGGCTGACGACATGATGCAAGCGTTTGCCTACCGGCATCTGGTCCCGGCTCAAGACTTTCTGGTCGCCATGACAGGCAGCGCCCGGCGTGCCGCCCCGGCCAGGATCGTCACCGATTGCCCTGTCAAAATCCCCGTCGGCGGAACGACCCGGGTCCGAGTCAGGATGCCTCTCAATCCGCGCGCCGGTCGATTCGAGTTTGAGTTGACCGAGCCGCCCGAGGGAATCGCCATCCGCAACGCCATGCCTTTTCAAGGAGGCGTCGATCTCGAGCTGTCCAGTGACGCCGCGAAGGCCAAGCCCGGTTTGAGGGGTAACCTGATCGTCAACGCGTTCGGGCTCAGGGCTGCGCCGTCCGAAAGCGACAGACCGCAAGCCAACCAGCGCCGCGCCTCGCTACGCGTTTTGCCCGCCATTCCTTTCGAGATCGTCGAGCCCTAAGACGACCGGTGGCGGGGATGTCACCGGCTACTTGGGTCGAAGCCGATGTCTTGAACGTGTCGACCGATCCGCATGGGCGCAGAGTCCGCGGCCGCCTTCTCCCCGGCGATCGAGACGTTTTCGAAAGTCACGTCACGCACATTATGCTCGGCATCCGCGCCTTCGATCTGGACGAGATACTCGCCTTGCCGTCCGTCCAGCGTCACGTTTCTGAACGTTACGTTGTGGATGAAGCCAGGCACCTTCTTCTGCATGTACTGGTTCACGACCGGGCGCAGGCGGATGAGTTCTCGCTGGCCTTCGCCGTGGAGGCGAACGTTCTCGACGGTGATGTCTTCCAGCACCATGTCCTCACCCGGCTCCAGCAGGAACGGCGTCATGCTGAAGTGGATGATATCGAGGTTTCGCAGGGTGATGTTGCGCATGAAGGCGGCGCGGCTCTCGTGGCCCAGCAGGAAGATGCGGGCCCGGTCGCACCAGAGGAGCGAGTTCTCCACCGTGATGCGTTCGACGTTGCCGTTCGGGTCGCTGAAGTCCAGTCCTTTGAGGGCGACGCAATCGTCGTCGCTGCGAATGAAGCAGTCGGTGATGAGCACGTCCTGTGAATTGCATGGGTTGATGCCGTCGTCGTTCTGGACGCGTGAGTTGCACAGCTTCACGTTGCGGATCGTGACCCGGCGGCTGTCGTTCGGCACGATGGTCCAATGCGACGAACCGCGTAGCGTGATGCCGCTGACCTCGACGTCGGTGCAGTTGCGGATGGCAATCAGGTTTCCTACCGGGCCCTTGCGCCACTCCCAGTCGGAGCCGTCCAGGATACCCCGGCCGCAGATGCGGATATTGTTGCCTTCGGCCAGCACCTCGGCATGGACCACGGCGCCGCCGGCCAGGTAGAGCGTCTGGTTGCTGTGCAGGACGATCCTCTCGGGTTTGTGCACGCCGGGGGCGAAGTAAACCACGCCTTCGGTGTCGGGCTGGGGAGCGTCGATCTCAAGAGGATTGGCGAACAGCAGCAGGGGGCCTTTCTTGCCGTCGGGCTCGATGCTGAGCTTGCAGGGTTTCT
>JAFGCA010000344.1 GCA_016932895.1 Sedimentisphaerales bacterium | reverse complement strand
TTGCCCTGCAGGGCGCGGAGCAGGCCCGAGGTGATGACGACCGACTTGCCTGCCGTCAATTGGCCCTTGATCTTCGCGATAATGTCGGGATCGAACGCCGCCGCCTCGGTCAGCAGGACGAGGTTCGCATCCGTCGGGAACGTCGCGTGAAGCTCGATGGGAATGCCGATCATGCCGAAGTAATTGTGGAGAAAATCTTCCGCCCAGGCGTGTGCCGGCCGATAGCTGGCGATGCCGATGGGTTTGCCGAGCTTGCCGAGGAAGGCGTCCGCCTTCTCCAGGGCGTCGGCGGCCACGCGGCCCCACGTCAGCCCGGCGTTGCCACCAATGGATTGTTGCAGGCGATTGAAGTCGAAGCTGGTGGGCAGATCCTGCCAGGCCGTACGCTCGCCGGCGCGGGCAGGCCGTGTGACACCATTCCATTCGAATAGCGTGATCTCGCGTGCCTTGGCGAACACGGTATCCACAAGCTGCTCCGGGTAGCGGTCCGCATAGAGTATGCTGAAGGTGTCCACCCAGCCGCCGCCGTTGCGGCCGGGGGCGACATTCTCGAAGTAGCGGAGGATCAAATAACTCTCGTACGACTGGAGGTTCTGGTCGGTGGCTTCCGGGTCGCGGGTTTCGGTGCCGGTGTAAATGCCGTCGAAGAGGCGGGGCTCTTTCTCCAGGTCGAAGCCCAGGCCGGCGAAGTGCTCGTACCAGTTCGGGAACTTGACGACCATCTTGACCTTCGGGTTGACCGCCTTGGCGGGTTTGATCAGGAGATTCTCGGCCGCCTCATTCATCAGATCGAGCCGAAACTGCGTCCACGTGCGATCGCCTTTGGCGGCGATGTCCGAATCGAACTTGGTGGTCACGAAGAAAAAGTCGTCCTGGATGACCTCATCGAAATGCCGTGCCGCCAGTTCGATGGATTTCTTGATGAACGCCCGGTCGTTGGGATCGGTGTAGCAGAACGACTTGAATTGCCCGCCGCCGGGATAGCTGCCGTCGGACATCGTCGTACCGCCGGCGACCTTGACCCCGTGGTCGATGAAAAACTTCTTTACGGTCTCGATCTCCTCGTCGGTGGCCATGGTCCGCCCACGCTGTGATTCGATGTAAACCTTGTCCACTTTTACCTGGTCGGTGACGCGCTGCCACGCGTCGCTCAGGCCGGCGGGGTCTCGCGCCAATTGGCGCGTCGTGTCCACGACGATGTAGACGCTCACCTCGAAGTTGGCGTACTGACCGGCCGGACACAGGCCCGACAGCGTGAGGACACAAAGCAACGGCAGGAGCAACGATCGTGAGTAATGGTGTTTGACATTCATGGCATCATCCTGATTATGAATCCACGTTTTGACTCAACACGGGCCTCGAACGTCGCGGCTTCGCCACCGACGCTCGTCCCGATCCGTAGCTGCCGGACAATTCCCCAGTATACCCTCTACGCGGGCTTTGTCGAGACGCGGTGATGCACGAAACAGGTCAATCACAGGGTCGTGAAACGAGATGAAACCGGGACGATCGAAGTCGTTGAAAGCGGGTGCAGGGGCTGATATCATGGGGCCTGTACCGTGCAGGAGTGCAATCTGTGTGGTCAAATGGGGAATCCGGGGCCGGCTGTTTTCGGTTTCCCTCGTTTATATCCCTGCTGGTGTTTTTGATGCGTTCGCTTTTGAGCCTGGAGGTCTTTCCATGAGACACGCTCGCGTACCTGCACTGTCCCACGCCCTTATCATACTGGCGCTCGCCATCCAGCCCACGCAGGCGATTGCGGGTCCCGGAGGCGGTGCTGGGGGCGGCGCCGTCGCTCGCGGCACCACGGGCTTTGTCCCTATCACGCTCGAAGAAGATGAAATCCTCCCGCCCGAAATCAGAACCTTGCTGGGAGTTATGCCCGGGCCGGACGAGCTTCCGCTGAGAAAGGAGATGCCCGACGTTCTGACGATGAACGATGGCACGAAGGTCACGACGCCCGGGCAATGGGCCCAGCGCCGCGAAGAGATGCGAAAGATTCTCGAGTATTACGCCGTCGGACAAGCTCCGCCGGCCCCCGACAATCTCAGGGCTACCGTCGTCAAGACGCAGGAGGTCGGCGGCGGCAAATTCAGATATCGGCTCATTCATCTGACATTCGGTCCCAACGACGCCTGCTCGCTGTACTTCGGCCTCTGGACCCCGGTCTCCGGGCCGCCCGTCGGCGTCATCATCTGTCAGGACGGCCCTGCGCCCGGCGCGCCGATTCTGCCCAGGATGCCGCAGGGCGTCAATCAAGGTCGGGGAAAGGATGTCTTCTCGGCATCACTGGCGCCGCTGCCCAGGGAGCCACCCGTCCCCGGTACCGGCGTCCCAGGCCGCAACCGCGATCCTGAGTCTGCAACGGCCCATCCGGTCCTCAGTCACGGCTACGCCTACGTTACGTACAACGCCAACGATTGCGCCGAGGACACCACGGCCCGCATGCCCGATGGCGCGTTCGTATTCCGCACCACGCGATTTTTCCCCGCCTATTCCAACTATGACTGGGGCGTCCTGCGTGCCTGGGCCTGGGGCGCTTCGCGCATCATCGACTATCTCGTCACCAACCCTGCCATCGACAAGACCAGAATCGCCGTCACGGGGGTTTCCCGCAACGGCAAATCCTCCCTCATCGCCGGCGCTTTCGACGACCGCATCACGCTGACCGCGCCCGTTGCCAGTTCCGGCGGCGGCACGCCCGCCTTCCGTTTCAGCGGCTTCGAACACGGCGGCAACGAAGGGCTCAGTGAAATGGTCCGCAAGTATCCCAACTGGTTCTCGCCCCATCTGCACGAATTCTTCCACCAGGCGGAGAAGCTCCCCTTCGACAACCACTGGTATCTTGCCCTGTGCGCCCCCCGCGCCGTCATCGCCCTCGAGGGAGCGTCGGATCAAAACGTCAACAAGTACGGCGTAAGACAGTCGTTCCTCGCCGCGCGGCCCGCTTTCGAGTTGCTCGACGTCGCAGACCACCTGGGCGTCAATTGGGCCGACCGCCCTCACGGCCTGGTCCGGGATGACTGGGACGCCTTGTTCGCTTTCGCCGACAAAGTCTGGAACGACAAGACTGTCGCTCGACCATTCGACAGTTTCCCCGAAGCGGCGATGACACCACCTCCGCCAGTGGTTGCGCCGCCGATTGCCACCTTGAAGCTCGCTTCCATCTTTCCCTCCGCGGGGGCAGCGAATGTCTGTGTCGACACGCCTTTACGTCTCACATTCGACGGCCCGCCCGCGCGCTCTCAATCGGGCGCTATCC
>JAFGCA010000343.1 GCA_016932895.1 Sedimentisphaerales bacterium | reverse complement strand
TGGCTCAAAAACGCCGATTTCTGAAAATCGCCAGAAAAACGGCGCAGAATCCGGCGCACTTCAGAGCGATTTTGCTCCCGACCTGGCTCAGGTCGTGGCGGCCTGGCCGGGCCTGCCGGACGATGTGAAGCGGAAGATCCTGCACCTGGTCAAGAGCCACAGGCCGACCCCTGAGGCGCCCGCATAGAACGCAACCCCGTGCCGTCCGGGCCTCTCGTGCGAGCGGCCGGCGGCACCGGAACCCTTTTGGATGGAGGCAACGAACGATGGAAAGCGAACGAGACACGATGACCCCGCAGAGAGACCCGAAAGACCTGATGGCGACATGGCTTCAGCAGCGGCCGCTGGAGACCATGCTGGCCGTGAGCCTGTCCTGGGCCCTGTCGGACGGCGATCGCGGCGACCCGGACTTGCTCAATGCCGTGCTCGATGAGTACCACGATGCCCTGATGGACGCGGTCAAGCACGGAACGGCGGAGCTGGACGCCGAAGGCAGGATCGTGCTGGGGGCCTGGATGGCGGCCGAGACACTGACGGGGCAGTGAGAAGGCGACGGGGGCCGGGGACAGCAGCCCGCACCCGGCCCCCCCCTGGCAGAGGGAAGGAAACGAATGAGCAACGCGATCGCGACTGGCCGGCTGGCACGGCCGAGGGACGGGCAAGCCACCTGGGGCATGGCAGGCGATCCCGGACCGCCCCCCACCGGGGGGGAGCCCCCCCCACCCCCTCCCCTGTAGTACTATCTCTCTCGTTCACCGGGCGGAGTTGGCGAGAGGGCGGCAAGGTAGGCAAGTAGGAGACTCGACAGATGACTGACAGAGAGACGGTAAACCGAATCCGACGGATCGAGGACGACTTGCGAAGGTGGTACGCGCAGATCCCGGATCTCTACCAGGGCGCCTTCCGCCGATTGTGGCTCAAGGCGATCCAGGGCAGGAGCAAGGCAGCCGCGATCAAGGCGAAGTGCCTGGACTGCACGTGCTGGCAAAACACCGAAATCCCGGAATGCGGAATTTACCACTGCCCGCTTTACCCGTACAGGCCACGAGCACACGACAAGGACGATTATCACGTGGCAGTACGCCGTATAGTTGCCCGTTCTTCGCCACAGGAGGCCCGTGGCGCGGGTGCTACGGATTGAATGTCGCAAAGGGGTATCAGGGCAGCCCCCCCCCCGTCGGGCGACAGTTAACTATCCACGCGGGCGACCCTCGAAAGGAGAGCACACCGTGGACGCAAGTCGGCGGGCCCTGAGAGGGGTCGGGGGGATCGTGCTCCTGTGGGGCGGGTCCCATGCGGTACGGTATGTTTTGCAGGAGCTGGGCTGGCCCTGGGGTTGGCTCGGCGGTGTTTGGCTGGTACAATGACAGAGTAGCCGGCGAGGGATTCGGCCGGGTGAAGGAGAACGATACGATGGATCGTAGCAGGGAAATCGCGGAGATCTACGCCGCCTGCGATGAGGAGTTCGGCGTCGAGTTTCGCCAGGAGGCGGAAGCGCTGGCCGACGACCTGGTCGTGGGCTTCGAGGTGGACAAGCCAAGAACGCCCGTGGAGGGGTTGGCCTTGATGCGAAAGGCCTACGCCGAGGTGGCCGCCAAACACAAGGCCGCGCCGAAGAACGCCCCCGCCGACAGTGGCCCGCGCGGCCTGAGCGTGACGGATCTCGAGGATTCCGAGGAGTTCAAACCGGGCACGCTGGACCAAGTCGTCGCGGACGTCGCGGCCCGGCGGCGGGCTGGAACGTGGCGGGGGCTCGTCGATGGGGACGCGGAACTGTGAGGGGATGACATGGAGCTTCTGGCGACGAGATTTGACCATGACGGGACGTTCGAGCGGCTGCCGGCGCCGCGCATCAAGGCGGCGATCGAGCGCTGGACCCACCGCATGGACATGGAGCAATTGGTCCGACGTCACACGGCTGACACGAACGCCGCCATGGCGCCGGTGGACCGCATGATGGCGCTGTTGCACGGCGGCGCGAATTAGGAGAATTGAGCCATGCTTGGACTGGATTTCGGCACCAAAAAGTCGTCCGAGAAGTCGCAGTCGTACCTTCCCGAGCAGGCCGACTGGATGAAGAACCTGCTGAGCCTCTACGGCGGACAGGTCGGGGCGGGCCAGACCTCCTACGAGGGCGACCGGGTCGCCGGCCTGACCCAGAACCAGCAGAACCTGCTCGGCTCGTTGGGCAACTGGGCGCAGTACCTCCAGCCGACCACCGGCGGCGCGATGTACGGCCAGACGGGGGCGGCGCTGTCCGACATCCTCGCCGGCGAGATGGGTGCCGATCCGTACACGGAGCAGTCGATCAACGACCTGTTCAAGAGCGCGTACGAGGCCCCCGCCCGCAAGCAGTGGTCCGAGTACACCAAGCCGGAGATCCAGGAGTCCTACTCGGGGCCTGGCTACTGGGGGACGGCCCGGATGAACGCCGTCAGCAAGGGCGCCCAGGACCTCGGCGACACGCTCTCCAGTCAGTACGGGCAGCTTCGCTACGGCGCAGAGACGGCCAACAAAGCCCTCCAGGAGGCCGCCGCGGGACGGGCCCTGTCGGCCATCCCCCTGGCGGGCGACTACATCTCCCAGCCGCAACAGCAGGCCCTCGCGGGCATCTCCGGCGTCCAGTCGCTCTATGGCCTGTCCTCGGCCGAACAGCAGCAGCGGCAGGCCGAGATCGCCTCGAACATGGAGAAGTGGGCCGAGAGCCAGAACATCACCGATCCGCAGGTGCTCCAGATCATGATGGAGTTGCTCGGCATGCAGTACACCAAGAGCAGCAGCAGCGGCAGCCAATGGTCGATGGGTTTGAAGGGTGGCGAATGATGAGGTGCGACGATGACCCGACCCAGGAAATCTGCCGGCACGCTCCCATTCTCGGAACGGATGTTCTTGGGGGCATTGCAGGCGGCCAGAGGATTGCCGAACCCGACGGAGGCGAAGTTCCGCAAGCCCCCCCCCAGTCGCTCGCCGCACCGACGCCGGGAGAGACCCTGCGGCGACGAGGCGGACACCCCTGCCGACCCGACAAGTACACGCCGACAACAGTCGCCGCCCTCACCCAATCGCTCGAAAACTACTTTGATTCGACCGATGCGCTCTACTTCGAGACCTGGGCCGCGCGAGAGGGCCTGCACATGCGCCAAGTCCACCGCATCGCGGACGCGAATCCCGAGTTCGCCGAGACCTTCGCGCGAATGGGAGCGGTTCAGGCGTCCCGGCTGCTGGAAGGCTCCACCCGCCCCGCCGATACGACGACAAACCAACTCCGCTATGCCGTGAATCCCAAAATGGCCTGCCTCGTCCTGCAAGCCAAGCACGGCTACAAAACACAGCAGGAACTCGCGGTCGAAGTGTCCACCGATCAGGTCCTGCCTTCCAACGTCGAGGAAGCCGACTACAGGATCAAGGCCCTCACGGAACACCGAAACGCCCTGGTCGAAATGATCGAGCAGGCCAACTCTGTGGAGACGGCCGTCGTCGGTTAATGTCCTGCGACTATCGTGCGGCGTTACGAGTGGAGGGGGAGAATGAGAGGGTGACATGCTGTACGGACTCGCCAAGATCAGGGCCGAGGTCCTCAAAGAGAACGCCCCAAAGCTGTACCGCGAACTGAAGGCGGCCGGCAAACTGGAGAACCACTGCAACCGGGCGGCGGAACAGGTCAGAAACTCCATCCAGGCGGCGAAGGAGAAGGGGCTGAACCTGGCCAGTTTGGCGCCTTCTTCTGGGTGTCGATTGCCTTCACAGATTTCTGTGAAGCCGATCCGCCACGTACGCCGGGCTTGGCCGTTTTGAGGTTCTCCTTCGCCATCGCCGCGATTAGCGGAGCCGGCGGGCCGTGCCTTGACCGGACGCCAAACCGGCCCTACAATCGGCACCGATGAAACCTGAAACACGCCATTATCA
>JAFGCA010000342.1 GCA_016932895.1 Sedimentisphaerales bacterium | reverse complement strand
TTCCCATCTCTCGACCAACACGCCGGGGCCGGAGCCGGTCCTTGCTCATGTAGCACGCGTGCGGCGCCGTCGCCAACCGGTTTGACCCAGATCCCGTCGGTATCCGTCAGGGCGATACACTTCCCATCCGGAGAGGGCAGCCCTGTGGAGGCAGCGCCCGGGTAACTGACAGGGTCGCCAGTCGCCGCCGAAAAGGCGTACCGGTGTGACCGGCCTTCCGCGTCAGTGCTCTTGAAGAAAACAACCTGAGAGTCCCGCGTCCAGAAGAGGGCTCTGAGTCCGTTAAATGCACCTACCAGGCGTTCTCCTCTCAAGTCCAGGAGCTTCTTCGCGGGGCCGTCCGGGCGCAGGGTTTCCGGAGAAACAGGCTGCAACCAGATCGTATTCTGTCCATGGGCGATGTACCGCCCATTGGGAGAGACCGCCACCTCGCGGACATCACTCCAATGCTCGGTGTAGCTGAATGCCTCCGTTCCATTGAGCGGGATGACACGACCCCAGAAGAGCAGGAATCGCATATCGGGCGACATAATCAGCTTGTTGACATGCGCAATCACATTGTTGGCTCCGGAGATCGTCTTGGCCAGCACGAACTTGACGCCGGTGTTCGGGTCGACAATCACACTGCCCTCTTCAGCAGAGGAATTCATTTGGCTTGATTCTGTGATGGTTGCCGCCAAAGGCGTGGACGTCTCCGGGCTGGACCTTTCGCCTCTGGCCATGGGCAGCAGGACCGCCGCGATGAGAAGGATGCCGACGGTGCCGAGGACTCCGATTTGCGCACTTCGGGGTACGGGTCGTGTCACCATGTGTCTGATCCGCCGTTTCAAGGCTCTCTTCGACTCGGCGACGCCGATCAGGCGCAGGCCGAAGTCCGCTTTCCAGAACGCCGTCTCACTGATGTTGATGAGCGTGTTGCTGTAGTCGCTGACCGGCCCACCGAGGGTGACCAGGACCGTTTCGTCGACCGCCTCCTCGCAGGTTCGGCGGATGATCGCGTTGGCCAGCCAGACGAAGGGATTGTAGAAGTACACGACCTGCAGAGCCGTCTGTACGGCGTTGACCCATAGGTCGGCCCGCTTGATGTGGGCCAGTTCATGAATCAGGGCCGCTTTAAGTCCATCCGGTGAGAGCCTCGCCACGAGCGAGGCGGGCATCAGGATGGTGGGCCGCCAGAGACCACAGACGGCGGGGCTGGGCAACGCATCGCATAGCCGCAATCCGACGCGCCCGCGCAGGCGCATTTCCAGACGACACTGCTCCAAGGCAACGAGCAAGGGCCTCTCAGCCCTGGTGCTTGCGGCGATCAGCCCACGCACGAACCTGACACGTTGAGCGAGCAGCGCTACGAAAGCGAGCATTCCCACCAGCCAGAGCAGCAGAAAGACAGCCTGCCAGGTGATGGGCGTCAGACTCACAGGAACAGGTACAATGGCAGACTCCGCCTCCACTGGATTGACTGTCGCTGGTTCGATCGGAGTGGGCACCTCCGCCGGTTGCGGGCGAGCAGGAGTCTCTCGCTCTCGCGCCACTTGTTCGAATTCGATGGCAGGCGCGGGACGCTGCGAAACTGGAGCCACAACCGGGACTCGACTCGGCGCCCAATAGCCGATCCCCGTCGGCGCCGAAAGGGTCGGTGGCAAGATCAGCTTCACCAGCACAAGCAGCCATATGCAATAGCGAACGACCGCTCGTACGCGTTTGCGCAACAGCAGGTCCATGCCGAACAGCACGATGACCAACAGAGCCGATTGCAGAAATGCCCCGGCCGCGTAGTGGCAGAAGGTGCTACCGAAATGGTTCAAGTCACTCACACACTCGTTCACGATCTCGACCATTGGTGGATCTCCCACTCATGTGAATCCCGACGGTCAGTCTTTGCCCTTCCCGGCCTTGTTCACGAACTCGCGAAGTTCCGCTGCTTCGTCCTTTGAAAGCCCCTCGTGCTCGATGAGGAACTTCAGCATGGGTGACAACGTCCCACCGAAGGCCCGCGACAGCATCTTGCGGAGTTCGCCCCGCCGGGCCTCGACCTCACTAATGCATGAGTGGAACAGTTGCAGGTTGCGAATCCGCTCGATCTGCAGAAAACCCTTGGCGACCATGCGGTCCATGGTGAGCTTGACCGTGGCATAGCACCAGTCCCGGGTGGCGGCCAGCGCCTCTTGGACGGTGCCGGCCGCACACGGCTCCTTCTCCCAGACAACCTGCAAAATCTCCCACTCGGCCTCCGTAAGCTCTGCCACGGTTTTCCTGCGTCTGCCCGCTTTCGGTTTCTTCGAAGTGCTCATGAAGCAATCTCCATATTTGATTTGACACTATACTATTTGATTAAAATCAAATGTAAAAGAGAAAAATCAAAAATATTTCAGAAATAATCTGCATGGATTCCCCAAGGCCCCCTGGAAGAGGCACAAGCACAACAGCGTCCGCCCGCTCAGGCCCATCAGCGTCGCCGCCGTCATCGCCGGCCGAAGCCTCTACGAAGGAACCCTCACCCTAAAACAAGCCCTCGCCGCCGCCCGTTGACAAACTGCTCGCAATAACACCGGCGAGTCCTCCACGTCATTGCGAGCGAAGCGAAGTAATCCACAGTCACACGATCCCGGAAACGCGATACCGGCGAGGCAAGCCCTACGAGTTGAACTAGAAACGATATTGCTCCGTAGCAAGAGTTTTGCAAAATGGAGATTAGGCTTATATTCTTCAAGGAAATCGTTGGTGTGATTTCCTTAAAGATGGGGCTTAGATCCCTATACGAAAAGCACTTACGTTCTCGGGAGGAAAAATCACGAAGGAGATTTTTGCTCCCTACAGTAAGCCTAATCTCCATTTTGCAAAAGTTCAGTCCGTAACAGTGCAAGGCTCACAGACGGCAGTGCCATTCGGCACAGTCTCGAACGGCACTGCCCGGTCAAATTGCCTGGCACAAATAGTGTAAGTACTCCGAAGTGTTGTTTGTGGAAGGATCTACGATCCTGCCCTCTCTGTCGTAGACCGCTTTCACTTCAAATCCCACATCTCTAAGCTGTTGAACCTGGTACTCGGGACAAACGTGATACACCTGCATCTGGAAATTGTGGTCACCTGTAATCAATATTTTCCATTGTGCTGCTGTGATCCCGTCTATGTCTGCATTCCTATAGAGCCATTTCTTACGCATCAGAAATACGATGTCCTTGCAGATGCCAACAGTTGAGCGTATCGGTCGCTTTATGGCAAAAGGTGAAATGGTCTTTCTGATTGGAAAAAAAGCACGCAGTGAATGACTCGAAAAACAGAAATATCCGTCGGTGTCCAGCACTTTTTTTACTTCAGACAGAATTCTTGTGCGAGTCCCATGATCTACGGAATCAATACCATTTTGACTGAAAAGCACGAATGCGAACTTACGGCCATAGAACTGAGATAAGTCAGAGGCATCACACGTATGAAAAGAAACACTCTGGCCCTCTCCTATTGTCCGTTTGCACTCAGAGATCATAGCCTCGCTGTAGTCTATACCCACATACTCTTCTACTATGGCCGAAAACGTATATGAAGTTCTTCCCGCCCCGACTCCAATATCCAACATTCTGGCATTGTGCCATCTACCCTTCAAAGCAGACAAAATAGCTTGCTCCGGCCGACTTAGGTCATATCTTCTGTACGCGTCTACTGATTTGCTGTAAATGCGCAAATTCCCCGCTGCGATGTCATCCTTATTCACCGTTCTTGCTCCCACAAAAAGACACAGGATTGACTGTTGAATACATTCGATCGGGGGTGTACTCCTCGTATTCAGCATGAGGATGAGATACTCCCGGTTGTCAAGACCAAGTCCTTGGGTCTTTCAGGCCGCAATCTGTAGTAGTAGCATCTTCTTTCTTTTTGCTTCTTTTTCTTTATTATTGTATCCTGTTACATTGTTGTGTCTGACCTGTCAAGCCTGGGCCAACCTCTCCTTCTGCACGCGGGCCCCGAAATGCGCCTCCGCCGGCGTTCGGCACCCCAGGGACTGGTGCGGGCGATCCGACACTTGCGGGCTATGGCCGGGCAACAGGGTATATTTTATTATTGACAAATCTTCAAATGTAGTTCATTATATGCAAGACGTCGCGAGTAAGGACGTGCGGGGCCGGGTCGGGGGGGGCAGGCCGGGTTTGAGACCGCTGACGAGGCGGGCCCCGGCCTGGAAGGTGTATCCGCAGCGCCGCCGGCGACGGGTGAGACAGCGACAAATGGAGTATGCCCCCCACAACCATGTTCGTGGCGGTTCGACCGGACCGGACCGCTCCGCGCAGCGCGGCCTCCCGGCGGACCGCCCGGGGCCCTGCTGCGTTGCGCCAAACAAACCCAATTTGCCAGGCCGGCGGCCGTTCCAGAGCGTCAAGCGGGGTCGGCCGACGTGCTGCCTGCGAAACAAACCCAATTCGCCGGGTCCTGTCGCCCTTCCCGGACCGTCAGGAAGAGTTGGCCGGGGTGCTACCGCCCTTGGCGCGCCAAACAAAGCCAATTTGCCCGACCCAACGGCCGTTTCCGAGCCGTCAGGGGGGATCGACCGGTGTCTTGCCCACTCCGGCGTGCGAAACAAACCCAATTGGGCTGGCCCGAGGCGCGTCCGCTGCGTCAGGTGGAGTTGGCGAGGGTGCGGCTTGCCCCGGTGTGCAGAACGAACCCAATTTCTCGGCGGGGGCTTAGCGGTAGCAGTCGGCGGGGCCGAAGGTGCGGGTTTCTGCGGCGTTTTGGTGCAGAAATTGGCGGATGTGGGTGCAAAGATGGCATTTGTCGGCGTAGGCGTCGCGCTTGCGGTAGCCGAGGGATCGGGCGATTTCGAGCAGGCCGTGAGGGCCGCTACGGCACAGGGTACCGACCAGATCGCTGCGGCCGGGCTGGAACTGCTTCCAGATATCCTCCAGCAGCGTCTCGTTGATGTTGCCGACGATGATGCCGCTGCACGTGCCGCTGAAAACGTTGCCGAATGGGTCGATGTGGACGCCCTTGGCGCCGAAAAAATCGGGCAGACACCTCGCGCCGGCAAACGCGCCCGCCGGCTTGGACGCGAGCAGATCGGCGAGATGCCCGGCCGCCCGGCCCGTGAAACGAAAGGGATAATCGTGATACGCTTCGACATACGTCCTGTCGCGCTTCGCCGCCTCGGGCGAACCATCGGCAAGCTGCGCTTGCCGCTGCCACCCGGCGTCATCGACCGCGTATTTCTCCCAGCGGATCAGGACGCGCTGCGGGCCAAACATCTGCTTGGCGATGCGAGCCAGTCTCCGCGCCGGCTCGACGTCCACGTATTCCTGATGAAACGGATCGATGCTGACCTTCAACCGCTGGACGTTGAGTTCGAGCAGGGTGCCGAGACGCTCGGCGATGATCCGCTCGTCCGTGGCCCAGAAACCGTTGGTCTCCACGAGATCGACGGGACCGAGACTCTCCCGCTTGCCCGCGCGGAGGATTTCGAGCAGGTGGTCCCAGTACAGGAAGGGCTCGCCCCCGGTAAGGTGGATCTTCGCATTGTCACCGGCCAGGACCTTCAGCGAGCGCCACGCCCCGATGCCGGTCTCCACGGGCATCAGGCCGCCCTTCTCCGACGAGCAATGATAGTAGCAGAACTCGCACGCCGCATTGCACTTGTACGTCAGCAGCAAACCGGCCGACCGCCAGAGCTTGAACTTCGGCTCGCTTCGGGCCACCCGGGAGTTGTAAACATTGTCGGATAAATCGAACATGGCGTTATGCTTCCGCCTCGTCGCCCGCGCGATTGGCCGCTCCGTGCTTTTTCAGATGGACCTGGATGACGGTGATATCGGCGGGGGTAATGCCGCTGAGGCGCGAGGCGTGGCCCAGCGTGGCCGGCTGGAACGCCTCGAGCTTCTCGCGGGCCTCGATGCGCAGGTGCTCGATCCCCGCATAATCCAGGCCCGCCGGAATCTTCTTGCTGTCGAGGCTCCGCTGCAGGGAGACCAGCCGCTCCTGCTTGGCCAGGTAGCCCTCGTATTTCGCGTCGACGGTCACGGCCTCCAGAATGTCACGCCCGTAGCCGGCAGCCTTGACCTCGGGCAGTTCGGAAAGCTGCGAAGCCAGATCGCTCTTGGGCCGGCGCAGCAAGTCCCACAGACTCGCGCCTTCCCGGCGCGTCGAAGTCAGGTACGTTTTCAACGTCTCTATGTCCTGCTGCTTCGTCTGAAATCTCCCATAGCGGCCGGCCTCCACGAGCCCTACCGACCGGCCGATCTCCGTCAGCCTTCTGTCGGCGTTGTCACTGCGCAAGGCCAGCCGGTATTCGGCCCGCGAGGTGAACATGCGGTATGGCTCATCGATCCCCTTCGTGAGCAGATCGTCGATCATTACGCCGATGTACGCCCGGTCGCGGCCCAGCACGACGGGCTCGGCGCCTCCGAGCTTGCGCACGGCGTTGATGCCGGCGAGGACGCCCTGCCCGGCGGCTTCTTCATAGCCGCTGGTGCCGTTGATCTGCCCCGCCAGGTACAGCCCGGAGATACGCCTCGTCTCCAGGCTCGGCTGCAACTGCACCGGCGGGCAGTAATCGTATTCGATCGCGTACGCGTAATGCACGATGCGGGCGCGCTCGGTGCCCGGCATGAGCCTGAGCATCTCCTCCTGCACGTCTTTCGGCAGCGACGTACTGATGCCGTTGCAGTAGATCGTCGTGCAAGCCTCGTCCTCGGGTTCCAGGAAGACCTGGTGGCGGCTCTTGTCGGCGAAGCGCACGATCTTGG
>JAFGCA010000041.1 GCA_016932895.1 Sedimentisphaerales bacterium | reverse complement strand
CCGATCGGCGCCCACTACAAATATGCCGTCGTCGATGGTCTGGAGAATCGTTTCCGTCTTCTTCTTCTCAGCAATGATTTCCCCGATTCGCAGATCGTGGTAACCGCGGAGCTTGGCCACCATGGCGTTGAAGTGCGTGGCCAGGTTGGCGAATTCGCGGCTTGACCGCTCCGAGACATGGACGTCGTAGTCTCCCGTCGCCACCTGCTCTGTGGCACGGACCAACTCTCGAATGGGACGCGAGATCCTTGAGGAAAGGAGGAAGCTGAACCACACGGCGATCACGATCGCGCCGCCTCCCACAACCAGCATCGACCAGACAGCGGCGCGGGCCACCTCGTGTGCTCGCTCGCTGCCGGCCACCATCGTGTCGTGGTTCAGTTCCAGCAACTGATCGCAGGCCCGCTGGATCGCAGTCACTTCGGGCTGAAGGTTCTGGCGGTAGTAAGCCAGTCCCGCAGGCGTGTCGGTCTTGGGCAGTTGGAGGAAGCGATTGAAGTGGAACATGTACTTGGCATACGCGCGGTCCATCTCAGCCAGGGTTTCCTCTTCGCCGGGGATAGTGATGTTGTCTTTCGCCCGGCTCAGGTTCAGGAGGAACTGCTGCTCGCTGTCTGAGACACGCTCGACGACATCGCGCCGGTCCTCGACCAGGAGAAAGACCGTGGCGGACTCCTGGCGCTGGATCGCATCGCGCATCTTCTCGGCCGCCAGGATGCTCCGGTAATTCTCCCGCAGGATCGCATCGCTTGCCTGTCCCAGCCGCGAGAGATTCAGTAGCCCCCAAGCGAGCACCAGGGCGGTCAGCACCATGGCCACGCCGTAACCGAACAGGATCTGACGCTGGAAAGTTTGCCTGGACAACGGACTGCTCCTTGGATTCTCACTTCGCCGGGTACTGGTGCCTTCGTAAACTGCCATTCTACCGCTTCTTCTCAGCCAGAACGCCCCCAACGTGGCAGTCAAAGGCACCCAGTATCCAGGGTTGTTCCTCCACTTCGTTGTCCGTCTCATGAATTACGGCGCAGCTCGCCAAACTGGATCTCCGTACTCGGACGCGGCAAGGTCGTGACACGCTTGAGGTTTACGCTGGCGGATGCGTAAGTCGGGTCGAGATGCCAAGCAACGCGGTAGTGCTTGTTGGCTTCCTGGATGTCCTCCCGGATCTCGTAGATGGCCCCGAGCATGTTGAACGCCTCGGGGCGATCCGGCTCCAGGGCGATCGCCAGGCGAAGGTGCTCCATCGCCGCATTGAGATGGCCGTCGTCAATGCACTGCCGAGCCTGATGAAAGTGCGTCGCGTAGTCGCGTTTCTCTTGTCTGCGACTACGCCGTGGATCCAGTAACCGGCGAATCATCGCCTTCAAGCCGTTCGGGTCGAACGGCTTTTCGATGAAATCGGTAGCGCCGGTCTTCATCGCCTCTACCGCTGCTTCCGTGGTTCCGTAGGCCGTGAGCATAATCACCGGCACTTCGGGCCGAATCTCCCGCAAATGGCCAAGTGTCTCCAGCCCGTCCATCCCCGGCATCTTGAAATCGAGCAGAACCAGCTCGTACTCTCTCTCCCGAGCAAGCTCCAGCGCCTCGCGTCCATTGGCCGCCGTGTCCACGTCGGCATCGCCCACGCTGTGCAGGGTTTCCGCAAGCAGTGAGCGAATATGTTGTTCGTCGTCAGCGACCAGAAAACGGTTCATCACATTGTCTCCGTGCGGTGATCCACATCTTACCAATGCACGATCCGCGCCAATTCCCAGCGCTGATCCGTAAGTCCAGCACAGAGCGCAACTTGCCTTGGTCAACTCCGCAGGCTCGGCGGGACGTTCGGCCTGCATTCTGCAAGTTGGTCCGTTGGGCATACTGCAAAATGCAATGCGGACAGCACGTCGGGAATGTGATCTTCGTCGGCGTCGCTCTCCGCTCGCCGTCTCCGGCTGCTTGTGCCAACGCTTGCGCCGATCTGGCCTCCTGCTTTCCTGCCCTGCCAAGACTGCCTAGACTATCTTGATTCCGCTCCTCCCCTCTGGTAGCATCCCGTGGTTACGGAGAAACTGCGATGGTCCGTCGGTCCCCATTTGCACGATTGCTGGCCTGGGTTCTCGTCCTGCACTGCGCGCACATGCCTGTGCCGTGCAGTGACGGGGCGGAGCAGACGGCCGGGGAACAGCGAGTCGAGGAAGAGGAGGCGGACATCGACTTCATCCTCCTGGGGACCGACCTGCCGGACGACGTCGACGACGGGCCAATCGACGACGACCCGGAACGGTGCCCCACGCCGTTTGGCGATTATTTCCTGGTCGTGAAAGCTGGCCCAAACGGCGGCGGGTCAAAACTGCTGCGTTCTGCCGGTAGTGGTGGTCTTCGAATTCTCTCACCCCGGCTGGCCTTGCCCGTTTCGAGCATCCAGATGCCCGCGTCAGGTTCGGTCCGCTCCTTTGGAGTGAGCTTCACAATCTCGGCTCCCCAGGCCTGGCGGGAGTTGCTCTCCGTTTTTCTGATCTAGGCGGCAGCCGCCGCCCCTGTGCCGCCAGAGGTCTGGGACGCCTCTCCGCTGCGTGCGTGTCGCGGGGGCTTGCCCACCACGGCCGGTCGACTGGCTCGGCTAATTTGCCTCCTTCAGCCGTCGCCTGCACGACATGGTGGGCAAGCCCCGGCGACACGCCACTTTTCAACTCGCGATTCCCGGTTTGGAACGGGAATTGCGGCCATTGTTCAGACTTCGCGTCTTTCCTTTGCACAGAACCTGACCGTCTGTTCCCAACGGTCGGTGGAATATCGAGGTGACGGAATGAGTAATGGACCTCAACGGAACACTCTGCTGCTGAAGCTTACGGGCTTGCTCGGCCCGTGGCTTGTGCGGTCCTGGATCGGCACCCTTCGGGTGCGGACATTCGCCGCCGACCCAGCGATCCTGCCGTCCCCCGAT
>JAFGCA010000040.1 GCA_016932895.1 Sedimentisphaerales bacterium | reverse complement strand
GGCTGCAGCGTGATCTGGGTCATCTGCCCGACCTTCTCCTCCACGGTCATCTGGCTCAGCAGGCGTCGGACCTTGCTCTCGATCTCGGCCCGCTGCTTCTTCTCCGCGCTGCGGTTCTCGCTCGAACAACCCGCCGCACCCAATGCAACCGCCGTCAATAGAATCATCGCCTTTCTCATGGCCTCATTCCCTTTCCCTGTCAAAGCTCGATCTTTCGGCGTACCCGCCGCCCGCGGGCCTCGTCCGAACGCCCGCCATGGTAGCAAACAACCCCCGCCGCGAAAACACAAAACTCTCCTTCGCCAATGTCTCGACAGACCACTAAAGGCCGCGACCGCCAAAAAGAGAATCCGCCCGTTGCATTCCGCCGGCATGTTGCGCACAATACCCGGCGTAGATCGACCGTTGAAACGCACAAGCTAAACAGAAGAAGAGAACTATGCCACTGGAAACCGATCCGAAGAAAGTTGCGAAACTGGCAGAACAGAAGGAACAAGCCAACTGGCGATTGCGTTGCCGCGTCAAGCGCTCCGATCTGTCGATCGAAGAGTTCGACGCGATCGTACACAGGCTCTATCGAACAATCTCTGAACAGATCGATTGCCGTCGCTGCGCGAACTGCTGCAAGGCCATCTCGCCGCTGTTACAACCGGACGAATGCAAGCGTCTCGCCGAGCATCTGGGCCTTCCGACGGAGCAGTTCATCGGCGACTATCTCGTGGAGGCGAAAGACGAGGACGGGTATCTCTTCAAACCCGGGGATTGTCCGTTTCTGAAGGACAACTCGTGCAGCATCTACGACATCCGGCCCAAGGACTGCCGTTCCTATCCGCATCTGCACAAAGATGAATTCGTCTTCCGCGTCACCCAAGCGTTTTCGAACACCTATATGTGTCCCATCGTCTACAACGTATTCGAGGCCCTGAAGAAAGAGCTGCGCAGATAATCCCTGCCCCCCCCGTGCTCGTGGTGGTAGCGAGACCGGAATTGCCGTTTGCATTGCGGCGCGGTCCCGCTGATAATGGACGGCGTGAAGTGGGCGTTGGCCCACGCGGCGGAACATCGAAATGGGAGGTGCAGAAAAATGAAAACGCAGCGCACTATCCTTCTGCTTATCGTGCTCTCGGTCTGCCCGTGCGTCTGGCCGGCGGCCACGGAAACCGTCGGCAACGAGCCGCTCAACGCGCTGAACTACACGGACTGGCCCGGCCTGATGCCGCTGGTCAACCATCCGAGCCGGGTCTATCAGCAGTGGGTCAACGGCCACGAGTGGTTCTACTACGACGGCGCCGCCGCCGACCTGAACGATTGCCTCGCCAAGTTTGCGCAGGTCGGCGTCAAGGTCCACGAGGTGCTGCTGCGCCCGGGCCCGCCGGCGGAAACGAAGACTTTCGGCGGCGACGCGGTCAAGTACACCTGGAACGTAGAGCTGATGGGCGGCATCTCCAAAAGCCTGACCACCGAGCACTTAGGCGATAAGATCTGGAGCCCGTATCCCATGCTGACCGTCTACGTCACCGACCCGGCCATGCTCTCGCAGCTCCGCGTCCCGAACGGCGTCAAGCTGCTCGAACTGGCCGAGCTCAAGCGCCGCTACACGCAGGGCCTGGCGAGCACGGAAAACCACGTTCGCGGCTGGGGGGCCGGACGGCTCGCTCGCCTCGACCCCTACGATGAAGACAGCATGCGCGCCATCGCCAAACTGCTGGACGACGACGAATGGTGGGTCCGCCTCTGCGCCGTCGGCGCCCTGAGCACTTTCGGCCGCAAGGCCCGCCCCCTCATCCCCAAAATCCTGCAGTGCGGAGACACCGACCAGAAGCAACTCAAGGAAGCGATCGTGCCCGCCGTCAAGAACATCGAGCTGAGCGCCGATACCACAGAAAAAGAAAAGCAACACCAACAACGCTTGAGACAGATAAGAGAGTTTGTCAGGCAATCGGCCGCCGTGCAAGCGAAGAGTCCGTAGCCGCCTCTGTGGATGTCACTGAGCGGCCGATGCAAGACACGTCATTGGGGCCGCCGCAGCCCGAGGCCGGCCGCGATGTTGAGGAGAAAATGTGAGGAGATTCCAGTGGTTCTACGAAAGCGCTGCGTAACAGTCCTTGTCGTCATCACGTGCGTCCACGCCGGCGCCCCTGGCCGGCCCACGCCAGGGCCTGAAGACCTCCGAGGGCGAGACGCCCGCTGGATTCTCCCGGACGATTTCCGCAGCCCCTCGGTATGGGGCATTCGCGGCGGCATCGTCATGGGACTGTGGCCTCATTCCGTGGAAACGACGCGAGAGCGAGGAACAGGCGGACCGCGCGGCCTCCTGCGAATCGGCTACGAACAAAACGGCCTGACGTATCTGATCAACTTCATCGCCGTCGAGCCCGTCGTGGAAGGCACGATGGAGTTCAGCGAAATCTCCAATTCCACCGTGGACGACCAGTGGGGCAAGCTCATGTGGGCCGGCGCAACATCGAAGCAGCGGGGCTTCTTCCCCTTCGCGGCCACGAAGGGCAACATCACCCGCCCCGACCCCAACCGGCCCGAGCTCGAAGAGTTGTCCCTGTTCGTGTTCATCGAGAAATTCCGCAACGGCGCGCATCCCTACCTCAAGGTAACCCTCCGCAACGACCGCCCGTATGAGATCGGCCTTCAGGTGTTTCAGCACGACGGCAGCGCTGCCATGGAACGGTGCGCCCTCACGGCCACCATGGGCAACTACAGCCGTCTGCGACGGCTCTATCTCAAGGACCGCGTAGTGGACGCGCGGGAGCTGTACCGGGATTCCGACAGCTTGCACTTCGTCGAGAAACCGCCCTTCGGGTGCGACCAGATGCTGAAAGACGAGAACGGCGACTTCATAGCGCTGTGCACCTCCGATGAGTCGCTGTCGGAGCTGACCGACTGGCCCCAGGAACCGAAGTACTTGAAGCGCTCCTCCTGGTGCTACCGCCCCGACTTCAAGCTGACCCAGTACTGGCGCAAACCGAAAGACAAATACGATCCTTCTTTGCACATCCGAATCAACGGCAGAAAATACTACTGGGCTGGAGCCAGCGGGCGCAGAGACGATTACGTCCCCATTCCCGGCGGCACCGCCTTCGAGAACTTCGAGCTGCGCGAGAAGTACTACCCCGGCCAGCAATTCTACTTCGGCCTCACCCCCAAAACCCCGGAAGAAATGAACCTCTCCGGCGCAACCAGGGGCCAGTGACAGCGCACAGCGTTGGCAGGGAGTACCGCATTTCATGAATCGTGCGACTATAGATTGCTTCGCTTCGCTCGCAATGACAGGGGCAACCTGTATATGTCATTGCGAGGAGCGCAGCGACGAAGCAATCTCCTCCCATATCGTCGCGGAACTTGCGAAATGCGATCGGTGTTTGCTTGAAGGGGTCGCGGCCGTGCGGTAGGCTAATGGGCGATTGGGAATTGTTGGATTTGGATAGGAGAGCAGTGACGTGGGAACGATGGCAGAAGGGGTCAGGCAGGCGATTGAGAATTGTCTGAGGGTCCAGGCGGGCGACCGCGTGGTTGTTATCACCGACAGGCAGACGCTGGCAATCGGCTCGGCGCTGCGGGCGGCGGCCGAGCAGATTGCCGGGCCGGCGGAGTTCTTCGTCATGGAGGATTTCGGCCCGCGACCGATCGATTTTCCGGAGGCGATGGGCGTGGCGCTGGCGGCGGCCACTGTGAGCATCTACGCCGCCCAGGGCGCCCCGGGCGAGCTGCAGACCTTCCGCTTTCACATGCTCAGGGCCGTGGAGGCCAACCCCGAGCTGCGTCACGCCCACATGATCGGGATCACACCGCAGATCATGACCGACGGGATGTGCAGCGATTACGCCGAGATTCAGCGAATCAGCAAGCAGGTCCACGCGCGGGTCAAGGACGCCGGCGCGATCCGGGTCGTCACGGAAAGAGGCTGCGACTTCACGGCGCACTTTAGTCCCCAGATCAAGTGGCTCATCAGCGACGGCGACATCCGGGGCGGTCACTGGAAGAACCTTCCGGACGGCGAGGTCTTCACCGCCCCGCTCGACGTCGACGGCACCGCCGTGATCGACGGCTGTCTCGGGGATTTCTTCACCGAGCGATACGCTTCCCTGGCCGAGACGCCCGTGACGGTAGAGATCGAGTACGGCCGGGCCCTCGCCAGGAGCCTGCGCTGCGCCAACGAGCAGCTCCGGGCCGACTTCGCCCGCTACATCTTCGAGACCGACGAGAACAGCAACCGCGTCGGCGAATTCGCCATCGGAACCAACACGGGCCTGACGAAGCTGATTTATAACCTGCTCCAGGACGAGAAGTTTCCGGGCGTGCACATCGCGTTCGGCAGCCCCCTGCCCGGGCGAACCGGCGCCGACTGGGACAGCAAGGCCCACGTCGACGGCGTCATCATCGCCCCGACCATCCACGTCGACGGCGAGAAGCTCATGGACAAGGGCCACTTCTGCTTTGAATAGAGACCAGGAGTCTGGCAGAATCTGGCCTGCGGACTGGAGATCGCTTAGTTCCCGGCCCAGATCCTTCGCCTGCGGCTCAGGATGACAAACGCCCAAGGACTTGTCCGAATCTGTATACTCTCCATCCTGGAAAGGTTCAATAGCGAACGGTCCCCGCGTGGACGCATCCCACCAAGGGGCGGAAATTAGACGGGGCCCGTACCCGTAGCATCGGGCACAGGCCCCGCGTTCATCCTATGCAACGCGTCGATTCAGCTCTGCGGCTCCTTGGGGCTCGCGAAGCCAAATCGCCGCCTGTTACTGCGCGGGTTTCACCACGCGGACCTCGTCAACGTAGAGCACGCCGGCGCCACCGGGCGTCGGGGCGGCCTGGTTGCCCAGTCCGATGGTCATCTTCTTGACGGCCGCCGGATTGATGCCGGCATCGGCCAGATCGCTCAGCGCGATCTCCCACTCGATCCACTGGGTCGCGAGCGCCGCGTCTGAGTTCGCCTGCGTCACCACTGCCGTCCGGCCCAGGCTGTCCGCAATCACCACGTACACCGGCTCGGCGGCATTCGTGGGAATACCCCGCACGTAGAGCACCAGG
>JAFGCA010000341.1 GCA_016932895.1 Sedimentisphaerales bacterium | reverse complement strand
GCCCGAGCCGGGCTGGCCGCAGTGGCGCGGGCCGCGACGCGACGGAATTTCCGACGAGAAGGGCTTGCTGCAGAGTTGGCCGGAAGGCGGCCCCGAACTTCTTTGGAAGGTTGACGGCCTGGGCCAGGGGTGGTCTTCGCCGATCATCGTCGGCCAATCCCTGTACATTACGGGTGACGTGGGCGACGATCTGGTCATCTTTGCCTTCGACCGGGACGGAAAGCCGAAGTGGAGGACCAAAAACGGCAAGCGGTGGGTCAAGCCCTACCCGGGGGCCCGCGCCTGTTGCGCGTATTCGCAGGGGCGTCTTTACCACATGAACGCGTACGGCCGCGTCGTCTGCCTGGACGCCGCCTCCGGCGCGGAGATCTGGGCCGTGGACATCCTCGAACGATTCGAGGGCAAGAATATTACCTGGGCGCTGAGCGAGTGTTTGCTGGTCGACGGCGACCGGGTGATCGTCACGCCGGGCGGCAGGAAGGCTCTCATGGCCGCCCTGGACAAGCGGACCGGTCGGACGGTCTGGACCACACCGCCGCTCGGGGACGACAAGACGTCGCATTGCTCGCCCATCCTGTTTCGTTACGGCGGACGCCGGCTGATCTCGAATACCTCCTCGGCCCACGGCTTCGGCGTGGACGCCGACACGGGCGAGTTGCTCTGGACCGTCGCGCTCAAGAGCCCCTACGGGACCAACGTTTCGACCCCGATCTACGATTCGGGGCGCGTGTTTTATATGACGCCGTACACGGAGTTGGGCAAACAGTATCGGCTGCTCGTGGGACCGGAGAGCACAACCGCCGAGCACGTCTGGACGGCGCCGATCGACGCTGTCACCGGTGCCGCCGTGCTTGTGGACGGCACGCTGTTTGCCGCCCGTTACCGCCAAGACAAGTGGTGGTTCGCTTTCGATTGGCAGACGGGCCGGATCAAACATGAGCTCAAAGACCTGACCACCGGCGCCGCCATCTACGCCGACGGACGCCTCTATTGCCTCGACGAGCGCGGCAACGCTGCCTTGGTGGACCCCAACGGTCTGAAGGTCGTCAGCCGTTTTCCGCTTGTCACCGGCCGCGTCCGCGACGCCTGGGCCCACCCCGTCCTGCTCGACGCCCGCCTCTACCTCCGTTACCACGACACCCTCTTCTGCTACGACGTCAAAAAGCGAGACGGCAAGTAATCGGCGCGCGAATTCATAATTATGATCCGAATTCGTCCTTGAAATTGGCCCTCTGCCTGGATAGTCTATCTGCAACGGAGCGATTTGCCGTGCAGCGTTCGCGGCAACTTGTAGCTTTGGCAGAGGGAGGTCTGTTATGTCAGATCGTTCGAACGTGCGGGTTCATGGGGTGATACTGTCGTCGTTTGCGCTGGCGTTCTGTTTGTCTGTCGCAGGCTGCAAAGACACCGCCTCCGACCACCATGAACAGGGTCTAGTCCATCTACGGCGCGGGCAGTATGACGAAGCCATTGCCGAGTTTACCCTGACACTCGAAATGGACGCGTGGCTGGCCACCGCCTATTATAATCGCGGGCTGGCGTATTACCGCAAGGGCGACTACGCCCGTGCTGTCCCTGATTTTACCGACTATCTCCAGATTTACACGGACGACGTCCAAGCCTATAGTGCACGTGCCCACGCCTACTGCGAAAGCAGAGACTATGACCGTGCTCTGGCAGACTACAACCGCGTACTGAAGCGCGATCCCCGAGACCATCAAGCCTACCTCGGACGCGGCAACGCTTACAGAGGCAAAGGCAACCACGAGCAGGCCATCACAGAATACACGCGGGCGATTCAGATCGCCCCGGGCTACGCCGGCGCGTACGTGGGGCGCGGCGGTACGTACGGAGAGAAAGGCGAACTCGAAGAGAGCATGGTTGATCTCAACAAGGCGATCAGAATAGATCCTCGCAATGCGCTAGCCTATGTGTATCGCGGCAGCACGCACAGCGGGAAAGGCGAGTTTACGCTCGCCGTAATGGATTACAGCAGGGCACTTGAACTCGACCCAAATGATCCGGATGTCCTTTACGGTCGGGCATACGCGTATCACCACCAAAGGCGCTACGATCTTGCTATCTCGGATTATACAAAAGCGATTGAACTTGACCCGAACTACGCTGCTGTCTATGCGGGACGTGGTACGTCGTACTATGAGATGAAGGATTGCGAGAAGGCGTTGGCGGACTATGACAAGGCCATCGATTTGGACCCAAGTTGCGCCCATGCGTACGTTGGCAGGGCGGGCATCAGTTATTACCTGCGTGAGTACGCCAAAGCGTGGGCGGATGTGCAGAAGGCCCAGAGCCTCGGGACGCGCGTATCGCCGAAGTTTCTGGGCAAGCTACGAGAAGCGTCCGGTGGCCAGGAGTAGAGCCGGGTGGAAGGGTTGCTGGTTCGGCGTGCGGATTTGGGGGGAATGTCGCGGCTTTGGGGCGGTTATTTGGTATAATGCGGAGGTTGGGCTTTGGCGCTTGGGTTTGCTTTTTCGGAGGACGTGTCCATGAAGGCCTTGTGTGTCGCGATTGCGTTCCTATCATTCGTGCTCGCTCCGGCCGGGGCGGGGGCGATGACGATTCAGTTGGGCTCCGGCGGGGGTGAGCTGGTGCCGGCGGGGGATTCCTGGCGCTTCTTCCGCGGCCTGGAAGCTCCGGACGAGACCTGGGCACAGATTGGATTTGATGACTCGACCTGGGAGACGGGACCCGGTGGATTCGGCTACGGCGATGAAGACGACGCCACCGTCCTCGACGATATGCGGAACGAATACGTTTCCGTCTACATCCGCAAGACCTTCGCCGTGCCCGCGGCGCTTGCGGAAGGACCGCTGCAATTGGTGATCGACTACGACGACGGGTTCGTCGCCTATCTCAACGGCGTCGAAGTCGCCCGGCGGCACATGCCCGAAGGGCCCGCCACCCATACGACGACCGCCTCTTCGCATGAGGCCGGGACGCCCGAGATTATCGATCTCGGATCGGCCGGGGAACTCTTACGGGAAGGCGACAATGTTCTGGCTATCGAGGGACACAACATCTCCCTTTCCAGCAGCGATTTCTCGCTGGCCGCCGCGCTGCAGACGGGGTCGGATGTGCTGCGAAACGGGGATATGTGGATTGTGGACGCGAACGTCGTGACGCTGCGCGGCGCGACGGATGCGCCCAACGCCGTGACGGTGACGGTCCAGGACGTCCCGGCAAGCTTCGATCCCAACGACGGGACCTGGGAGGCGGAGGTGCCTCTGGTCTCCGGTCTCAACACGATCACGGCGCGCGCCCTGGATGCGGACGCCAACGAGGTGGACGCAGGGGCCATAGAAATCATCTACGTACCGCCAGCCAACCACATGGAAGGATACCTCACGGAGATCGTCACGCTGTCGGGGGCGTGGGTATTTGAGGAGAGCGTCATCATTCCGGACGAGACGGCGCTGATCGTGGAGCCGGGGACGGTGATCTTGATGAAGCCGGGCGTGGGCATCTTCGTGTATGGGCAGCTTCTGGCCGAAGGCACGCCGGAGCAGCCCATTCGATTCACCCATTACGGCGACGGCACGCGCTGGAAGCAGATCAGGCTGATCGCGTCGCTCGACAGCAAGCTCGAGCATTGCCTCATCGAGTATGCCGACTGCGAGGGGGCGCACCAGGACTACTACGAGCCAGGCGAGCGGAACTACCATGAGGCGGTGGTCGTGCTGGCCAGCCATCTCGACGTCAACGACTGCACCTTTCAGAATCTCCCCGATGACAGCGCCGACGCCGAGGGCGATGCGCTGGCGATCATTTCGGACGACCCGGTCTACGGAGGCGACGCCACCGCCCACGTTAAAGGCTGTCAATTCCTGTCCATCGGGCAGGGCGTGCACACGCGGTATTCGTATGTATGCGTGGAGGACTGTTTCTTCACGGGCAAGCGGGGCGACAACGACGACGTCGATTTGTGGGGCGAGAGCACGCCGGCTCCGCTGATCCAGCATAACATCTTCCTGGACCCCGAGCACGACGATGCGATCAATCCGACCCGCTGCTCGGCCGTTATCATCGGCAACCTTATCGCCGGGACCGACGACCACGGCATCGTCCTGCGCGACAGGTGTTTCCCTGTGCTGACGAACAACGTGATCTTCGACTGTCGCAACGGCGGTATCGCCATCGAGAATTCATGCGAGGCCCTTCTGGTGAACAATACCATCGTCGGTTGCGGCCGGGGCTTGCGCCTGTTCGATTTGGGCCGCTGGGGCCCGCCGTATCGTCTCAATCCGGGCGGCGGTACCGCTACCGTCATCAATTGCATCATCTGGGAGTGCGATACGCCGATTGCGCTGGCCGACAGCTCGAACGCGGACATCGAGGACCGTGGCTCGCACGTGACGGTCATGTACAGCGACATCCAGGGCGGCCGCGACGGCATCTCCGTCTCCGGGGTCCAGTCGACGGTTATCTGGGGCGAGGGCAATATCGACGCCGATCCGCTCCTGGTAGATCCTGCAAACCTCGATTTCCGTCTCTTGCCGGGCTCACCGGCCATCGACACCGCCGACGCCGCCTCCGCACCTGTAGACGACCTCGAAGGGAACCCTCGCCCCCACGGACCCGCTCCCGACATGGGCGCCTACGAATTCACACCGTAGTACGGCATTTGGGAGATCGTACGACTGGAGATTGCTTCGCTTCGCTCCTAAGAAACTACTTCGCCGGAGCGTAGATCGATCATCGCGTAACCCAGTTGTTTGACACGTTTTACGAGCATCTTG
>JAFGCA010000340.1 GCA_016932895.1 Sedimentisphaerales bacterium | reverse complement strand
TGTGACAGCGGGATATGCGCGCGGCTGGGCCCGGGTGGTCCGCGTAAAGAAGTGGCCCGCATCGCGCTCGATACGGGCTGAAAGCTCTAAATCGCCCTTACTCTGGGCCTACCGACCTGTTAACCGGCAGGTCCTCGCGGGCGGCTATTTCGGCCAATATCGGCCTCGCCGCCTCGCGTGAGAACGTGACCGACAGTGTACTTTCATTTTCGTCGATCTCGATTCGGGTTACGGCTTCTTTGAGCCATTCTCGCTGCCACGTCCAGGGCAGGATACGCCAGGTCTCGGCGACTTGCTCGGCGACCGTGTCGGGCGTCTCGGGGCCGAAAAGATCACGCCACATGCCGGGCTCGTCAAACATGCGGCGAACTTCCTGTTCGATGTCCCAAGCCGGATAGCTGACGCCTTTGCATCGCGGCCGCCCTCCGGCAGTGGAACGACAGGCATAGAAGAACTTGTTAATGCCGGAGCGGTCGGAGGTCTTCCGCGTTGTCTGATAGGTCGTCAGGAACCATCCGCACTGCGGACAGACGATCTTCTGGCGAAACGCGAGATGATCGTGACGGACGCGTTTCTGCCGGCCGGTTGTGCGGCGGGAATCGAGCTGCTGCTGCACGTTGTCCCAGGTCGCTTGATCGACAAGCGCTTCGTGGCAACCGTCCCGCGTACCCTCGCCGTCGGCGAACCGGCCGACATAGACGGGATTGCGCAGAGTGTCGACGATCTGGCGTGCCGTCCATTTCCCGCCGCCCGTCGTCTTGCCGGATCGCTGGGAGAGATACACCTTCGTGGGCCATCCGAGGTCATTGAGATCGGTGGCAATCTGCTTGGGCCATTCTCCCTCGGCGGCACGACGAAAGATGTCGGCAGCGCGCGGTGCTTCAGTCGGGTTGGGGACGAGTTGCTTAGTGACCGGATCAGCGTCGTAGCCGTACGGCACCTTGCCCGCGAGGCGGCGGCCATGCCGCTTGAGATACACCCTCGACTCCGCGATTCGCGTGGCGATCATGTCACGCTCGAACTCGGCAAAGGCAGCCAGAACATGTCGCAGGAAGCGACCCTGTGCGCCGAAAGTCAACTCCGGCTGGTGAACAAATCGAACTTCCACGCCCGCCTTGTCGAATTCATCCATATGCCCGGGCGGTCGAGGGTTGCGCCCGATTGGCCCTCATCATCAAAATGCTGTCCGCACCACGCCAGCCCCCGCTCGCCGCCGGCTCGGGCAAAGTCGCGGCAAGTATCGAACTGGGCCTGGCATGAAGAGAAGTCCGCCAGCTTGTCGACTGACTGGCGGGTGTAAATAGCGTAGCGAATCGGCCTCGGCTTGGGAGGGCCGTCTACCAGTCGCTCAATAATCTTCGCGCGTGGGTCTTTCATGGGTTTTACTGTAATCCGGATATGATCAGTGAACAATTCATGATTCCCACATCTACATCTGCAACCAGTGCAATTCTGTTGCGCTTGTACTTGGATACAACGGGTGTTCAATATTGCATCCCAGTAAAAAAAACGGAATGCGTATTACTTGTTCTGATCTGATGGAATATACGGAATGAGTCCCTCTTCGTATGCTGCAACCTGTACGTCGCGCGGAGCAGTACGGATATCCATGATGAAACCGTTTACCTCCAGCATCCATGTCAGTGGGTTGTTTTCCTGTAGGCTGGTAAGACACCAGTCCGGATGAAACGGGAACAGGTCCAATCCCTCCCGAATCACTTTGGATTTCGCCTGCATCGTGGCTACGGAAACCCCGAACCCTTCGGCAATCTGCTTCGACTTCATGTGCGGTGTCTGGCTAGGATCGTCCAGGAAATTAATCCGGCCGAGGGAATAGACGATTCCCGCCGCCCAGCCTTCGGCTTTGCCTTTCAGAACCGGAGAACCGTTCTGGCAGACGTCCACAGCCATCTCGCGGCACAACTCTTTGTATTCGAGGTTGAGATGGGTGTCACAGAATGTATCCGTCAATCTCATACATTCGCAGAATCGTGCGGCGTATGTATCCGGCACGTCATCCAACCACTCCTGCAGATTATCAATCGCATTATCCTCTTGCGCCTGTGATGAAAAATGACCTATTTCCCGTTCAGCCTGGTGTTGGCTATTCGCGACTTCGGACTTCGCATTATGCAACTTGAGAAATGGTTCATCCGTGCTCATCGCGGAACAATTCTGACAGAAATAGTCTCCCCCTTTCGTGGAATAACCGCCATCGCCGAGAACGATTACCTGCCCGCACGTATGGCATTTAGTGGGCTCATAGGCTGGCGGGTTCGGTAATGTCTCGAAGTTATACTCGTTGGTGCCGTAGTGGACGTACATCTCCGTTTCAAAGGTTTCACGGCATTTATCGCAATCCTGCCAACGACCTTCATGGCCTTCCGCATGGTGGAAGCCGCAAAGCGTGTAACGCCGATGGTTCCGATAGCAGCTATTACGGGCATACGAGAACATGACGTATTCGTGCTCATCGTCGCATATCCAATTACCGCAACACTCCGTTCGGGTGAGGCGTTTGGTACTCCCACAAAGACCGCAAGCTGGCTTGGGCGGCCTTGCCCCCTTCTTGGTCTTTCGTGCGCTGCGTTTTTGTTCCTTGTTCTTCTTGGTCGACATCGTCTGAACTCCGTTAAAATCTTGTGTCCAAGTGAATCATGAATCTTCACGCGGTGTTTGTTCAGGCAGAATTGGAAGATCGTCCGGCATGGCACGTATCACCTTGCCGTCGCGCCACAGCAGCAACGGCTGACCATGCTGCCTCGCCAACTCAGCCGCCCGACGCGCGGCGCGAATCATCGCCAGGCGACTGCCTGCCATGTCACGATATCGATCGTCGTCTGGGATCACAAACCCGCCCCTGTTTCCGTCGTGGGCATTAGCCTCTACCTCACTCGGCGGTAGCTTGATCTCGTCCGGCTCCCCCCAGGCCACCGGACCGTCGCGCCACGCCGTATCCCCCCTACCGCCCGTCCGCCGCATCCTGCAGGTGCACCAGGACCGTGTCACGCACCAATCTGGCAAGCCGGACTGCCTCCCGGGCTTCATCCGGCGAGGCCTCCGGACGATCGCCAGGATATCGCAACTCCGCTCCGTAAGGAGTCAGAACGACCGCATCCAGCAGCGATTCCGCCACGGATGCGCCCCGAACCTCCACCAGCTCGAGTAATTTCGCCAGGACATGCGTCTTGGGAAATGCAATCCCCCAGTGCGTCAGCAGGGCCTTGAGGTACTTCTCGCCGGCCTGCTGACAGTGAAACGCGATTACGCTCGGGAAGGCCGCATCTTCACCAGCCAGGTGCTCCGCCACCTGCATGTCCGTGTCGGCCTTGCGCAGCCACTCGGCCACCAACCTGCGCCGGGTATCCTCAGGCGGCTTCATAGATCACCTTGCCGTATTTGTGGGCCGGGTAGGCGATCCCACCCACAACATCCTTACTCTCCTCGAACCACTCGGTGTCGATGAAGAGCACGTCAAACGGATACCGCAGGCCCCACAACGCCTTGATAATGCGGACATACTCGTCACGCTGGTTGCGAGTGTCAGGCTCAACGATCAGCAGATCGACGTCGCTGTCGGCGGTCATCGCCCCGGTCGCGGCCGAGCCAAACAGAATGATCTTGTCCGGCTGCGTCACCGCCACCACCCGCCGCACGATCTCCTGAATGGTCGTCTCGTCGATTCCCATGGCCTTGATTCTATCGGCACAACAGCGAAAATCGAGACATTCTCTTCTCTCCCGACCAAGGGAACAGCGTCTACCACTGTTCGGCCTGGGCGTCCATGGCCGGCGCTAGCACCAACTACCAAGAGCACCTTCGTCATCAAAGGACGCACAAAACCGGCCCCCGCCTCTTGTTCGATACCCCGCGCGAGCGCCGCCCACCCCTTTCCAATCGACGTTGTTAACCCGTGCCTGCTCTCGGGGGTGAGAGTCTGAGAGTCTGGGCCAAAGCAGGGTTTTGGCGGGGTTTTGCGGTTAACGGGGGGAGAGGTGTGGTGTGGACGGGGGCGGGGCGGGAATCGTAAAACCTTTTGTGACAGCGGGATATGCGCGCGGCTGGGCCCGGGTGGTCCGCGTAAAGAAGTGGCCCGCATCGCGCTCGATACGGGCTGAAAGCTC
>JAFGCA010000339.1 GCA_016932895.1 Sedimentisphaerales bacterium | reverse complement strand
GGAGAAGCACCCCGGCGGCGGAACAATGCAGGACCAGCCCTGCTGGGTGTCGACCACCTGGACGGTATCGCCTTTGTAGAGCTTACCGCACTGGTAGGAAGTCGTGGCCGGGCCCGAACGAATGAAAACGTCGTTGCCGGTGATCTCACCGACGAGAGGCCCTGCCAGGGCCGGGGTGGGCTGGGCCGGGGTGGGCTGGGCCGCCTGCGGGCGATCTGCCGCCGGCACATTCACGTCCGGCTGGGCCCCTACCGACCCGCACAAACCCAGAACGGCAATGAGAACCACGATAAGCAGCAACTGACCCCGAAACGCTATTTGCGTCGCACGTCCAGCAGATTTCATGCGAGCTTGCATCTTCTTGCCTCCTATTAAGACGTTCCCGTCGATCCTTTAGGAACTGCCCGCCTGGTGGGGCGATCCTTCGAGCGCAAGATTATCGGCGCCGCTCCGTCTTGTCAACCCTCAAGTCTTCAGGTAACCGTCCCAAGGGAAGCGAGAGAGACTGAGCGGTTGAGGTTCTCGCGATCTGCGGCCACGCGACAAACGAGCAGGGGTGACCGGCGGCGGCTGGGGATTGCCGGCGCCAAGGGCATCGGTATAATACAGGGCAGAGATTCGGCCTCGGCCGGATCGGAAGATATGGGCAAGGCAGGCAGAGCGAAGGAGCTTGTATGCAGGCGAAGTGCTTCGGGGCGTGGCGACGGAATCTCATCGGGTTGGCGATTGGAGGGTGTGTCCTGCTGTGGGCTGCGGCGGTACAGGGACAGGCGACGCACCGGTTTGCCATTGGCGAGCAGGACTTCTTGCTGGATGGGCAGCGGCTGCAGGTCCGCTGCGGAGAACTGCATTTTGCCCGTGTGCCGAGGGAGTATTGGGGACACCGGCTCAAGCTGTGCAAGGCGATGGGCCTGAACACCGTGTGCGCGTACCTGTTCTGGAACTACCATGAGTGGAACCAGGGGCAATATGAGTGGTCGGGGCAGGCCGATGCCGCGGAATTCTGCCGGCTCGCACAAAAAGAAGGGCTGTGGGTGGTTCTGAGACCGGGCCCATACGCCTGCGCCGAGTGGGAAATGGGCGGCCTGCCGTGGTGGCTGCTCAAGAAGGATGGGATTCAACTACGAAGCCGGGATGCCGATTTCCTGGCGGCCAGCCGGGCATGGCTCAAAGAGGTCGGCCGGGTACTGGGACCGATGCAGGTCACGCGGGGCGGCCCCATCCTCATGGTCCAAGTGGAAAACGAGTACGGCTTCTACAGCAACGACGCACAGTACATGGGGGAGATACGTCAGGCGTTGCTGGACGGCGGTTTCGACGTCCCGTTGTTCGCCTGTAACCCGCCTTACGCTCTTCGTAATGGCCTGCGCAAAGACCTGTTCAACGTGGTCAACTTCGGCAAAGACCCGGCCGACGGATTCAAGGCCCTCCGCGAGATTCAGCCAGAAGGCCCTCTGATGTGTGGCGAATTCTACCCCGGCTGGTTCGACACCTGGGGCTTCCCGCACCATCTGGGCAACACACCGCAGTATCTGACGGACCTCGAGTACATGTTGAAGAACAACGCGTCGTTCAGCATCTACATGGCCCACGGCGGCACGACTTTCGGCCTCTGGTCCGGGGCCGATCGGCCTTTCAAACCCGATACCTCCAGCTACGACTACGACGCGCCCATCAGCGAGGCCGGCTGGATCGGCGAGAAATTCCAGCTCACGCGGGACCTGATGGCGAAATACCTGCTGCCGGGCGAAACGATCCCGGAACCGCCGGCCGCCATGCCTGTGACAGCAATCGCACGCTTCGATCTCGGCCAATCCGCCACGATCTTCGAGAACCTGCCCACGCCCGTTGAGGACAAGGCCCCGCGCAACATGGAGGCTTATGACCAGGGTCGTGGCTGCATCCTCTACCGCACGACCCTGCCGGCCGGACCCGCAGGCCGGCTCAGGACCAAGGAGGCCCGCGACTTCGCCTGGGTCTTCCTGGACGGCACGCCCGTCGGGGTCATGGACCGACGCTCGCAACAATACCGTGTGCAAATCCCGCAGCGTCAGGCGCCGGCCCGTCTGGACATCCTGATCGAGGCGATGGGCCACGTCAACTTCGGCCCGGAGGTACACGATCGCAAGGGTCTGCACGGCCCCGTGGTTCTCACGACAGCGTCCGGCAATGAAACAACGCCCTCCGCCTGGCAGGTGTATCGCCTGCCCTTGGACGAGCCGATGCTCGCGAGCCTGAAATGGAAGACGGGCAAGGCCAACGGACCGGCGTTCTGGCGAGGTGAATTCGACGTGGCCCAGCCGGCGGACACCTTCCTCGACGTGAGCACGTGGGGCAAAGGCGTGCTGTGGGTCAACGGCCGGTGCATGGGCCGATTCTGGAACATCGGACCGACGCAAACGATGTACGTGCCCGGCCCGTGGCTCAAGCAGGGCCGCAACGAGGTAATCGTGCTGGACCTGCTCGGCCCGCAGACGCCGGCGCTGGCCGGACGGGAGACACCCATCCTGGACCAGGTCAAACCGCAGCTCGACTTTGTCAAGAAGGTCCAGCAAGCTACGCTGTCGCTTGAAGGCGTGCAGCCCGTCCACACCGGCACGTTCGCGCCCGGCCCTGCGGCCCAGGAGGTGCGATTCGCTCGGAGCGTCGAGGGCCGCCAGTTCTGCCTGGAAACCCTCAACGCCTTTGACGACAAGGCATTTGCGGCCGTAGCGGAACTCGACCTGCTCGACGCCGACGGCAAAGCCATCCCCCACACCGTGTGGACTATCGCCTACGTCGATAGTGAGGAACGGGTCAGCGAAGATGGCTCGGCATTGAACGCCATCAACGGCCAGACCGCCGATTTCTGGCACACCGAGTGGAGTCAGGCCCAGCCCGGCCATCCGCACCATCTCGTGATAGACCTTGGTCAGCCAACCGTCATCAGCGGCTTTCGCTACACGCCGCGCCCCGGCGACAGCTCCCACGGTGGCAGAATCAAAGACTACAGGGTGTACGTCGGGTCATCCTTGGCGAAGGCGATCCAACAGTAGATGGGTGTGGACGACATGGACTTTGTGGACGCAGTGGACGAAACCTGCGCTGCGTAAGGTCAGGCGCGCAGGCGGGCGAGTTCTTCCTGGCAGAGTCTGACCTGGCCGGGGTCGGAGAGTCGTTCGGCGGCGCGCTGGAGGTGCTTGACGGCCTCCTCGGGCTTGTGCAGGTAGCGCGAGTAGAGGATGCCGACCATCAGTTCGACCTGCTCGGCGTGCTGATAGGTGCCGTAGTGGGTCAGAAACTGCTCGTACGCCCAGGCGGCCTCGGAGGGGCGATGATCGCTGGCCAACTGGTTGGCGATGTCGAGCAGGTACTGGCGGGGCAATAACTGCTCGCTGTCGACCTTCATCAGCTCTATGTACAGATTCGCCGCCTCGCCCAGATTGCGCTGCATGATACGCTGGCTGATGGCGGTGCGGAGCTCGCGGACCTCAGCCTCCTGCTGCATCTGGGCGACGGTCTTCTTGACGGGCGTGGCCACCACAGGCTTGCGCGCGCCGGTGCCGGTGAACGGATCGTATCCACCCGCGACGACATCCCGATAGTGACGCCGGCGGTTCCACCGCTTGAGCATGGCCCACAGATCGAAGTTGCTCGTGGTGACCAGCCTTGTGGCCAGGAGAATCATCGTCACGCCGATCCCGAAGGCGTAGCCAGCCAAGTGAGCGTCGTAGGCGATACTGCCCCGCCCGTGAGCCAGGACGTTGTCGAGCAAAATCATCTTCAATGCGATGAAGTACAGTGCCGGCACCTCGACCGTCCCGATGAAGAAGAACCAGTAGACGATGGTCAGCAGCGTCTGGGGGAACAGGACGAGATAGGCTCCCGTCACGGCGGCCACAGCGCCGCTGGCGCCCAGCGTGGCCGCGGGAGGCGAGACATGGAGGGCCGCCTGGCCCAGTCCGCCGGCAACGGCCCCGAAGATGTAGAACACGAAGTAGCCCCAGTGGCCGAGCTTGTCGTTGACGTTGCGGCCGAACAGATACAGGAAGAACATGTTGAAGAAAATATGCCAGAAATCGTGATGGAGGAACGCATAGGTCACGAACGTCCACCACGGCGAGATCCGCGGCGTGAGCATGAAATCACTGACCCACGGTTGAAAGACCACCTCGCCGGACTGCCGGTCGAAGCCAAACTCCAACATGAAGACAACGACGTTGGCAACGATCAGCGCGTAGTTTACATACGGCGTCCGACGCGGCAGAACATTCGTTCGAATGGGCAAGAACATAACGGAGACTATCTACCAATGCATTAGCAAATCTTATCGAATCGGGGTTCATTCTAATGCCTGCGGGTCCGGTCGGCAAGGCGGAAAATAGGACGGCGGCCACCGTCCTGTGCGTGGGAATCGCTCATACGGATGGCGGCGATCCTCTCGGAAAACACCGTAGACTGCCTGATCGGCAGCCATCCGCCGCATAATCCTGCTTCTAACGAAAGTATAGTAAACAACCGTAGTTGGTGCCAAACGCCCGGCAAATTGTCTTTATCTTTTTGCTGATATCCCGATAATTATCGCACGTGCGCCTGCGGGCCGCCAAACGGAACTGATACTATGTGGGACGTGACATGAAGATCGAGATCATCCGGCAACGCGTTGGGAACATCCGTCGGCAACTGCGCCAGAAGGGCATCGACTGCCTCATTCTCACCAAGTCCGTCGACGTCACCTATATGACGGCCTTCGCAGGCGAAGACAGTTGGGCCGTCATCACCAAAAACGCTGTCTATCTGGTCACCGACAGCCGATACACGGAACAGGCCCAAAAGGAATGTGTCCAGACGTCCATCGTCCAGCGCAAAGGCGCCATCACGAAGGCGACCGGGATGCTGGTGCAGAAACTCAGGTCCGTGCGTACCGTGGCCGTAGAGAAATCCATATCACTGGCGGCCTTTCGGGACTTGAAGAAAAGCTGCGGCGGTCCGCTCAAGACCGTCTCCGGCATCCTGGCAGAGGCACGCAGTATCAAGGACGCAACCGAGCGGGCCTCGATCCAGGCGGCAGCGGACATCGCCGCGACGGCGCTGAAGAACGCCTCACGCTTTTTCAAGCAAGGCATCACGGAGAACGAGCTGGCCGGCATCATCAACCTGGAGATGCGCAAGCTGGGCTGCACGAACGGCTTCGAGACCATCGTGGCTTTCGGGGCCAACGCTTCACGCCCTCATCACCAGCCGATGCAGCGAAAACTCAGGCCGCGTGACACGATCCTGATCGATTTCGGCGCCAGGTACAAAGGCTACTGCTGTGACATCACGCGCTGCTTCGCTATCGGCAAACCCACCGCCGAGTATCGGCGGGCGTATGAGGTCGTCGAAAGGGCCCAGGCCGCAGCCATCGCGGTCGCGAAGGCCGGCGCGCTGCTCAGTGAGGTAGATGCGGCGCCGCGAAAGGTGATACACGACAGCGGTCTGCCCGTCTACGGCCACGGCAGCGGGCACGGATTCGGCCTGGAGATCCACGAGATTCCCTTCCTGAAGGAGGACGCCAAGGGCAGGCTTCGGGCCGGCCAGATCATCACGATCGAGCCGGGCATCTACCT
>JAFGCA010000338.1 GCA_016932895.1 Sedimentisphaerales bacterium | reverse complement strand
GAGACGTACGGCCAAGGACTGCCGCCCACCGCCGCCGCGGTCCGGGCCGAGGCACTCAAGCCCAACGCCGGGCCGGAGGGACGCCCCCTGCCGCTGGCTGCCCACTGGCATTCGAACTTCGCGCCGCTCGACTGGCAGATCGGCATGATCGAGGGGGGGCGCCATATCCTGCCCTTCCTCTACATGCTGCCCCCGAGAGTGGCCAACGATGTCGCCCGCCTCGAGGAGCGCACCAAGCCCGGCCTCGAGGCGGGGCTGCGCAGGCTGGCCGCGTGGAAGATGCCCTTTGTCATGATCACCGGCGGCCAGTGGGAAAACGACTTTTTCCAGAACCGGGAATTCTTCGAGCTACCCCCCGAAGAGAATCCCTGCGTCATCGATGCCGAGACCGGTGCGATACAGAAGCTCGTGAGTCCGCTCGGCCCGGTGGAACGCTGGCGTGAACTGGGACGGCAGTGGGGCGGCACGGCCTACTTCCGCTGGCTGGCCGAAGTCTACCCCGATCCTCCGCAGGTGGTGCTGGTCAGCAACAACGAGGCCAAGAAACTCCGTTGGCATGCCCTGGAAAGCGAGAAGCGCTACGTCGAGCATTACGGCCTGGGCCGGAGCGACGACTTCAAGCGCGCGGTCTACGAGGATCTGTTTTACGAACGCTACCGGGCGATGTTCGAGGGCATCCGCGAGGCCCTGCCCAATGCGGCCTGGCGTGAACATGCCGTCATCGCCGGCTACAACGGCGGCCCCGGCGCCAACCATGTCGGCCGTCCCGGCCTGGAACGGGAGTACAAACCGCTCGTCCGACTGGATCGCCCCGCGCGCAACACCTGGGAGGGTGCGCTGCCCGAGGCCTACGACAACCCCTGGCAGCCGCTCAAGACGGATCACCACGTCTGGAGCACGCAGACCGAGATGATGAACCTCGTCTTCCAGAAACAGCGCGCCCTCCAGACCGATCCCGAGTGGTGGATGGAGGTCATCTTCTGGAACGGCGGCCCGCAGAAGGCGCTCGCCTACGAGCGCAAGGGGTTGTCCTATCCCGCCGCGCGCTATGGCGCCTGGGCGCAGTACGTCCTGTGGACCCTGACCCCCCGTGTCGCCCGCCAGTGGAACGGCAGCAGCGACCCGCGCGAAAACTGGATGGCCGAGTTCGGCACGATCCTGCGGGCCGTCGACCGGATTCACGCCGACCCCGTGCTGGCACGCTTCTGGCGCCAGGGCACGCTCGTACACAACCCCGAAGGCGGACACCCCTTCGACGAGGATCTTCCGGAGGGCGTCAAGGACCAAGAGCGCTGGTTCCGCCTGTCCACCGACCGCGACCCGCCGCGGCCCTGGACGATGACGACCGAGCTGCCCGCCTACGTGCTGGCCCACGCCATCGGCAAGGCCCCGGCGCGCGAATGGCTGCTCTACGGCCATGCGCCCCTCGGCGACCTTGCGGCGGTGAAGATCACGATCCCGGGCTACCGTGACGTCTCCCTCGACATTCCCTTTGCCGGCGCCTTCCACCACGTTCGTGAACAGGACGGCAGCATGGTGGAGGTCGGCCGCGACGACGCGCTCCCGTACACCGCCAACACCGCTCCCGTGGTTCGCGACCGGACCTATGCGGTGGCGAAGAACCAGGCGCTTGCGGTCACGCCCATGCGCTTCAGCGGCGGCGAATCGCTCCTCTCCGACGCCATGGACGACGAAGGCGACGCCCTGACGGCGCTCGTCGCCCAGCCCCCACGCCACGGCGCGCTCGAACTGCGGCCCGACGGCAGCTTCACCTACCGCCCCAAGAAGGACTTCGTGGGAACCGACACCTTCACCTTCCAGGCCGGCGACGGCCGGGTCCGCTCGGAGCCCGCGGAAGTCACGCTCCGCGTCCTCGACGCTCCGGTTGCGGTCGTCGACGATGCCTCCGCCGCCGTTTCCTTCACGGCGTTCGCGGAGCAGTCGGACAAGCAGGGCTTCCGCGGCGGCTTCACTTACTTTGCCGCCAATCCATACCTTGGCGGCGACGCCAGGGCGGAGTGGCGCTTCGCGGACCTGCCGCCCGACACCTACGCGGTCTTCGCGACCTGGCCCGAGTTCAGCTACCAGCGTCCCAAGGCCGTCCCCTACGAGATCTTCGACGGCGCCGAGAGCCGCGGCCGGACCGCCGTCAGTCAGGAGAAAGCCCCGGTCGGTCACGAGGCCGAAGGGGTCCGCTGGCACGCCTTGGGTGTCTTCGAGATCAAAGGGGGTCTGCTGCGTGTCGAGCTGGGCAACGCCGTCGCCGGCCGCCATGTCATCGCCGACGCCGTCCGCGTCGTGGGGCGGCAGACCGCGACGACGCGCGTGATCGACGACAGCCAACCGGGTTTCGCCGCGCGTCCGGCCTGGAACGCACGTCCCGAGGGCTTCGGCGGCGGCTCGCGCTGGGCGCGGGCGCGGACGGTACCCACGCCCAAGCGCGGCCAGGAAGCGCCGCGGGTCGACTGCGACACCGCCGTCTGGACCGTCGCGGATCTCGCCCCTGGCCGCTACGAGCTCTACGCCACCTGGCCTCCCGACGCCGACGCCGACAAGGCGGCCACTTTCGAGGCGCACGCGGGCGGTCAGCGACCGCTGCGGGCCAAGGTCGACCAACGCCAGGCGCCCCGCGACCTACTCGCCTCCGGCGTCTGGTGGCAGCACCTCGGCACCGTCGAGGTCGTCGGCGAGACCCTGCGCGTCGAGCTGACTGCCATGGCCCCGAAAGGCAAGCCGCGCGTGGTTGCCGACGCGATCGCTGTCTTCAAGCGACCGGTCGACGAGCGTCCCTGACAACCCGACGAGGCCCCGCCTCGCCACAAAAAAGGAGTCCTGACATGAGACAACGAATCGCAACGCTGAAACCCGAACTCGACAGTATGGAGCCATCCAAATCCATTGCTGTCATCTCAAGAATGTTGGTCCCCGGTCTGGTTGTGCTTGTTTTGCTCTCCGCGACCGCCGGTGCCACGGAATACAACTGGCTGACCGACGGAGGAAATTGGTCTGACGCGAGCAACTGGGATCCGGTCGGGCTGCCTGTCAGCAACGACACGGCCGTCGTGGGGAATGGCATCACGGCGATAACCTGCGAGGCCTGGCCCGACGCAGGAGGCTACCCGCACCCCGATGCGGTCATCGTCCGGGCCAACGCCACAATCGCCCCGAATGATGATCTTGGCACCGTCCGCAAACAATACTTTGTGATCGAAAGTGGGGCGCATCTTGACGCGAGTGATTATTTGAACGTGGGATGGAATGCGCTCATGCATGACAACACGCGGATCACCCTGAGCCACGCCACTGGCGACACAGGCGACACGATCACCCTCGACGGGGGCATTGTGGTAACCAATACACAGTATTTTTCGAAGCCCAAACAAAACTTCGAGGGGAACGGGACGGTGAACGTGACCATCGGCACCAACCTGCTTTGGTTCGTAAACGGCGGTTTCCGCTTTTGCGGGAGCGTGGACATGCCGAGCGGAGACCTGCTGATGAGTAACGGCACCCGCCTTGGAACAGGAACGAATTCATTCACCCTGCACATGGGGCCCGACACGACGTGCGAACTCAAATGGCGGTACAATCACGGTGTGTACGCCGGCTCAACCTTCAACGGCACACAGCACCTTGTTCTTGACGGAACCGGAGAGCATGCGGCCAGGGTGATGTATACAGATGTCAAGAGGGACTTCACGGGAAGCAATCCGGAGATTCTCAACACAGCCATTTTCGGGGGTGAAGCCGTCCCCCCTGGAACCTACACGATCGGCGTTGACTATACAGACTATTTGGTCAATACGACGACGAAATCGGTGGAACTCCAGATTCTGAACGAGGCGGTGGTCGACGTCCCGGCCAAAGCAACTATGATTGTCGTCCGCTAGTACCGGATGATCCACACACTCAGATCAAGGAACCGGCCCGGTTTAATCGGCATACACTCCATACATGCGAGAAAAGGGAGAAGTGGAAATGAAAACATCTCATCGGCTGATCGTGGCGGGTAGTCTGCTCGCGCTGGCCTCGCCTTTGGCCTTGGGCGGAATTCAAACTTGGATCGGACCCGGCACGCCACCGGGCAACAACTGGAACAACACCAGCAACTGGCAAGGCGGCGTTGTGCCGGGCATCGGAAATACAGAGGAGGTCGGAGTCGGGACCGCCTTCACCGGCACAATCATCGTGGACGTCGACGTGCCCACGGCGGGCACGTACAAGTCCCAGAAGGCGGGGCAGGACTATAAGCTCGATCTGCAGGGGAACACGCTGGACATCTCCGGCGGCCAGATTGGGCGGAACATGTCAACCACTTGGTCGACGTGGCGGCTCGAAATCACAGACACCGTCGGCGGGGGGACGTTCGACTGTGCGGGCAACCCGGCGTTCCTCAACACCAACAGCGACGACGACGAGGAGGTCGAACAGGCCACCTGGGTTTTCAGCGGCGATATCGACGTCGTCTTTGGCGCCTTCTATCCCGTCTCGTCAGGAAACGGCAACTCCGTATATCCGGCGTTGGGTACGGTCAGGGTCCAGGATGACGTGACCCTTAGCGCAACGTCCATCATCCTTGCCAACAATACCCAACTCGGAACGACCGGCCCCGGAATGACCGGCGAAATTCACGTCAAGGATCAGGCCTCGGTGACCAGCACCGGCACGTTCGTCGTCGGCGGCGACGACGCCGGCGTTCAGCCGGGCAAGGGTCTTGGCCGCATCCGTGTCACCGGCAAGGATGCCTCGGTGCATGTTACGGGTCCCGGATTCATTTTGGAGAACGCCGAACTGGTGTTCGAGATCGACTACCTGACGGATGACGCCACACCGCCCATCTCCGTGTCCAACAAGTTCCGGATTGACGTCAGCCCCATCATCGACATCGATCTCGTGGATGTCGAGCCGGTCAAGAACCAGGTCTACGATCTGGTGTCCTACGGCTCGTATGAAGACAACGACGCAGGCCTGACGCTGGCGGCCGAGGACGAGGGGACGTGGGAATTGATTCTCAATACAGCCGAGAAGAAGATTCAGGCGAAGTACGTGGTTCCGTCCAATCTGGGGACCCTAATCACCGTGCGCTGAGACGGAGGCTACGAAGGAACACGGTCGCTACACCACACCACACAGGAGGAGAAAAATGCATCGCACAATACTCAAAGCCACCCTCGCGGCCTTCAAGGCGACGCTGGACGAGCGACCCTGAAAAACGATGAAACACGCCCAAATGGTGAAGAAAGGGAGAAGTGACATGAAAAGACGAATCGCATTTCTGCAAGGCTCTTGGGGCGCATACGCGCTGCGGCTGACCGCCCCGGCCCTGGCGCTGGCGTTGCTGGCGCCACACGCGCTCGGCCAGACGTACTGGAACGGAAACGCCGGCGACGGCGACTGGGGCAACACGGACAACTGGAGCGCCGGGCTGCCCTCCGCCACCGTTGGGGCGGACTTTTCGCAGGTGGCCGCGATCGGCACGGTCACGCTGGACGCGGACTACACGGTTCCCGGATGGAAGGCCAACAACGGCAACACGAGCATGGTGCTCGACTGCAATGGCTACGAACTGAAGGCGACGTCCTTCGCGCAATTGGCCTACAGTTCCTGTCCGGACTACAGTCTGGAGTACACTGGAACGGCCGGCAGCAAGGTCACGGCCGACATCAACAACAACGTCTGGATGTACCGCAACAACCAGGTCAACGCGACGATCGAGCAGTATGCCTTCACGCTCAGCGGCCAGGTGCATGTCCTGCAGAAACAGACCCGTTTCTGCGATTCGAACCAGCTCTTCTACGAACTGGACGCCGCCTTGACGATCAAGGACGGAGCGATCTTCGAAGTCGGGAACTGGTTCTATGTCGCCGGCAACCTTTTTGGCTCGAACTCCAATAATGAGGACGGGGGCGATGTACGGATGGTGCTCGATATCCGCGACTCCGCAACGTTCAACGCGACCGGTAAGACCGTCAACCTTGGCAAGGCCAATCCGGCCTACGGTGACCCCTCCTTCGTGACGCTGATCGTGCGCGGCAGGAACGCCACTGTGGACCTCGGCAACCTGACCTTCGACAATGGCGCGTTGCGTCCCGTGATCGACCACGCGACCGACTTCGGCACCATCGCCGCAGGGACGCTGACGGTGGGAAGCGTGACGGTCGAACCGGAACTCGACGGAGTGGTTCCCGCCATGGGGCAGGTCTACGACATCCTGGCCTACACCGGCGCCAAGAGCGGCAACTTCACACTCGACTCCGGCGCGGCCGGCGCCTGGGAACTGATCGACAATACGGACGAGAAGACGATTCAGCTAAAGTACGTCGTGCCCTCGAATCTGGGCACGGTCATCACCGTGCGGTAAGCGTATCTCACTCAAGCGACAACCCGGCGACGACGGGTCGCACGCGACGATGCGGACGCCGCGTCGTCACCTGCACGACTATCATGCACGACACTCGCCTGCACCTGTCTCGCGCCGTCGCTTCGATCCTTCTTGCGCTGGCCGGCGCGCAGGCTTCCGGCTCGGGCCATCGCGAGCTGCACGCCCAGCCCGCAAGCTCTCCTGTGGTCCGGGATGGAGGGCTGGTCGGGGGCGGACGCGCGGTGGCGCCGGATGAACCGGTCATTTGATCAGGAGGACGGTGGCGCCGGATGCCGGGATGGGCGCCAGATAGCTGACCGCGTTGAGCACGTAACCGTTGCCGATGCTCTTGAATGTCGAGGCCGTGTTCGTGGCGTACACGTACTTGACGATCTGGGGGACAAACTGGCTCGTGCCGCTGTCGCGGACGGATAGCAGGTACAACGCGCCCGATTCGTCCAGGTCCAGGTCGCGCACGCCACGGGCGTTGATTCCCATCTGGCCGTAATCCATCAGGGCACCCAGGTAGCTGCCGTCCTCGGCGTAGACCCAGACCCAGCCGTGGTTCTGCTCGGCGGCTCCGACCAGGACGACTCCGGTGGCGGCTTCGACGCCGTTGGTTTTCACCGTTCCGGGGTAGAATATGGCACCCCGCTGCGCGTCGCTTTTGTTGGAGTCGTAGGTCGTGAGACTGGTGTCCGGGAACGTGCTCCGGTCGTAGAGGCGGTTGTAGTTTTGACGATGCGCTGCCCCGGCCATCCACCAGAGGTTGTAGCCCGTGCCCGATGTCAGCCCCTCCGAGCCGCTTCCCGAGACCGCAGAGGTGTAGATCGTCGTGAACGTCGTCCCATCATAGCGCGTCAGTGATACATTGTATGCATAGCGCCAGTTGTGTGAAACCCATACTTCTGTAACGGGGTTGCCGAGTCCGGATATCACCTCGATGTCATAGACGTTTGGGGCGCTGCCGGAGCGGGCCGGCGGCCGGAAGGCGTGCACGGGAGCCAGGGCGCCGCCGCTGTCGCGCAGCACCAGGACGAAGTTGGTGACCGTGGTGGCCCCGCCCTGGAGCCCCACCCAGAGATCTCCATTGGCCGTGTCATACTGCAGGCAGTAGATGCTGGCGTTGGTTTCGACGGTACGGATGTTGAAGTCGGTCCCGACCGCCTCGCCCGTCTCCGTGTCGAAGCGTGTGATCCAGCACGAATTCGTGGCCACCGCCAACGTGCCCGCCCGCAGGCCGGGCGCAAGGCCGAGGCACAGAATCGCCGCCAGAACGATTGCCGCGCGGCTGCGCGGGTTGCTGGTG
>JAFGCA010000337.1 GCA_016932895.1 Sedimentisphaerales bacterium | reverse complement strand
TCGTATCGGGATATAAGCCCCATCTTCAAGGAAATCACACCAACGATTTCCTTGAAGAATATAAGCCTAATCTCCATTTTGCAAAACACTTGTATTTTACCCAAAAGACCCCGTCCAAGTCATCCCAAAAACACAAAACGCCGTTCTCGCACCGGATGCCGGGAGCCCGCGGCAGCGGGAACTGCCGCATTCACTGCACCCAAAAGCCGATCCGCGGATCAATCCTTGCCGCCGAGGCCGGGAGCGGTTACAGTGATGTTGGCTCTATGCTTCCACTGCGAAGAAAAACTCTGGGGTGGGATCGTCTCGCACATTGTCCCCGCTCCGGTTTTCTGGGTCCCGTAGTCAACAGGGAGGGTACATTATGGGAAGATTGATTGTCGCCGCCAACCGCCTGCCGATCAGCGTGGCAAAACGGGAAGGCCGGTTTCAGTACCGTCAGAGCCCGGGGGGCCTGGCGGTCGGGCTGGCCTCCATGCCCGATTCACTGGAACGCCTCTGGATGGGCTGGCCCGGTATCTCCGGCGAACGGCTCAAGCCCGAGGAAAAGGACGTCGTGCGAAACAAGCTCGCCCAAGAGAATTGCACGCCCGTCTTCCTCTCGCAACGACAGATCGACCAGTACTACCTCGGATTCTGCAACAAGACCATCTGGCCGCTCTTCCACTATTTCCAGACGCGGACCGTGTTCGAACAGCGTTTCTGGAAGTCCTACAAGCAGGTGAACCATCTCTTTTGCGAGGAAGTCTTGAAGATGGCCCGGCCGGGCGATTCGGTCTGGGTGCATGACTTCCAGTTGATGCTTCTGCCCAAGCTGTTGCGGGAAGAGATACCGGATCTGACCATCGGCTATTTCCTTCACATCCCGTGGCCCTCTTTCGAGCTGTTCCGCCTGCTGCCCTGGCGTGAAGAGATTCTCAACGGATTGCTGGGCGCCGATCTCATCGGGTTTCACACGTACGACTACGTGCGGCACTTTCTCAGCAGCGTCTCGCGCATCGCCGGCCTGGAGCATACGCTCGGCGAGGTCAACGTGGACAATCGCGTGGCCAAGGTCGATGCCTTCCCCATGGGCATCGATTACGAGAAATACGCCGGCGCCATCAACGACCCGGAGGTCAAGAAAGAGATCGACAAGATCTACCAGACCGTGGGCAAGCGAAGACTCGTCATCTCGATCGACCGCCTGGACTACACCAAGGGGATCGTGGAGCGACTGGAGGCTTTCGACTGGTTTCTCTCGACCAACCCGGAATACAAGGGCCAGGTGACGCTGGTGATTGTGGCGGTTCCGTCCCGCACGGGCATCGAGGACTACAAGCTCCTGCGCGAGCGGCTCGAGCAATTGGTGGGCCGCGTCAACGGCGAACACGGTGCCCTGGGGTACACGCCGGTGTGGTATCTCTATCGCTTCATGCCCTTCCAGAAGCTCACGGCCCTCTACAATGTCGCCGACGCGGCCCTGATCACGCCCCTGCGCGACGGGATGAACCTGATCGCCAAGGAATTCATCGCGACCAAGGCCAACGGACACGGCGTCCTGATCCTCGGGGAGATGACCGGCGCCGCCAGTGAGCTGGGAGAAGCCCTGATTGTCAACGCCAACGACAAGATGGCGATCGTCCGCGCCATCAAGGAAGCCCTGGAAATGCCCCTGCCGGAGCAATCCGAACGCAATCGCCTGATGCAAGAGCGTCTGCGACGCTACGACATTACCCGCTGGTGCAAGGATTTCCTCCATTCCCTGGACGAGGTGAAGGCCAAACAACAGGGCATGGGCGTGCGAAAGCTCTCACCGGCGGCGCGGGAAACGTTGACGAAGCAATACGCCGGCAGCAAAAGGAGGCTTCTCCTGCTCGACTACGACGGCACCCTCGTCGGTTTCCAGGGCCGACCGAGAAAGGCCGGCCCCGATCCGGAGCTCATTGACATACTCAACGCCCTGGCTCGGGATGAACGAACCGATGTGGCGATCGTCAGCGGCCGGGACAAGAACACGCTCGGCGCCTGGCTCGGCGAGCTCGACGTCTGCCTGGTGGCCGAACACGGCGGCTGGATCCGGAAAGCCGGGAAACCGTGGCGAAGCTTCCAGCCCGTCAACGAAGACTGGAAGCACACCATCAGGCCAATTCTCCAGCTTTATTCGGACCGAACGCCCGGATCGCTCGTGGAAGAGAAAGATTTTTCTCTCGTCTGGCATTATCGCCGGGCCGATCCGGCCCTGGCTGACGTCCGCACCCACGAATTGCGCGATGCCCTCGTGAACATGACCGAGAATATGGATGTGGGAGTCTTCGAAGGCAGCAAAATACTGGAGATCAGAAAACACGGGATCAACAAGGGCCGGGCCGCCGAGCACCTCCTCGGGCTTCGACGTCGCGACTTTTTGCTGGCGGCCGGTGATGATTATACCGATGAAGAAATGTTCGCCGTGATGCCCGAAGAGGCGTACTCTATCAAGGTGGGCTTCAGCATCTCGCGAGCCCGCTTCAACGTAGATGGGGTACAAGACATTCGATCTTTGCTCAAGACACTAACGGGATGCTAAATGCTTAGACTCGAAGACTTCCGCCACATCGTGCCCGACGAAAGACTTGCCGAGATCTATGCCAGAGCCCGCAATCTGTACGGCAAGCACATCATCCATCTGAACGCCACCTACCAGGGAGGCGGCGTGGCCGAGATCCTCTACTCCCTGGCCATGCTCATGAACGACGTGGGAATCAACGCCGGCTGGCGCATCCTGCACGGCAGCCAGGAGTTCTTCGAGATCACCAAGAGCTTCCACAACGCCCTCCAGGGAGCGAACCTGAATCTCTCCGAGCGCAAGAAACGCACCTATCTGAAGGTCAACGAGGACTTCTCACGGTTCACGCACCTCAACCATGACTGTGTGATCGTGCACGACCCGCAGCCGCTGGCGCTGATCCGGTCCTACAAGAAACGCCAGCCCTGGATCTGGCGCTGCCACATCGACCTGACAAATCCCCACGCCGAGCTGTGGGATTTTCTCAAGGGCTTCGTGCTCAAGTACGACCAGACCGTCGTCTCCAGCGAGAAGTACTTCAAAGACGATCTCCCGGTCGATCAACGTCTCATGTACCCGGCGATCAACCCGCTCAGCCTCAAGAACACGTCCCTGTCCGACAAAGCCATCCAGGACCAATTGGCCAAAGCCGGTGTCCCGACGGACAAGCCCGTCATCACACAGGTCTCCCGGCTGGACCCCTGGAAAGATCCCGAAGGCGTCATCGACGTGTTCAAGATCGTCAGGGAGCAGGTCGATTGCCGGCTTCTGCTCTGCTACAACGTCGCCAGCGACGACCCCGAAGGCCTCCAGATGTACAAGAAGACCCAGCGCAAGGCCAACAAGATGCTGGAGACGGGCGACATCGTCTTCGTGGTCGGCAACAGCGAGAAGCTGGTCAACGCGGTGCAGCGGTTCTCCAGCGTCGTCATACAGAAATCCACCCGGGAGGGCTTCTGCCTGGCGGTCACCGAAGCGCTGTGGAAAGGCACGCCGGTCGTGGCCTCCAACGTCGGCGGCATTCCCGCCCAGATCGAAGACGGCAAGGACGGCTTCCTCCTCGAGCCCGAAGACCTGCCGGGATTCGCCGACCGGATCGTCCATCTCCTCAAGAACCCCAAAGAAGGCGAAGAGATCGGGCGACAGGCCCGGGAAACCGTGCGAAAGAAATTCCTCATCACCCGCCTGCTCTCGGACTACCTCGACATGCTCAACTCGATCATGACCTGATCGCCGTCGGCATGACGAAACCCCGGAGCTACCGCTCTGTCTCAACTCATCAGCACTTGTCATGATGAACGAAGTGGAGCATCCGGGCCGGGAAAGAGAAGTCAGCCTCGCACCACACGGGATGTATGATGACCCGATTCTCTCGCTTCCGCTCAGGATGACATTCATCCTACACCGAGCGAGGGAGCACGGGGTCCGCGGGCTCACACCTCGGTGGTCTGGGTGATCTGTTTGGTCAGCTCGCCGAGGATCGCCTGCATTTTGGGATCGGATTCCTTGGCTTTGGTGATGCGGTTGCAGGCGTGCATCACCGTCGTGTGATCGCGTCCGCCCAGGTGGCCGCCGATTTCTTCGAGGCTGTGCCTGGTCATGCTCCGGGCCAGATACATGCAGATCTGGCGGGGAATGGTGATGCTCTGGCTGCGGCGTTTGCTTTGCAGGTCCGTGACGCGCACGTCGAAGTGGCGCGTCACGACGTCAATGATGTCGCCGATCCGGATGTGCCGCGTCGCCAGGCTGATTTGCCCCTCCAGGGCGCGCTGGGCCAGGGCGAGCGTAACCGGCTCGGCCATCGTGGTCGCCAGCGCATAGATGGTCGTCAGGGCGCCTTCCAGCTCGCGGATGTTGGCCCGTACCTGCCGCCCGATGTACTCGGCGACCTCATCGCTGAGCTCCAGGCCGCGCAGATGGGCCTTCTTCTGCACGATGGCGATGCGCGTCTCGTAGCTGGGCGGATCGATGCGCGCGACCAAGCCCCAGTTGAAGCGGCTGATCAGCCGGGCCTCCAACGATGGAATCTGGTTCGGCGGGCAGTCGGCGCTCAGGATGATCTGCTTGCCGTTGTTGTAGAGCGCGTTGAACGTGTGGAAGAATTCCTCCTGGCTCTGCTCCCGCTCGCGCAGAAACTGCACGTCGTCGATCACCAGCGCGTCGACCGTGCGAAACTGGCTGTGGAAGCCGGCAATGTTGCCCTGCTCGATCGCCCGGATGAAACGGTTGACGAAATCTTCGCAGCTCAGCAGCTCGATGATGCCGCCGTCGAGACGATGGCGCGCCTCGTGGCACACCGCGTGCAGCAGGTGCGTCTTGCCCAAACCGGCGTTGCCGTACAGGAACAGCGGGTTGTAGGTCTGCCCCAACGACTGGCTCACCGCCACGCAACTGGCGTGCGCGAGCCGGTTGCTGGGCCCCACCACAAAGTGGTCGAAGGTATAGTCCGGATGGAGGGCGGGCCCCGGCCGGCTCCCCTGCGAAACCGGCGCCGGCTCGCCCCGGGCCCCGACGCGAAAATCGACGGTGACCAGATGACCGGTGATCTGCTGGGCGGCGCGGGTAAAACTGGGGCGACAATTGTCGTCCAAATACCGAACGTTCGTCTCGTCCGGACAGCCGATGCCGATCGAGCCCCCGTCGAAGTGCAGCACGGCAAGCTCGTCGAACCACACGCGGGCGTTGGTGGGATCCAGCACCCGGGCCCGTTCCACAATATCGGCGAAGATGTTTTCCACCTCACGTCCCGGCAATGCGTTCCTCCTTCACGCATCTCCCTGACGCGCAGAACGACCGCGCCGAACCGCCGGCCCGCGCATCCACAAGAAAGACCGTACCCGTCATGGGAGACTTCGATATCACGGGCAGCACCATCCCGTCGTCAGAAAAGCAAACCTGTCAGCATCCGACCCCAACGCCTGTCGTTGGGACAACCAATGAAGCTCCAACTTTACCGTGCCGGCCGCAGACTGTCAAAGGAATCTGCATCACTTTCTCCGGATCGCATCGCATCGGCCCTGGGTGCCCGGGCTGCGAAGCGTCGTTTTCCGCTTTTTCCGGCCGGTGCTTGCTTTTTCGCAGAATGCCGATACCATCGGCCCCAGGTCGCGGGCAACCGTGTCGCCCGGATTGCGGGCGTGCCCGAAGAATGAGAATCTCCGTAGACAGGAACCAACGATGGGAATATTTTCCAAGACCGCCGATTTCTTTAAGGAGCGCCTGGGCAAAACGCGCAACAAGATCAGCAGCTCGCTGTCCACGGTCCTGAGTCTCGGCCGCAAGATCGACGATGATCTGCTCGACGAGCTCGAGGAGACCCTGATCAGCGACGATATCGGCGTCGAAACCACCGACAAGCTCGTCTCGGAGCTGCGCGAGGCGTACCGGGCCCGCAAGATCTCCGACTCCGAGCAGGTCATTCCGTTTCTCAAGGAGCACATCAAGAGCTACTGGCCGCACCGCGACCGGCAACTGCACGCCGCCGAGAGCGGGCCCACCGTCATCCTCGTCGCCGGCGTCAACGGAACGGGCAAGACCACCAGCATCGCCAAGCTGGCCTACATCCTCAACAAGAGCGGCAAGAACGTGATCGTCGCCGCCTGCGATACGTTCCGGGCCGCCGCCGTCGAGCAACTGAGCATTTGGGCCGACCGCATCGGCGTCCAGATCGTCAAGCACCAGTCCGGCAGCGATCCGGCCGCCGTCGCCTTCGACGCCTGCGAAGCCGCCCTGGCTCGTAACGCCGACGTCCTCATCCTCGACACCGCCGGCCGCCTCCACACCAAAAAAGACCTGATGATGCAGCTCACCAAGATACGCGACGTCGTCACCCGCAAGATCCCCGACGCCCCGCACGAAGTGCTGCTCGTTCTCGACGGCACCACCGGGCAAAACGCCATCTCCCAGGCCCAACTGTTCACCGAGGCGATCAACGTCACCGGCATCTTCCTGGCCAAGCTCGACGGCACCGCCCGCGGCGGCATCGTCATCGCCATCAAGGACCAGCTCGACATCCCCGTCAAGTTCGTCGGCCTCGGC
>JAFGCA010000336.1 GCA_016932895.1 Sedimentisphaerales bacterium | reverse complement strand
GCCAGGAAAAGACGATCCGCCTGATGATCGCCTGGTACGTTCCGCGAACGGCCAGCCGTCACGGCCGGGACGCCGCGGGTCCCGCGTTTACCGGCAAGCCCTCGCGCGGAACCGCCGCCGGCCAGCAGGACGTCTCCGGCTTCCTCGGCAAGGGCCTGGCCAACACGTTCGATCCCAGCGGCGATTCGGGCGTCGGCACGCTCACCTCGCCCAAGTTCGAGCTGACCAAAAAGTACATTCATTTCCTCGTCGGCGGCGGCAGTCGCGCGGGCAAGACCTGCGTCGAGCTTCTCGTCGGCGACAAGGCCGTGCGCTCGAGCACGGGCGAGGACTCCGAGAAACTGACCTGGGCCACCTGGGACCTCGCCGAATTCAAGGGAAAGCAGGCTCGCATTCGCATCGTGGACCAGGAAACCGGCGCCTGGGGACATATCCTCGTCGACCAGATCGTTATGACCGACGAGCGTCGTCCCGGCCAGGACATGGCCGGCACCCTTCTGAACGATTTCGAATCCGCCGATTACGGCAACTGGATCGCCGAGGGCCCGGCGGCCGCCTGCTCGGGCTCGGCCTGCCTGTACACGAATCACGTCCCGTGGTACGCCGGCCGCTTCGAGAACATCAACGTGCTCACCCAGTACTGGCGCAAGAATTACAATCATCTGCGGCGCCAGTCGGTGATATTCCGGGATGCATTCTACGACAGCACGCTGCCCGCCGAGGTCGTCGAGGCCGTGGCGGCCAACCTGACCATCCTCAAGTCGCCCACCGTCCTGCGGCAGACCGACGGGCGGCTCTGGTGCTTCGAGGGATGCAGTGACAACCGGGGCTGTTGCACCGGGTCCTGCACGCACGTATGGAACTACGCCCAGGCGAAATGTCACCTCTTCCCCGAGCTCGAACGCAGCCTGCGTCAGACCGAGTTCAATGAGAGCCAGGACGAGCGCGGTCACCAAACCTTCCGCTCGGCCCTGCCGATTCGCCCCGTGGCCCACACGTTCCACGCCGCCTCGGACGGCCAGCTCGGCGGCATCATGAAGGTCTACCGCGACTGGCGCATCTGCGGCGACGACGCCTGGCTCAAGGGCATCTGGCCCCAGGTCAAGCAGAGCCTGGCGTACTGCATCACGACGTGGGACCCGCGCGGCCGGGGCGTGCTGGAGGAGCCGCATCACAACACCTACGACATCGAGTACTGGGGCCCGGACGGGCATTGCTCCAGCTTCTATCTCGGCGCCCTGACCGCCGCGGTCGAGATGGGCGCCTTCCTCGGCGACGATGTCACCCAGTATCGCGACCTGCTCCGGAAGGGTCGCACGTTCATGGAAGAGAAGCTCTACAACGGCGAATACTTCTATCAGAAGGTGCAGACCGAAGGTTTGAATGCGACGTTCCGCCCGCTGGATACGTCGGCCAACGGCCCCGGCTACGACGACATCATTGCCGCGCTGAACAAGGACGGGCCGAAGTACCAGTACGGCACCGGCTGCCTCTCGGACGGCGTGCTGGGCTTCTGGATGGCGCGCGTCTGCGGGCTGGACCGTGACATCGTCGATCCGGCCAAGGTGCGCAGCAACCTGCGGGCGATCCACCGCTACAACCTCAAGGACGACCTGTCCGACCACGCCAACCCGCAGCGTCCGGCCTTCGCGGTCGGCAAAGACGGCGGCCTGCTCCTGTGCACATGGCCGCGCGGCGGAGCGCCGGCCCTGCCGTTCGTCTACAGCGACGAGGTCTGGACCGGCATCGAGTACCAGGTCGCCTCGCACCTGATGTTCGAGGGGATGGTCGATGAAGGGCTCGACATCGTCCGCGCCTGCCGCAACCGCTACGACGGCCGTATCCGCAACCCGTTCAACGAGTACGAATGCGGACACTGGTACGCCCGCGCCCTGTCGAGTTACGGCCTCATCCAGGGACTCACCGGTGTCCGCTACGACGCCGTCGATAAGACCCTCTACATCAACTCCCGGGTCGGTGACAACTTCCGGTCGTTCCTGGCGACCGCGACCGGCTTCGGCACCGTCGGCCTCAAGAACGGAAAGCCCTTCGTCGAGGTCAAGTTAGGCCGAATCAAGATCGACCGCGTCCTGGTCTCGGGCAAGGAAGCAACGCTGGCAAAGCTGTAATACGAATCACGAAAAATTCTCGCACGACGCGCCTCTGTCATCCTGAGCCGGAGGCGAAGGATGACAAGCCGCGCCGGGCTTCGACTCGGCGCACGCGGGAACAAACGAAAAGACGCCCAGCGTTTTCAGCGGGACTTGGCGAATTGGATCGCCCAGCGGACGTTCCGACTCTCGGGCGCGTCGATCCGTACCCGGATTTTCCAATCCGTTTGGTCGACAATTGCAATCTTGACGCCGGCGGCTGCGTCCTGCGGCGACACGCTCGCCCCGGTCGCCTGCCAGTGTCCCGACTGCCGCATCGCGGCAATCCGCAGCTTGTAGGCGGTGCCGCCCACGACCTTACTTACGCCGGCCAGCTCCCTGGCATCGCGGCGCCATGCTTCCTCGGCAAGGTCGACCACGCCCTGCGTGATGTGGCGTGACGTGCTGACCACCTGGGGCCTTCGCGCCACGCGACGCACGGCCAGAATGCGGCAACTGGCCGGCGGCAGAGTCGCCTCCAGCGTCTTGCCGAACGGCTCGACGAATTCATCGGCCCAGTAGTCGAAGCCCACGTACCGCTCGGCCTCCGGCAAGCCGATCCTGGCCAACGGATACGTGATGCGCACCGGCTCTTTCTCGGCCCAGTTGAACAGTCCGATCACGTCCCGCCGGGACGCGTGACGGTCATCGGTCAAGAGCCAGATGCGGGGGATTCTCTGCTCGAACAGGTCCGCCGGTCGCGGCTTGAGGCTGTGGGCGGGCATCGACCGTTGCAGCAGGTCCAGACGCTGCGGGGAGAGCTTCGTGTAGTCGGTGCTGCTGGCGTTCAACTGCCCGGTCAGCGTCACCCACGACGTCAGGGCGCGGGCGTGCTCCAGCGGCACGCTGTCACGCACGTAGATCGGATCCGGGTCGTTGTACCACACCCGTCCGTGCAGGAAGTAGAGGTTGCTGCCGCTGAACGGGCCGCGACAGATGGCCGACCAGTTGCGCCCGTTGTCCGGGCCGATGCGCATCGCGTCCAGGAGGCCGAAGGAGCCCCCCAGGGTCCGCATGTTCTGGGCAACGTTGCAGCCTAAGAAGAAGACCTCGTCCCCCGCCGCCTCGCGAACGAGCTTCAAGCCGTCGCGGTAGGCCTCGACGTGCGTTTTGTGCGGATCGTGCAGGACCGACTCGCCCAGGTGGTCGTCCCGGTAACCCGTATTGACGTAAAGGAGACGAGCGGCCATGCCGGTCCACAGGCCGTCGAGCTTGAAGTACTCGTAGCCCCAGTCGTGGGCGATCCGCCGGGCCACCGAACGGACGTATTGCTGCGTCTTCGGGTTGGTCATATCGAAGCAGGTGCCGCCCCAGCGGACCTCGAAGGGCTTGCCGTCTTTGTGAGCGAAGAGATCCTGCTTGTCGGCGAAGAACGGATCGTTCCAGGTCCCCGCGAACGGCATGAACCAGATCCCCGGCGTCAGTCCGAGCCGCTTGAGGTTGTCGGCGGTCGGCTTCATGCCCGACGGATAGGGCCCGTCGGCGCGGTGCGTGGTGAAGTCCTTGCGCGGACCCTCCAGCTTCTCGCCGGCCTGCCACTTGTCGTCGATCTGGATCACCGAGAAGCCGTACGGAACCAAGTGCTCTTTGGCAAAGGAGGCGGTCTCTCGCAGCTCACGCTCGTCGGAGGCGCCGGCGTGGTACCACGTGCAGTAGACCGTCGGCTGCGGCTTGAGCTCGATGCGGTAATGCTCGGCGACCGCATCGGCGTACGCTTCCAGACCGAGACGGGCGTCCTGGAAGAAGCCGACCAACAGCGTCTCGGACGCCACCTGCCGGCCCGGCTCGATCAGAAGCCGGCCGTAATCGAGCTGGGCATCGAGAACCGCTTTGCCGTCCCGGACGTCGGAGAACAGCACGCCGCTGCCGCGCTCGTGCGTAAGCCAGCCGGCCACGACGCCGGTGCGACTGTCAGGATCGGCAATCGCCAGGAACGAGTAGCTGCCCGGATTGGACGAACCCTCGACACCGGTGAGACCCGCCGTGCCCAGGGCCCGCAGTTCGACCGGCTTTGGCTCCAAGCCCAGCCGCAGGCTCATCGGACGAATGCGATCAACGATCACGTTCGCGTTCGTGTCGTTGCTGAGCGTCCTGCGGAAGACAAGGAACGGCCGCCGCGCAAACAACGTCAGCGAATCCACCTGTCCTGACCCGTATTCGATCTGCACCGCTTCTCCCGGGCCCCAGATCGAATCGCCAACGCGGCCCTTTCGAGCTCTGCCGCCCTCGCCGCCGTCCAGAGTCCCGCGCTCGATGAAGCGGCAGTTCGTCGCCTTGGAGGTCACGGAGAAGGACGCACTCGATGCGTCCCACTCCAACCGCAGGCGGTCGTTCTCGATGCGAAGAACGCCGTCGTCTGCGTCGGCCGCTGAAAATGATGGGCCGGAGACACTCAGCACAATGATGCACGCGATCGTTACACAGCTTGTCTGTCGCACGTATTCACCTCCGTGACATTCAGAAATATCTGCGGAACCAGACCTAATCAATGCGATACACGGACGGCCGCCCGCCTTTGGGGCCATCGAACAATATGAGAACCGTCACATGATCGGGGCTTTCGTCCAGGATGGTCATCGCCTCGGCCTTGCCCGGGACATTGGGTATGGGCCCGATCTCGTGGACACGGGCGCCCTTGCCATCCCAGGCAAACAGCGAGTAACCGCGACCGGCGCGATAGTTCTCGGCGCGGGGATACCGCTCCGACGGCTCGGCGCCCGAATTGCCCGCGATGAGGAGAAAGCCCGTCCGAGCCGCGACGATCTCGCGTATGCCGAGCCCGTCCCCCAGCGCGAGCCGGTGAAGCGTATACGCGGGCCGTGACTTATCCGAAAACGCATCGTCGGCGCGAATCTCCAGGACGAAAGCGGCACCGTCGAGGTTCGGCCCGCGGAAGCCGAAGAAGAGCCTGCCGTTCCGCACGGCCAGTCCTTCGATGTTCAGGCCCCGATGCTGCAACGGCTTCCGGAAGTACGCGCCCAGAACCGGATCGCGGCCCAGCAGATCCGAGAGACTGGCGGCATCCTGCACGACGGCCGAACCGGTCGCGGGATTGGCCTTGAGACGAAAGACCTTGAACCGGTTGGCCTGGCTCTCGCCCGTTTTCTTGGCGACGCCGTGCGAACCAACGACGTAGTACGAGCCGGCTTCGGCCGCAATCGCCTCGATGTCGATCTCCGCGCCCGAATCGAGCAGCGGAATCGTCCCGGTGACAGTCAGGGTCCGCGCCTTCCCGGACAACTCGACGGTCTGGACGGCCCGTCCCTCGTCGGCGCCCACCAGGCCGTACCGGTCCGACACGCACGCGATGCCGCTGAGGTCCTTGTCTTCGAGAACGGTGCCCTTGAAGGAGTACCGCCCAACGAGCTCAACGCGCGTCCACGCTGGAGCGGAATCGGCACGTGCCGGGCCCAACAGCGCGCATGCGAAGAGGCACCCGACGAAGCTGCGAATAAGGGACGTCCAATTCCTACTGTTGCGCATTATGACACCTGATTACTTCTAATTTTGCATGGGCAAAGATGGCAGAACCCGTACGGTCACCGCGGCAAGGCGCCAGCGGCCGCCAGACTCAACCCCCAGATGCGGGCTGCTGTCCAGGCGGAGGGTCTGTCCGGCCCGGAGCACTCCCAGATCGCTGAGGACGCCCGACTGATCCTGGGTGTCGTTGTCGGCGTCCACGCAGTAAATATGCAGGGCGGCGGCATCGGCCATGCGGTAGAAGCCGCCGCAAACGCCGTTGCCGGCCACCACTTCCGCCGATTCCACGATGACGTCCCGATCGAAGCGAATCAACAGGGCCTCGCCGTCGTCGACCTGATCGAACCTGCCCCCGCTCAGGCCCAGCCCGCGGCTGTTGGGTCGGAACGTCGCGTTCTCCAGCGGACGATCGTCCCGCGCGCCGATCACCGTCATGGTCACGTCGGGCCCGCCGGCGATCTTCGGAGTCGCTGTCACGCCCGCCGCCGACCCATCGGCGAACCGGCCGGCCAGGGCGACTTGCATCACACCGTCGGCAAACTCGGCCTCCCCGTCAGTGCACCAGTCGAAGCGAACGCGCGTCGCGGGAGCGAAGCGCGCCAGCCGATGTCCCCCTGCCGTTCGATGCAGAAGGGCCTGCTGCGCGAGGTGCCCCACCAGCGGCGTCAG
>JAFGCA010000335.1 GCA_016932895.1 Sedimentisphaerales bacterium | reverse complement strand
CGACCGATGCGGTAGAGCCTATGATACGGTTTTCCTGCGTCTACTGTGGACAGGAGATCGAGGTTTCGGAGCAACTGGCCGGTAGGCAGATGCCGTGTCCTGCGTGCGGCCACACGGTCCGAATCCGGCCCATCCGTCCTGATCCTCCCGTTGCTGAACCATCGCCTCCGAGCGTCCGCTCCTGGGACACGGTCAGTGATGACCAGATCAAGGAAACCGTGCTCTACCCGGCGCAACCCAGGGCCCAGCGGCTTCAACGGGCCATGAAACGCGCCGCGGCACCGCTGTTGCCCCGCTATGACGACCTGACGTTGTTCACGATGAGTTTCGCGCTGGGGATGGTGCTCCTTCTGAATCCGAGCCTGCGACGGGATGTCTGGACGGCCCTGGGATCGGACGATATGACGGCAATCCTGCTGGGGATCGTCGGCCTTGTCATGGTGTTCTCTCTGCTCAACGTGTTCTTTGTCAGAGACAGGTCGGATTTCGAGAAGGTTATGTTGTTGTTCTTCGCGATTGTGGTCACAGCCGCCACCGGCGTCGCGGCCGGTGGGGTGGCGCTCGGCAGGGGCCATGCATTACTGGCGATCTTCCCGGCCTGGAATGCTGTTCATACCCTGTTTCTTCTGGCGCTCGCTTCTACCGGCATTCTCGACATAGACTGCCTCGCCGATGAGCGGATACCTTTGTCCCGGATTCTGATTGCGGCTGCTTCCGTGACCATTCTTCTGCTGATGTGTCAGTATATACTCCGGCTCAACGGGCGAATCACCTACTCCATCGCCGTGTGTTATACGATGAGTCTGCTCGGCGTCATTCAGGACTTCTTCGCCCGGGTCCGCGGCGTGGGCCGAACCGGGGAAAACCCGAAGAAATAGAAGGGGGCTGTTTGTCCCGACGGTGTGCCTCGTCCGATCCTCTTGTGTTTGAAAGACGGCTGTTGCGCAGGCGCATGAAAAAGGCCATAAGTGGGAATCTTATGGCCTGTCGCTTGTAACCGAATTGTCTTGTGTCGTGTTTTGCTGAATTGTCATTGTATAGGTAGATTCGGTCTCAGGCCCCCGGAGGCGGCGGCCGGATCAAAGCGAAGGAGCACCATCTCTCCAAAGGGGTTTCGTGTTTTTCTGAGATTGGTTCGTAAGAGCGTTGTTTGGTGTCGTGGGAAAGTTGCTCTGTGGACTGGGGACACACGCATAGTCCCAGGAACAGCCACAAGATTTCAGCGACGAACGTCCATGTCTTCATGATGCGAATCCCCAAAGTGTCACATGTTGGGTATCGGCGCGTATCGGAAAAAATCCTTAGTCGAATTTCGTCGTCGGCGACGGGCCGCAGGCTGGGGGATTGCAGGCCTCAATGAACGGGGCCGATAGCAGTACTGAAAACGAACATCTTCCGGTACCCATGTTGCCGCCTTCGCGAGAGGTGCGAGAAAACACGCATTATCAGGTCTGATATGAAGGGTGCCGGTCGTGTAAAAAAAATTTACACCCGGCCGAATTTGTGCTGAAAGCGCGGCTATCGGTTGCGTTCGAGCAGGGCCTCGGCGAGCTTGCGCAGGACCTCGGCGCGGGGGCCGAACGGCTCGACGGCCTCGACGGCTTCGCGTGCAAGCCGCTGCTCCAGCTCCTGGGATTTTTCGATGCCGATGACGGCCGGATAGGTGCACTTGGCCGCCTCCATGTCCTTGCCCGCCGTCTTACCGAGTTGCTCGCTGGAGGCGCTAACGTCGAGAATGTCGTCGGCGATCTGAAAGCCAAGGCCGATTTTCAAGCCATATTGGGCCAGCGCGTCCAGTTGTCCCGGCTCGCCCCATCGTTGCCCGGCCTGGGCCTGGCCGCACAGCCCGCCCATCACCGCGGCGCAGCGGAACATCTTGGCTGTCTTGTTCGTGTGGATGTATTCGAGCGCCTCGACGCTCCCGGCGGTATGCTCGGCCCGCAGGTCGGCCATCTGCCCGGCGATCATCCCGGCGGCCCCGGCGGCCCCGGCCAACTGGACGATCAATGCCGTCGCCAGGCGGGCGTCCGCAATTTTGCCCGCGAGCACCTCGAACGCCAGCGTCAGCAGGGCATCGCCCGCGAGAATCGCCGTGGCCTCGTCGAACGCCTTATGACAGGTCGGTTGGCCGCGACGAAGGTCGTCATCGTCCATTGCCGGCAGGTCGTCGTGAATCAGCGAGTACGTGTGCACCATCTCGATGGCCGCCGCGGCGATTCGCGCCTCGTGGCTGTCCCGTCCGGCCACCACCTCGCAGCACCACAGCACCAGCGCCGGGCGAATTCGCTTGCCCGGCGCCGACAGCGTATATGCCATCGCGGCCTGCAGGTCCTTCTGGATTTTCCGCTGCTCGGCCAGCAGTGATTCCAGTTGGTGGTTGACGACCACCACCTTGGCATTCAGCAGGGCGTTGAAGTCGGCATTGGCTAGAGGCGTCGAAGACATATTTACTATCGGCTGCTCATTACGTACTATTAGCGGGAGGCTGATTTCCACCCTGGCTTGAGCTCAGCTTCAGAGATCGTAAATGGTAAATCATAATTCGTCAATGATATTGATTCTGGGCGTTACCGCGTCTGGCAAGGCCCGGGCGGGCTTCGAGCTGGCTCGCGAGCTCGACGGCGAGATCGTCAGCGTGGACTCGATGAAGGTCTATCGCCGGATGGACATCGGCACGGCCAAGCCCTCATGCGAAGCCCGGCAGGCAATTCCCTACCACATGATCGACATTGTCGAGCCCAGCGAGCCGTTCAGCGTCGGCCTGTTCCTCGAACGGGCCAACGCCGCCATCGCCGACATCCGTCGCCGGGGCAAGCCCGTGATCGCTGTCGGCGGCACGGCCTTGTACATCAAGGCTCTGCTCTACGGCCTCTTCGAAGGCCCGGCCAGCGACGAGCAGGTCCGAGCCGAGCTGCGGCAACGGGCCGCCATCGAGGGCCTGGCCTCGCTGCACGCTGAGTTAACCAGAGTCGATTCGGCCGCCGCCGAGCGGATCAACGTCAACGATGCCAAGCGGATCATCCGGGCCCTGGAGGTCCATCGCCTCACGGGCCGCCCGATTTCGAGCTTCCAGACGCAGTTCGACGCGGCCCGGCCGATCTATGACTGGACCAT
>JAFGCA010000334.1 GCA_016932895.1 Sedimentisphaerales bacterium | reverse complement strand
TCTACATGCACCGCGAGATCATGCAGCCGCCACCGGGGATGATGGTCGACCACATCGACGGCAACAGCCTGGACAACCGCCGCCGCAACATGCGAAACTGCACCAACCAGCAGAACATGCAAAACCTCGCCAAGAGCCCCCGCGCCAGCGGCCGCTTCAAGGGCGTCTACTACGACAAACGCCGCCGGACATGGTACGCCCGCATTTGTCACAACGGCAAGAGCATCCACCTCGGCACCTTCGGCACCGAAATCGAAGCCGCGAGAGCTTACGACAAGGCCGCCATGGAACTCTTCGGAGAGTTTGCCTGCCTGAACCTGCCCGACGAAGTCGGGGCGGCGTAGATGCGTGAAAGCGTAGAAGCGTGAAAGCGTGTAAATGCGGGGACGGTATCTCGATGTGGCCATGTGGCCCAGCCGCCCCCGGCTGGGAATAGAAGAGGAGGCCTCAGCTTAAGCTGAGGCGGCAACCAACTCACCCCCGAGGACGGGGGTGCCACATGGATGCGAGCCTTGCTCGCGACCGAGCGACGAGGCACGAGACACGAGCGACGCAGAAATGACGGTGGAGCCGTCATTTCTGTTGCATTTCTGGCGATTCGGGGGCATAACAGCCTTGTTGAAGCGTGACCTGGGACACGACGCGAGCCGTGTCGGCAGGTCCTGACGATATTGTTTACAGGCGCAAGAAAATGGCCGCGGAGTTTCAATGCGATGTCTTCGTGAATCGCCTCTCTCATAGGGCGTTCAATCGCGAGCAACGGCCCATTCCCTTGCCGCTTGACGACGCTCTAATTCAAGCGAGGACCTTATGTCAGATTCCGTCTCCATCCGCATCCTTGAAAAGGACGCCAACCGGCGTGGTGATCTGTTCGGGCGGCTGATGGCCGATCTTTTCGTGGCGTTAGGCTACGAACAACCTCGTCTGAATATTCACAAGTCCGGGCGAGAACTCGACCTTGAGGCTGACCACCGGCTCGAACCTCGCCGCGCGATTGGCGAGTGCAAGGCCACAGCACAGCCAATCGGCGGCGACGATCTGAACAAATTTGTCGGCGCCCTCGACGTTGAGCATGAAGACAAGCGTCCTCTCACGGGCTACTTCATCTCGCTTACAGGCTTCAAAGAAACCGCCATCGAACAAGAGAAGCATCGTCGGCGCACCAAAATCGTCACTCTCACCGGTTCGCAGGTTGTTGACGAGCTTGTAAAGGGCCGTATCCTCATTCCGAAAGAAAAGGCAACTGAACTTGCAGGCCGTTGCTGTGCAAGCTTGCCAAGCCTTACTCTGGATCCCGAGGTTGAGCTCTTGGCCCACGAACGTGGCTGGATATGGGCAGTCTATTACACTCAAGGCAAGGCCCGCACTCATTTCGCCTTAATCCACTCTGACGGCACTCCACTTGCACGTGCGCTTGCGGATGAAGTTGCGGCCTCCGATAGAGACTGCGGCGGCGCGGTGGGAGGGCTTGTCTGCTTGAATCCTGAACCCTTGCCTGGCTTGGACACGGATCCGCGGGTCGCCCAAGCTCTCGCTGCCTACGGTCAGTATCTGGCAAACGAGTGCGGCTTCATCCAGCTTGATGGATTGCCTGCCGACAATGACGTCGGCTCTCGACGACTAAAACTAGAGAATCTCTTCGTGCCGCTCCACCTTGACGTCACGGTAACGGTCGATAGTGAACAAAGGAAGATGGAACGGCGGCCAGTTGGCCTTGTCCTCTCGGAACATCCGCGTCTCGCGCTACTTGCCGCACCGGGCGGCGGGAAATCCACTCTTGCAAAACGACTTGCGGTTGCCTACGCCGATCCGTCAAGGCAGCACCAGATTGATGACAAACTCCCCTCGCGCGGGTGGCTTCCGCTGTTCTTCCGTTGCCGTGAGTTGCGCGGCCTCGCCCGTAGTTCCTTTGCCCAACTGCTCGAAGCCCTCTCTGAGCGTGAACCGGTTCGTCAGCACGCAGAGGTCTTTCGGGCCTACGTGGACCGTGCGTTACTTGATGGGCGGGTCTTGCTGCTCGTTGACGGCTTGGATGAGATTCCCGATCCCGGTGACCGGGCTGCCTTCGTTTGCACGGTACGCACAGCGCTTCAGGCATACCCCGACGTCGCGGCCGTCGTCACCTCGCGTGAGGCAGGGTTTCGGCATGTGGCAGCACACCTCGCGCCGGTCTGCACGCATGCTGTCGTCTCGCCATTCAATACGGACGACATCAGGAGGCTCAGTGTGGCCTGGCATCGAGAAGTCGTGGGCGATACAGAGAACGTCCGGGCTGATGCTGAACAGCTTGCGAACACAATTGTACGCAACGACCGCATCGAGCGCCTCGCCGTCAACCCGCTCCTGCTCACGACGCTGCTGCTGGTGAAACGCTGGGTCGGTTCACTTCCCACCCGGCGTGCCGTTCTTTACGGTAAAGCGGTTGAGGTGTTGCTCATGACGTGGAACACCGAAGGACACGAGCCAATCCCGGATGAGGAGGCAATGCCTCAGCTCTGCTATGTCGCCTCGGGCATGATGCTTGCTGGCTTGCAGAAGATCAGCCGACCACGCCTTGCCAGTCTCCTACAACAAGCACGCGACGCACTACCTACGGAACTCGGCTACGTAAAGGGCACAGTAGACCAATTTATCCACCGAGTCGAGGATCGTAGCAGCCTATTGATGATGACGGGTCACGATGTGGAACATGGGCGATTGGTGGAGTTCTTCGAGTTCCGTCACCTTACTTTTCAGGAGTTCTTGACGGCCCGCGGGATGGTCGAGGGGTGGCATCCGAACCGTCAGGAAAGCGATACACTCGTCAGTGTCCTGGAACCCCACTTCGACCAGGAAGAGTGGCGTGAGGTCATTCCCCTTGCTGCCGTGTTGGGGGGCAAAAGTACCGAAGGTTTGATTCAACGCCTAACGCAGCTGCTGAACGAAACAGACCACAAGGAAGCCCACAACCCAAGTCGCTTGTCACCCTATCTCGCTCTGGGGCATTGTCTGGCAGACGAAGCAGCTGCCCGCCCCGACACGATTCGGGCAGCGATCAAGGCCTTGGTCAGATTGGGTATAGCGCAAGATACGTCGTTTGCTCCAATGCTGGCTCGCGGTAGGCATGGAACCGAATTGCGAGATGAGGCAGAGAAGGTATTCGTGGCGGAAACAGCGCAGCTCCACCGTGTCTCTGGAACGCTGATGGAAGTCATCTGGTGGCAAACAACCGAGGGGGAGCCCTATGCCGATTTCGACAGATTAGTGCCGCGGTTCCTGGAATTGCTCGAGCACCCAGAGACGCTTGCCCGGTGTGAGGGCGCGCTAGGTTGTGCAAGGCTCTTCATAAAGAGACCGCAGGTAGAAGGGCCCTGGATCAAGCGCATCGCCGCTGCAATGACACCGCTTCTGTTCTCGGAAGAACCCGCAGAACAGTATGCAGCGGGCTGGGCCTGGTACGAGATTGGTAGGTACGGAGCGTGGACTCCGCCCTCGGAGCCGGACGTTCTTGGTAGGATGTTTGCATTATGGCAGCACAGTCCGGCCAAAGCAGTTCGCAGTGGTCTAGCCACCACGATTGCCAGCCAACGTCTCGCACCGCGTGATGAGGGAGCTCGGGGCGCTTCCATCGACCGCAAAGAGTTTGAGGGCGTCTTGAAACGATTCGAGAAACTGGATGACTACGCTGAAAAGCCGGCTGCTCTGATAATTGCATGGTATCTGCGCGCGGCAAGCGACGAGAATCTTCTTCAACGTGTTCGTGCCTTAGTCCAGGACGACAACAAGCTACGCAACACACTTGCGGAACGCACGCTCAACGACCTCCTGGAGCATCTTGCCGAATAGCAGAATGCGCTCGCTTCAAACGACGACAGGTCTACGCGAGCTTCGCCCGCGCATCGAGCGGCGCGTCTCGCCGCTACTTCCGGATAATGTCCGTGATATTCATTAAGCGAGACGTGTTGTCGCGTTCGGCTTCGGAGAGTTTGTCGTGGATGTAGCGGATGGTCTCGTGGATTTCGGGGATGACCACGTGCTCCAACACGTTGACCCGGCGGCGGGTCATTTGCAGCGTTTGTAGGGTGGGATTTATCCCACCGCGAGAGGGTTGAAATGGAATCGGTGGGGTGAACCCCACCCTACCACTACCAATTCTGCATTCCCAGCCGGGGGCGGCTGGGCCACATCGAGATACCAGCGTTTGTAGTGTGCCCGTGAGGGCATATCCGATATCAGATGGAGCCAATCCGAACGAATCACAAATAGCGTCTTACGACGCCACTACGAACAACGCATTCACGCTTCTACGCTCCAACGCATCGACGCGGAAATGACGGCGGGGCCGTCATTTCCGAATAATGTCGGTGATTTTCATCAGGCGAGACGTATTGTCTCGTTCGGCTTCGGAGAGTTTGTCGTGGATGTAGCGGATGGTTTCGTGGATTTCGGGGATGACCACGTGCTCCAGGACGTTGACCCGG
>JAFGCA010000333.1 GCA_016932895.1 Sedimentisphaerales bacterium | reverse complement strand
GGGTAGCCGCCGACCTCTTTCGGATCGCTGACGATGCCGGCTTCGGTGATGACCTCGCCGGTGCGGACCATGTTCGTCACGCGCTTGTCGACGGCGTCACGGCGGGGCAGCGTCGCGCCGGCCTTGGCCAGCACGGTCTCGAAAGCCTCCATCGCGGTTTCCTGATTGACCGGCCAGCCCTCGAACGGCGTATTGACGCGGGCGATTTCCTCGGGCCCACGCATGCCCTTCCAGTTGTCGGCTGTGACCTCGGGGAAGCCTTCAACGATGTTGCCCGCGACGTACCACTTGCCGGGACGTTCCTGGGTCTTTGGATACCAGTTGCCGGGCTCCCACCGCCTGCCGGGCGAGTACATATTGCGTTGCTCGATGCGGGCGATCGTGCTGATCATGTCGCGATTCGCCGCCGGGCCGGGTTTGTAGTAGCAGTTGATGACGTTGATGATCGAGGTTTCGTCACCGCCGTCCATGGTGCGGTGCCGCCAGTTGAAGATCACGTTGTTGCGATAATCGAATTCGCCCGACATGCCGATGGAGGGGTTGCGTCCGGTGTTGCAGGCGAACAGGTTGTGATGGAAGGTCGAGTCCCGGCCGCCCCAGGTGCCGCCGAAGGCGTGATTGCCGGCGTTGAGGGCCTCACTCGAAATGCAGTACTGCACCGTGACGTTTTCGGTCGGCAGCTTGACGTCGCTGCCGCCGGGCGTCGGCTTCATGTAGCGGTAGAGCGAGAGGTTCTCGTCCATGCCCCAACTGGTGGAGCAGTGGTCGACGATGATCTGGCCTTCCGGATTGCCGCCGATGTTGTCGGAGCCCTGGCCACCCTCGGGCCGGCCGCGACGGACGCGCACGTGGCGCAGGAGGATATTGTGCGTGTTGAGGTTGAGCGAGTAGTTGGCCAGGCAGATACCGTCGCCGGGAGCGGACTGGCCCGCGATGGTGACGTCGGGGTTGTCGATGTCGATGTTCGATTGCAGTTGGATGATGCCTGCGACGCGGAAGACGACGATGCGCGGTCCTTTTTCCTGGATGGCGGCCCGGAAGCTGCCCGGCCCGTTGTCGTTGAGGTTGGTCACCTCGATCACCTTGCCGCCGCGACCGCCGGTGGTGAACATGCCGCCTCCCCAGGCGCCGGGGAAGGCCGGGATGCCTTCAGGCAGCCGCGGTGGCAACGGCGGTACCTGGCCTGGGGTGGGCAGGACCGAAGCTGGAGCGGTCGACGGCGTCTGCGCCGAGGCGCTGCCGCAAAATACACACGCGCCGATCAATCCGGCGCAGCACAAGACGATCTTGATGGCTTTCTTCATAACGTTGCTCCTCATGTAACTCTACAGTGTCCTGGCATCACGGTGGAACGGTTTATCACTCCTGCCGGTGTGACATCGGATGCCCTTGTACTCCTGTTTCGGCGTTTGACCTGTCTTGACGTGCCGGGTAACGTTTCCGGCTTGGCCGCAATGGGTCTGTTCAGGCAGGCACGTAGGCGCCGCTATGCGACTGCTAATATACTATGTCACCGGCCGTTTCTCCAGAACCGTTTCAGCGGAGTCCGTGCCGCAAGGAAACGGGCAACCGGCGCCGCGGCGCACGCCCAGGGTGTCCGCTCTCGTATGGCCCGAAGCCAAAGAAGGCATTTCAGACGACTGCCGAGGGGTATCCGGTTCGGCAGGCGGCTGCCCGCCGAGGGGCCCTTCTTGCCCGCGCCAGCCGAAAAATGTGAAAAAAAAGCAGAAATCTGGCATGAAAAAGGCCTTGCCTCGCCTCTGTTGGTCATTGCATTTACCGCAGCAAATGCTACAATCATGTAGGTGATTGGTCTGATGGTACGTCTGGTGGAAGGGGCATTATGAAGAACCGACAGCAAATGCCGAGAGCATTTACGTTGATTGAGCTGCTGGTGGTGATTGCGATTATCGCCGTGCTGATGGGCGTCCTCATGCCGGCGCTGCAACGCGTCCGCGAACAAGCCCAGGAAGTTACCTGCCGAAACAACCTGCGTCAGTATGGCCTGGCCATGACGATGTATCTGGACGACTGGGACCAGAAGTTCCCCTGGGCGCCGACGTGCATTGTCGGCGTGAAGGGGGACAATGAGTACTGCCGGTGGCATAATCCGGAGGAGCCGGCGCGCGGTGTCTTCTGGCATTACATCCCCGACGAGAAGGTAAGCCTGTGCCCGACGTTCAAAGTCATTGCCAAAAAGGAGGGTGAGCTGCATCCCCAACACAACCCGGCGATTCCCATGAAGCCCTACTTCAGCTATTCCATGAACGGTCTTCTGGGCAGGGCCAGCCTGGACGGCCACAGGGGCGCCCTTAAGCTGTCCGATGTGGACCGCTCGCACGCGGATGTCTTCGTTTTTGGCGAGGAGGACATGTGGGAACGCGGCGGCGACCCCAGCGTGCTCAACGACAATGCGTTGATGCCCAACGGTCGCGACTGGTTGGGGACGTTCCACAGCACCAATGCCGGCAACCGCAACGGCGGAACGAGCAATGTCGTGTTCGTGGATGGCCATGTGGACGAAGTCAAGTCTGCCCTGGAGGATGACCCCAGCGACACCAGCCGCATGGAATACGGCCGCTTCGAGGTGCATGGTTACCCACACAGGGGGGTGCCGGCCGGCTCGTAGTCCTTTACCAATCTTCCCGGCCTTATTGGCCAGTCGATTTGAATGAGCTTCCGCCCTCCCGGCGGGAGCTTTTTTTTGCCACCGGCGCCTGAGTCTGTCGCTGCCCCGCGACCGCGAGAGACAGCCCATAGGGATGCCCGTAGGGGCGAATAATCATTCGCCCCTACAAATGCCCCGTGCCGGATGGCTTTCTCTTGTATTGCCGCCATGTCCGACCTACAATGAGACCGTGGGCCTGCGGGGCCGTTGACGCGGAGGAATAGGGACGGTGTGCGATGCACGCCCTACGAGATCAGGCCAGCCGCAGGCAGGGGAGATGACGGGATGACAGGAATAAGCGACAGAGGAAGCAAACGCTCGAACGAAATGAGGGAGGCCCGACTGGTCGCAGCGTTCCTCTTGGCACCGGGGGTCCTGGTGGTCTGGCAAGCAGTGTCCATTGGTGTAGTGCTAGCGCATATGGACGTGAATCCCGATGGTCCGGCAGCGGTTGTTTTCTGTGTGCTCCTGATCGTGGCCGGATTCGCAGCGCCGCTGCTGGGCTTGTTGGGCATGGGGCTTCTGTACGTTCTCTGCCTGCGACGGAAGGATCGGCTGGCCATTGGGGCGGTCATGGCGCCCATCCTGGTGCTGGGCGCCGTGTGCGGCCTGCTCGCCTACGCGACTCTGTCCATCTACCGGATCCCGCTGTTCAGCAGTGCTTTGGGACTCCTCTCCGCGTGCGGCGTGATCGTTTCAGGCCTTTGTTTCTATTTGCTGGGGGCTGGCACGACCGCTGCGAGAAAGCCCACCGCGCAGGACGGGTTCATCAGCGGCGCGTAGAGCGGCCGGCAGTGTCAGGGAACGTCTCGATTGGACGCATGGGGTCGCATCTTAAATGGACGCATGGGGTCGCATCTTAAATATTAACTATCGGGATTGTTGCACGGGTGTCCTATCCACCTCGGGTCGCGCAAGGCGTGCCTCGCAGGCCGTTGGTGTCGGCTCGAACGGCGTGTGGGTGCGGGCCCAGGGCTGGGGCGGCGAAGGAACACGCTTACGCGAGCGTAAGCGTGGCACCCGGCATTTGTCGTGGGTCCGGGAGGGGCTGGAGGAGTTTCACGTTTGAAGTGTCAAGCGTCAAGCATAACCGGGCTGCCATCTTCGTTTGGCTATTCAAACGTCAACAATGCAAAACGGTAGGCACAGTGGCCGCAGTCTTCGGATCGGTAAGGGCGGGTTTGAAACCCGCCCCTACAAGGATTGCGGCACTTACTACACACCTCTTCAGGGTAGTCGCAGTAGTTGCCGATGTGTTCTCTTGCATTGCCGTCACCTCCGTCCTACAATGGGATTACGCCTGCGGGGCCATTGACGCGGAGAAACAGGCGCGGTGTGCATCGGGCGCCGTTGCCGTGTCTGGGAGAAATGCCTATGTCATCGCGAATCGAAAGTGGGACGAATGAGGCGGCGGGGTCATTGCCTGAAGGTCCTGGGACGGATGAAGAGAGTGACGTGGTTTCGGTGGAATTGCACTGTCCTCTGTGCGGCGGCCTGGCCCGGCGTGCCTGGGGCCGCGTCTGTGCGTTCACCTTCATGGCGTTCGTCATCTTCGGCGTGTTGACGCTGGCGTCTCTGCCGACCCGGCCGGGCTGGCGGGCTATCGCGACCTTGTCGTGGGCGGCGCTGGCCCTATTGCTGCTATTGGCGCTACCGATCACGGGAGCAATCGCGGTGGCATCACGACCGCGTTGCCGCTCATGTGGCCATCGTTTCTGGCCGGCAACGGGCGCGGCGGGGCAGGTCAGCACGGCGTGTTTTCCCGTGCCCCTTGGTGTCATTGGCGGCGCTGTCCTGCTGACGGCATTGGGGGTCGGATTGGCTCTGCTCTTCAGGGTTCCCGGTCGGGAGATCTTCAACGTATCCCTGACGCTCTTCGGGCGGGTCATCATCGCGGTGTTTGTCTACGGGGTAGGGCTACTCGCGCAGGCGGTTCTATGGCGGCTCTTGCGTGCGCGAGCCATGAGCGCGATTGGACAGGCTATCGTGCTTCTGCTTCCGGCCGTGGTCCTTAGCGCCGGTTGGCTCGCATTGGCCATGCACGATTATGGCTATTTCAATCGCGTGAACGACACGCTCGTCAGGGCGGCGGGGGTCCTTTCTCAGGCCGGTCTGGCGGCCCTGCCTGAATCGGCGCGTGACGTTCGCGTCTACACCAAGCGTCAGCCTTTCACCGCCGACCTCTTTCTGCGTTTCGAAGCGGACCCCGAAGAGATCGAGCGGTTTCTGGCCGACTCGCCCGGTATCGAGGGGGTCAAATGCCGGGCGTACTCGAAAGAGAAGATGAGACTGGCGACGGCTGACCAGGGCGAGACGTACCAGCCGCCATGGGTCGAGGGAGACGAGCATTTCTTTCGCGATGCTGATACCCCTACCTGGTACGACGACGAAATCCGAGGGGCGGGGCGGCGCTATGAACTCAGGTCGCAGGGAGGGGCCTGGCTTGGCGATCTGGTCGTCGACGACGAACGACACGTGGTCTGTGTCCACCAGCGCAAATAGGAGCGGACGCGGTCCGGGCGGTCTTGTGACGCGATTACCCGTTTTCGTTCGCGGGCGGGGGTGGGTTTGTGAGGACATCGGGGTAGTGGCGGGCGAATTCCTGGAGGCCGT
>JAFGCA010000332.1 GCA_016932895.1 Sedimentisphaerales bacterium | reverse complement strand
TACCACATCCAGGCCTCGGGATTGATGGGTTCGCCCACGGTGCCGAGGATTCTCATGGTGTCCAGCTTGTACTTGGCGGGCCACTGGTCACCCTGACGCATCAACGCGCGAATCGCGGTGGGGGCGGTATAGAAGACGGTGACCCCGAACTTGTCGCAGATCTGCCAGAAACGCCCGGCGTCGGGATACGTGGGGACGCCCTCGAACATCATCGAGGTCGAGCCGTTGGCCAGGGGGCCGTAGACGATGTAGCTGTGACCGGTGACCCAGCCGATATCGGCGGTGCACCAGTAGACGTCGTCTTCGTGGATATTGAAGACGACCTCGTGCGTCAGCGTGGTGTGCATGAGATAGCCGCCGGTGGTGTGGACCACGCCCTTGGGCTTTCCGGTCGAGCCCGAGGTGTACAGAATGAACAGCGGGTCCTCGGCGTTCATCTTCTCCGGCTCGCACTCCTCACCGGCGCCGGCCATCTCCTCGTGGTACCAGCAATCGCGTCCGTCCTGCATGTTGCAGTCGTCGTCCGTGACCTTGACGACCACGCAACTCTCAATGGTCGGACAGCTCGTCAGGGCTTCGTCGGCGATCCCCTTGAGCGGGATCACCTTCGATCCCCGGCGCGACGTGTTGCACGTGATGAGCATCTTGCAGTCCGAGTCATTGACGCGTCCGGAAATGGCGTCGGAGCTGAAACCACCGAAGATGATCGAGTGGATCGCGCCGACCCGGGTGCAGGCCAGCATCACGATGGCCAGCTCGGGAACCATGCCCATGTAGATGGCGACGCGGTCGCCCTTGCCGATGCCCTTGGCTTTCAGAATGTTGGCAAACTTGCACACCTCTTTGTACAGCTCTTCGTAGGTGTACTTCGTCACGTCCTCGTCGGCGTCACCCTGCCAGATAATGGCCGTCTTCTGGGCGGTCGGCGTGCCCAGATGGCGGTCCAGGCAGTTGACCGAGACGTTCAGCTCGCCGTCGGCAAACCACGTGTGCTCGATCTTGCGGGCCTTCGTGTCCCAGGTAAACTCCAGGCTCTTGGTGGGTTCTTTGAACCACGACAGACGCTTGGCCTGCTCCAGCCAGAACGCGTCAGGGTCCTTGACGGACTGTTCCCACATCTGCTGGTACTGTTCCATGCTGGACACGTAGGCGTTGCTCTTGATTCCATCGGGCGGTGGAAACGTCCGATTCTCGGTCATTAGAGAGTCAATTGCTTTTTCTTGCGCCATGCCTTTCTCCTTCTGTGTGATAATCCGATTCCCCAAAATGGCTTCTCATTCCGCTCCCCACCCGTTGTGGCTGATTGTAAAGAAAAGTCGACAACCAGCCAAAGAACGGCGAAAAGAGCAAACTCAATGTAAAAGAGATTTTATAAAAGCCGGGCAATCCTGTGTCAAAGGAAAAATCTTCGCAAGAGATCAGAACTTGTATTTGAACGCTGCCTGCACCCGAAAATCATCGGCATCGCCGTCGCCGCGGTAGTCCGTTCGCCAGTGGGAGAGTTCCAGGCCGACGTCGGCATGCTTGTTCAGGGCGTAAATGGCGTTTCCGAAGATCGACCGGTTCAGCGTCCGCTGGTCGACATCGACATCGCCGGCGTCGACGTCGTCAATACCGATACCGGTGTTGAAACTCCATTTCTCCCACGGCCCCAGCGCCAGCGCGACCCAGCCGCCTTTGCTGGCAATTTCTTTGCCCGTAGTCTCGTTGACTCCCTGGCCTATGCCGCCCAGGTATGCATTGAGATTCTCGCCGGTGAAGAGTTCCGCCTTCAACGTCATTTTCTCGCAGATGGGCTGGAGAACGTCGAGATTCAACGACCATGTGTCTGCTTTATCGGCGGGCAGGTCGTCATAATCTTCTTCGCCCCAGTGCCCCGAGAGCCCCACTGTGGTGGGTGCGGGGCCGAACCAGGAGAAGGTCAGGCCGGCCCGACCCTGCAACGTGGGAAACCCGGCGTCCTCGCCAGGCTCGTCGGCCAGATCGTCATCACCTATGGTCCGGGCGATGGCTCCCTGGAGCTTCAGCTCACTGCCTGAGGACAGCGTGAGGTCCTTTGTCAACCGGATCTGAGGCCGTCGGTACCCGATGTTGCCCGCGTCCCAGAGCACTGTGTAATTGATGGTGGACGGATTGAGGGGCGAGACGACGTCCCACGTTTGCCCGGCCAGCAGACTCCAGTTGGAATCGGGCCACACCATCTGCACGTACGCGTGCCGCATCTGGATTTTGGCCTTGTTCTCGTCCGCCGGGCTGCCATAGAAGTCAAATTCTACCCGGCCGCTCGTTTCCATGCCCCCGTCCGTGGGACCGTTGATGAGAAAGCCGAGCCGTGTCTCATTGGCCGTCAAGCTGAACTCGTCGTCGTCGTCCCTGGCTGCTTCGTTTTCGGCCCAGACGACGAAATTGCCGTACTTCGTCCGCGAGTCGTCGTACGCCGCGTCGGCCTTGATGTAGCCGTAGAATTGGATATCGAGGCTCGACCACAGCGGCGTTTTGCCCGGGGCTGTGCCCGACGGTTGATCTTCCTGCCCCACCGTGGCCGAGAGGCCCTGGACCTGTTTCTCCAGATTCTCAACGCGGTTTTGCAGAGCGGCGTTCTCCCGGGCCAGATCGGCGTTGCTCTGAGCCCAGCAGGAACCGCCGATTGCCGTCAAGACTACAAAAACTGACCACACCTTCATTCTCGTCATACCAATCTCCATTACAATTCCCATAAACCTATTCTGTAAACGTTCGCACGACTTCGGTATTGGCTCTCCCCCGGGCACAGAACCAAATCAGGATCTTCGCATGGCATGTCTTTGTTACCGGGGACTTCCTGCGGTATCCTTCCCGGACGAGGGCCTGTTCCTATCTTACGTCATCCATTACAGTAGAAACTGCACGCATTATACGTGCGGCCAAGGTGTCGTCAAGAAATCAGCGGAGAATTGCCATGGGGCCGCTCCTGGACGGAGCCGCCGAAGGGGCGGGGGGCGTTCACGTGTTGTCTTGTCGTGCCGTGGCGGCTTCCAGTTCCGCCTTCTTGTCGGCTTGGCCTTGGTTGGGCAGTTCGCTGATGGTCCAGTAGAGATCGATGGTTTGGATGGCCGCCACGAACTTGAGATAGTCTACCGGTTTGACGATGTACCCGGCAACGCTGCGGCGAAAACTTTCCCGCACGTCACGCTCTTCGTTTGAGGTGGTGAGCACGACAACCGGAATCCGCTTGAGCGTCCAGTTCTCCTTCACCACTTTCAGGAATTCCGTGCCGTTCATCTTGGGCATGTTCAGATCGAGAAGAATGACGCAAGGCATCTCGTTGTCGGCAGCGGTCAGGTAGCCCAGGGCTTCCTCGCCGTTGCGCACGTGGATCAATCCATTCTCGATCTTCAAGTCCCGGAACGCTCTTTGCACCGTCATGGCGTCGATGGTGTCGTCTTCAACCAGCAATACCGGCTTGGAGTTTCTCATGCTGTGTTTCCTTTTGTTCTTGAGGAAGGGTGAACAAGAAGGTGCTCCCCTCGCCGGGGTGGGATTCGACCCAGATCTTCCCGCCGTAGATCTCGACGATCTTCTTGACCAGGGTGAGCCCGATTCCGGTACTCTCATAAGGGTCGGACGGTTGGAGCGTTTGGAACATGCGGAAGATTCTCTGGTGATGTTTCTCGTCGATGCCCGGTCCGTTGTCTGCGACGCTGAACGTCCAATGTTCTTGCTCGGGCTCACAGCCGATGACGATTCGCCCGTCCGGCTTATCCATGAATTTCACGGCGTTGCTCAGCAGGTTCTGGAAGACCTGGACGATGCGCGTGCGTTCCAGCGTGAGCGTGGGCAGGGCATCGCGCAGCTCGATTCGAACCGTCTCCGGCGGGGCGGCCAGTTCGATGGCCTCGGCGACCGCGTCGGCCGCGTCAAAAGTGACCCTCTCCTCCCTGCTGCGGCCCGCGCGGGAATATTGCAGGATGCCGTCGATCAGACCGTGCATCCGGTCCACTTGTGAGACGAGGAGGTGGAAGTTCTCCGATTGCTCGGCCGCCAGCTCATCGCTGCAGTCGGATGTGATCCATTCCACGAGCGACTTGATGTGGCGCAGGGGCGCCTTGAGGTCATGCGAAACGACGTAGGCGAAATCGTCCAGTTCCTTGTTGACTTGTTCGAGCCTGGCATAAGCAGCCTTGAGTTCGGCCACCCGCTTCCGTTCGATCTGCCCGGAGACGGCGTGTGCCGCCAGCCTCCTTTCTCGCGTGGCGAGTTGTCGGTAGCCGGCGTCCAGTGCATCCAGGGTTTCTTCCAACCGGGCCATTTCGTCATCGCCGCCGACGCGTTTGTTCGCGAACAGAGAGGGCGGACACGTGCGGCGGGCCTTTTGGAGAAGACGCCGGATCGGAAGCCGAAACGTGTGCCGCAGGAGAAGTCCGGCTAACAACCACGTGAGGGTAAGGCTTGCCATCGCACTGGTTACCACGGTTGCTCGGGTTTGCGCCAGGGCACGCCGGGCGGGCTCGAGGGAAAGGCCAAGGGTCACAGTGCCCTCCGGGCGCCGGCCGGCCGACGTTGCTTTTGCATCCGAGGCGACGCGGGATTCGTCCAGGGGCAGGGGAAACGTGTATTGTTTCATCCGCCCTGGATCCGGGGCTCCCTCGTGAAACACCACATTGCCAAAGCGGTCCTTGATCTCGCAGAGGAGAACGTCCTTCTGCCGCCGCAGGGATGGGCCGAGCTTGCCGGCCATGTGCGTGGCGTCGCCCGGGTTGGATGCCGCCGCCGCGACTTGCGCCAGCGTTCGCGCCCGCTGGTCAAGCCAGTCGAAGAGAGTCTGTTTTTCGTGAGTCAACAGGCTTAGACCCAGGCTTAACTGCAAGACCACCACCAATGCGGTCAGGCCGAGAACGGTCTTTTGCACTACGCTCAGTTCTGTCCGCCGCCAGCTTGGCAATTGTCGCGCCCCATCGTCGTGTTGCACGTGTCTTGCGGATTCCATCGGCCCGGGACCCTCCCTTGCGTCATTTACAGATTTTCGTGCCGGCACCAGGCGCGTCAAGGAATGTATCGGCAGGCGGGGACGCCCATTCCACACTGTGTCCCGGAGAATCGGGTGCGGCGGTTTCTTGAGGCTTGTCACGGGAGCTTGGCGAGGACGTGATAATGCCGTTGCGAGTGCCTTCTTTGGCTTTGGAGTCTTGCAGTGCAAGAGCGCTCCATCCCGCCAGATGGCGGCCGAAGAGGGTGTGGCTTATCACCTGCCGATGCCGAGCTGCTTTGTCCAAATCGCCGGCGGGCTTTCGTCGCGGGTTCTTTTCGGACGTTCGGCCGCGCGACGCCCAATGGTACGAGCAGCGCCGGAACTCTCCGCGACCCGTCGGCCGGTGCGCGGTGCGATCGCTCTTGCGAGGCCGTGGGGGCGACGGCAAGGGCACGCTCGTCGCCTGCGATCGCGCTATTCTTGCCGGAGGTTTTTCTGCGTGTCGTCGTGATGGGTCAGGAGGTAGTCTTTATCGGGGCCTCCGAGGTGCTCCCAGGGGAGGATCTCGTCGAGATCGAAGCCTCGGCGGGCGCGACCTTCGAGATCCAGGCCGCAACCGGCGAACGCGCCGCGCCACGTCTCATAATGGAAGCACTCGTCCCACAGATCGAAGCGGGCGCCGGCTCGCCAGGCGGCCTCGATCGCATCGGCGCAGCGCCGGTCGCCCCGGCCGATGGCCGATTCGAGGATGCTGCGCCGGATGTTGTGAAATTTGAACTGCAGGTATCGGGCGCGCCGTCGCTGTTTTTCTTCCAGGATTATCTGCTTCGCTTGCTCGAAATACTCCTCGGTTTGCTGCGGCATCCAGGCGAAGGGCGTATGAGCTTTCGGCACGAGCCAGCTCACCGCGACGTTGATCTGGCCCGTTCGGCCGTCCACATCCTTGCGTCGCTTCGCCAACCGCTGGGAGAGATCCACGATGGCCCTGACGTCGTCGAGCGTTTCGCCGGGCAGGCCCACCATGAAATACAGCTTGACCTTCTGCCAGCCCGCCCGGTAGGCCGCTTCGACCGCCGCGAGGAGGTCGTCGTCCTTGAGCGGCTTGTTGATGATCCGCCGCAAGCGCTCGCTGGCCGCCTCCACGGCGATGGTAAGTCCGCCTTTTCGCACCGAGGTAAGTAGTCGGGGCAGCAGTTTCAACTGCTGGTCTACCCGTAGACTGGGAACGGACAGGCCGACGTGCTTGTCTTCGAAATAACCCTGTAGCCGGGCGATGAGGTCTTCCAGGTAGGGGTAGTCCGCGCTGGAGAGGCTCAGCAGACTAACCGTGTCGAACCCGGTCGCATGATAGGAGGCCCGGGCCAGCTCGAGTACTCTCTCGGCGCTGCGAGCGCGGATGGGTCGCCGGCAAAAGCTGGCCTGGCAGAAGCGGCACCGTCCCGGGCAGCCCCGCATGATCTCGATGCTGACCCGCTCGTGGACCGCCTGGACGAAAGGCACGATCGGTTGGGTGGAGACCGGTGCGTTCTCGAAATCCTCCACGACCGCGTTGACGAACTTCGTCGGCAGCTCGGGCCGGGTTGCCCTAAAGCCTGTCACGCACGGGCCGTCGTAGCCAAACTCATAGAACCGGGGCACATAGGCCCATTCGAATTGTCGGGCGGCCTGTAGCAAGGTCTGTTCTTTGTTTTGCCCCGCCTTCTTCGCCTCGCAGAGCAAACGGGCCAGTTCCATCACGGCCTGCTCGCCTTCGCCCAAAACGAACAGGTCCACGAACGGCGCCATCGGCTCGCAGCAATTGGCCATGCCGCCGCCGGCCACGATCAGAGGGTCGTTCTCGTCACGCCCGTTCTGCCGGACGGCGATCCCGCCCATGTCGAGCATGTTCAGAACGTTCGTATAGCAGAGCTCGTTCGTGAGGCTGAAAGCCACCATGTCGAAACTGCGCAAAGACGCTTTCGATTCCAGGCTGAACAAAGGGATGCGCTTGCTCCGCAGGACGTCTTCGGCCTCGGTCCACGGGGCGAACACTCGCTCGGCAGCCACGCGATCGAGCCCGTTGAGGATGTGATAGAGGATCGCCATGCCCGTGTTGGACATGCCGACCTCGTAGACGTCGGGAAAGCACAGGGCCACCGTCAGGTCGCAGGCGCCGAGGTCTTTCTTGATCTGGTTGACCTCGCCGCCGATGTAGCGCGCGGGCTGGCGCACGAAGGGCAGGAACTCCCGGTCGATCCGCTCGGCCAATATTTCTATTCTCTCGTCACTCATGGAGCTATTATAGCGTTCGACGCCGAATAGTGAAGTGGTTGCGGTCGCAGTCGGAAAAGTGATGAGGAATACGTGAAAAACAAGATTGGCTTGATTGTGGTAGTGGCCGTCGTTGGCTTGCTCGGCATTTTGCTGTACGTCAATGCCCCGACGCGCGCGCCGGTCAAGGTCGACAGCGGCTACCGCGTGATCATGGGGACGTTTTCGCGCGTGGTGGTCGTGGCCCGCAACGAAAAGGCCGGCCGGGCCTGCATTGCTGCCGCGTTCAAGGCCCAGCGCCGCATCGAATCGTTGATGAGCTACCATCGCCCCGATTCCGAGTTGAACAAGGTTAACCGGTATGCCGCTGAGAAGGCGGTTCCCGTCAATCCGATGACGTTCGAAGTGTTGCAGCAGGCGGTTCATTTCAGTGAGCTCTCGTGCGGTGCGTTCGATGTGACGGTCGGGCCCCTGATCGATTTGTGGCGTGTCGCCGGCGACGCGAACGAGCCTCCGAGCGAGGCGGCCCTGGCCGAAGCCCGGGGTAAGGTCGGTTACGACAAGCTCATTCTCGACGAGAAAGCCATGACGGTGAGGTTCGCCGTCGAAGGCATGCGAGTCGACCTCGGCGGGATCGCGAAAGGCTTCGCCATCGACAAGTCGGTCGAGGCGGCCCGGAAGGGCGGTGCTCTGGGCGGTATGGTCGATATCGGAGGCGACATCCGCTGCTTCGGCCGCCCGCCCGAAGGGCAGGAGCACTGGCGCATCGGTCTGCAGGATCCGACCGAGGCTACCGAAGACCTGGCCACGGGTGAGCCCTTGATGATCCTGCAATTGTTGGATGTGGCCGTGACCACCAGCGGCGACTACCGCCGCTACACCACTGTGGCCGGCCAGAAGCAGAGCCATATCATGGACGCCCAAACCGGCAGGGGGGCTGCCCAGCTCGTTAGCGTAACCATGATCGCCCCCGACGCCACCACCGCCGACGCGCTCGCCACCGCGGTCAGTGTCCTCGGCCAACAGAAGGGCCTGGCCCTCATCGAAAAGCTTCCGGACGTCGAAGCCATCCTCCTGCCCGCCGGCAAAGACGCCCGCCCCATCTTCAGCGCCGGGGCCGGCTCCTACGTGAAGCAATGACACTCGCGCCACATCTCTGCTGTCGGCTCCCGTCGCAGTCGCGGACGGTCCCGCGATCCGGGAAGCTCGAAGCACGAAATCCAAAACCCGAAACAAATCCCAATCGCCATCCGGCCAGAAATCAAAGATCAAAAGGCAAAAATCAAAGTTGCGGATTCGCCTTTCGGCGAGGATGTTCTACAAAGGGCATTTTGCATTTGCCTATGTCATTTTGCGATTTGCTCTTTGATATTTGATCTAAAGCGGCGTCTCCTCGCCGCGCTCCCACCACAACCGCGGATAGTCCTGCCCTTCGAGAACCCACCAGATGTCCTCCGTGCCGTTCTCGGTCTCGTCGATGAAGTCCCAGCCGGCATTAAGGAAGGTATCGATGTCCTGCATCTCAGCCGTAGTTAGACCCATGCCGCCGGGACTGGTAGTTCTACCTGAGGTCTCCATATCCCAGAAGCTCGCGGTGACGCTGCCTTGGTCGTTGTTACCCACGAGGCCGCCGAGATCCTCATTTCCTGTGGTTGTACCGGTGCTGTAGCTCATGGTAATGCTGCCATCTTCGTTATTACCCACGAGGCCACCGACACGCCGATCTCCTGAGACCATGCCGGTGCTGTAGCTTATGCTAACGCTGCCCTCACTGCTGCCCACGAGGCCGCCAACACAGGAAGTTCCAATGACGGCACCGGTGCTATAGCTTATGGCAATGCTGCCGTTTTCGTCGGTGTCACCAACGAGGCCACCGACACACAGATCTCCTGAGACTGTGCAAGTGCTGTAGCTCAAGGTAATGCGGCTATCTTCGTTGTTGTTACCCACGAGGCCACCGACGTGTCCTTCACCACTGATTGTGCCGGTACTGTAGCTTGCGGTGATGAGGCCCTCATTGATACCCACAAGGGCACCGATACAATTACCGATTCCATTGACATCAACCCCTTCCAGGCCCAGATTTGAGACAATCGCCCCGGAGGACAATCGAGCAAATAGACCCAAGCAATGGTTGCCTTCGATATGGAGATTACCGATCACATAACCGTTGCCATCAAACGTCCCTCCAAACCAGGACACAACAGCCATGGACCAGTTGATCTCCGTCAAATCCACCGTCGCTTCCAAACGGTAATGCGCCATTGGCTCGAACCACACAGTGCCCAAGTCCCGGGCGTCTCGAATCAGGTACGGCTGCTCAATCGTTCCCTGTCCCTCCGGCATTACCGGGCTATCGCCGATACGGTAACGCAGCCGGGGACCATCCCCCGGCACCATTTGCCAGTAGTCGCAGGTCCCGTTAAGGGTCTCATCGATAAGATCCCAGCCGGCATTCAAGAAAGTGGCAACATCCTGCATTTCGGTCAATGTCAGACCTGTCCCGCCGGCACTGCTCGGCTGCCCGGATCTTTCTCTGTCCCAAAAACTCGCAACTACGGTGCCTCCCCAATCACTGCTCCCTACGAGGCCGCCGACATCCTCATCTCGATCTCCTGAGACGGCGCCAATGCTGCAGCTCATGGTGATGGAGCCTCCCCAGTCATTGCTTCCTACGAGGCCGCCGACCCACCCATCTCCATTGACCATAGCAGTGCTGTAGCTCGTGGTGACGTGGCCACAATTCTCACCCACGAGGCCGCCGACTCGCCAAGCTCCGCGGACCACACCGGTGCTGTAGCTGGTAGCGACGACACCCTCGTGGTTATAGCCCACCAAACCACCGACCTCGTCGTATCCACTAACCGTGCCCGTGCTGTAGCTGGTGGTGATGCCGCCCTCATTGGTGCCCACGAGGCCGCCGGCATATTCATCTCCTGTGATCGCGCTGGTGCTGTAACTAGTGGTGACGCTCGCGGAGTTGTGGCCCACGAGGCCGCCGACCCACCAGACTCCAGCAACCAGACCCGTGCTGTAGCTGGTGGCGATGACACCCTCACGGTTATTACCCACCAGACCACCGACCTTGACGTGTCCACTGACCGTGCCGGTACTGTAGCTGGTGGTGATGCCCCCACGGTTGAAGCCCACCAGGCCGCCAACGTAATCACCCGCTCCGTGGATCTCAACCGCTTCCAGACCCAGATCGCGAATCTCCGCTCCGCAGTCCAACTTGCCGAACAGGCCCAGATAGCTTCTGCCCGCAATCCTGAGATTTGAGATGATGTGGTCATTTCCTTCGAAGGTTCCAGAGAAAGGAGTCCCCTGAGAATGGCCCCACGTGCCATTCGGGTCTGTATCCGGTGCGATGACGGCCTTGTCGAAGACCTTTCCGCCGGGGAGGTTGGGATCCAGGTCGATGTCGGCGGTGAGGATGAAGTGCTTGTCGTAGTCTTCGGGCGTTTCGCCGAGGGCGATCAGATCCTCGGCCGTGGCGATCTCGTATGGGTCGTCGGGCGTGCCGCTGCCGCCGGAGTATTTGGCCCCTGCCGGTTCAACGCTTGCATACGTTCGGAAGAACCAATCCGTGCCGGGACGGGCCTGTGCGGCGACGTATCTGCTTCCTCGTTCGTAGGTGTTCGGGCCGTATTTCCAACCGAACTGCGTCGTGCCTGTGTCGCGCACCTTCAATTCATGGATCTGCTCAGGGACAAGAGGCACCGCCTCGGAGAACTCAAATCGCAGGAGGCCTTCAAAACCGTCCTCGACAGAGCACGCGGCCGATGCCAGAACGACTCCGTCTCTGGCGATCTCGACGGTCAGGACATCGCTCCCTCGGCCGGGGCTTATGGTCAGAACATCGATCTCCACCGCCGTCAAATTCGCGCAGCCTGGTGTAAACGTCTGCCACATGACTGTTTGGCTTTCAGCGTCGGGATTCACGTGTGTCCAACCGCCGCCCCATTCCGGGAGGTTCTCCTGGTCAAGTTGTTCTGCAGCGGGGACCGCCTTACCCATGGAAATGAGAAGTAGTGCCAACGCAATTGCAAGTAAAGGGATAACGCGAAGCGTACGGGGCGGTCTGACGAGTCCCATGTTTTGGTCCTCCAGTCCCCCCAGGTTCCGTCGGGGCTGCGGCGAAGCAGCCGTCTCTTAGTGTCAGCGTGCGCGAAGGAAGCTCGATAGGCAATGTTCTTCCTCCGTTTGCATCATCAACAGTCTAACACATCGTCTCTCTGAGGTCAAGTTTCGCAGCGACTCCAGTTTGGCAAGTGTGGGCAATAAAGGAGGTTCAGGTATGTGACTGTACGAGACCTCAGTTGGCGCAGAGCGCGGCGGGCTGTTCGCCCGTCTGCGGAAGGGAAAGCCGGCACCGGCGGAGGCTCGAGCGGTGACCACTCCTGTCAGGCTTTGCCGGCGACGGGCTTTTTGGCCTTGGGCTCGCGCGGCGGCGGGGCGGTTTTTCCGCGGTAGACGATGACGCCGGTGGGGCACTTGTTCAGGGCGGCCTCATTTTCGCCGCAGGGAGCGTATTGGGCGTAGTCTATCCGGGCGAGGTTGTTTTCGACGGCGAAGGCGTCGCTTTGCTTGGCGCACAGGCCGCAGCCGATGCAACCGACCTGGCACATCGAGCGCGTCGCCTTCCCCGATTCCCGACTGCTGCACGCCACGGTCATCATGTTCTCATGCCCGAACGGAACCATCTCGATCAGGTTGCGGGGACAGGCCTTGCTGCATGCGGTGCAACCGGTGCACTTGCTGTAATCGACGGTGGCCAGGCCGTCCACGATATGCAGGGCGTTGAACTTGCACGCCCGGACGCAATCGCCAAAGCCGAGGCAGCCGAACTTGCAGGCCTGGACGTTGGCCAGCGCGTTGGCGGCGGTGCAGCTTGGGATGCCGTGGTATTCGGCGTAGTAGGTCTTGTCGTCGGTGTGGGCGCGGCAGTGCACGATGGGCCGCTGGGGCGGACCTTCGCTGCTGACCTGGAGGTTGAGGATCTCGGCGATCTTGTTGGCTACGCCCGGCCCGCCGGGAGCGCAGCGGCCGATCAGTTCGGGGTTTTCCAGCACGCCCTTGGCGTACCCGCCGCAGCCGGCGAAACCGCAGGCCCCGCAGTCGAGATTCGGAAGCGCCTCGTGGATCTGCACGATCTTCGGGTCCACTTCCACCTTCAGCTTCTCGTGTGCGATGAGCAACACGATCGCAAAGATCGTTCCCAGGCCCAGCATGATCACGCCGGCCAGACCGGCGCTGCTCACCAGGTCAACAAAACTCGCCAAGATCATCATATCATTCCTGCAAATCCCATGAAGGCCAGCGAGAGAATGCCGGCCGTGATCAACGTTATCGGCGCGCCCTGGAGACATTCGGGTACGTCCGCCATCTGCAAGTTCTCCCGGATGCCCGCCATGATGCAGATCGCCATAGTGAATCCGATGCCGCCCCCGAAGCTCAGCACCACCGCCTCGATCAGGCTGTTGATGCCCCAAAGGTTGAGGAACAGGCACAGGCCCAGGATGGCGCAGTTCGTGGTAATCAGCGGCAGGAAGATCCCGAAGCTGTCATACAGCGGCGGGAAAAACTTGCGCAGGTACATTTCCACCAACTGCACGGCGCTGGCGATGACCAGGATGAAGCAAACGTACCGCGCCACTTCGAGACCGAGCGGCATCAGGAGGAAGTGGTCGATCATCCAGGTCAGCGTTCCGCTGAGCGTCATCACGAACGTCACCGCCAGGCCCATCCCGAAGGCCATGTCGATGCGCCCGGAGACGCCCAGATAGGGGCAGATGCCCAGGAACTTCGTCAGCACCAGGTTATTGATGAGGACGACCGAAATGAAACCCGTGATTAGAATGTAGACCGTATCCATTGTCGAAACCTCTTAGCTTCGCTTCTTGCTGATAAGGTTGATGAGCCCGAGCAGAAATCCCAGCGTCAGGAAGGCCCCGACGGGCATGCCCAGCGCCGCGACGGGGACAAAGGCGTTCGGCATGACCTGGATCTCGAAGATCTTGCCCGTGGCCAGGACCTCTCGGACGCTGGCCAGCACGCAGAGCGTGAGCGTGAATCCGGCCCCCATGCCCAGGGCATCGACGATGCTCAGCAGGACCGGATGCTTGCTGGCGCACGCTTCGGCCCGGCAGATGATGATGCAGTTGACGATGATCAGGGGCACGTACGGGCCCAGCGCTTCGCTCATCTTGGGCTGGAAGGCCTTGAGGAAGAGGTCCGCGATGGTGACGAAGGTGGAGATCGTCAGCGTGAACATGAGGATGCGCAGATGCGGCTTGAGCAGATCGCGCATGAGGCTGACCATGATGTTGCTGCACACCAGAACGAAGATGACGCAGCAGCCCATGGTCAAGGCCGGCTTCACTGCGGCGGTGACCGCCAGCGTCGGGCACATGCCCAGCAGCAGCCGAAACACCGGGTTCTCCCGCCACAGACCGGCGAAAAGGGTGTCCTTGTACAGACTGACCTGTCCGTCAGGATTCGTTGCCATTGCCGATCAGTCCTTTCTTCTGGAATTGCTCTTTGATCTGCGCGAGATAATGATTGATCGTTTCGACGACCGCAGTGCTGGTGACGGTGGCACCGCTGATGGCGACGATCTTGTCGTCGATTTCTTCCGGGTTGCCCGTGTTGACCAGCGACAGTGTGGCCGCCGGTGCCCCGGTGAACTGGTTGCGGAAGTAGCTTTCTTTGATCTGGTCGCCGAACCCGACCGTTTCGTTGCTCATGAGCACACCGAAGCCGGCGAGGGTATTGAAGTCCTTATCCACGGCCACAACGAGCTCGATCTTGTCGGCGAATCCGGAGCCGGTGGCCTTGAAGGTCCAGCCGACGGTGTTGCCGTCCGCTATGGCCTCGTAGACAGCCGTCACTTCCGGCCTGCCGTCAAAGGCCTTGATCTCGATCTTCTCCTTGACCGGGGCGAATTTCTCGGTCTGCGGCAGCAGGCCCTTGGCCAGGTTGGTCAGCTTCGTGACCTTATTCATCTCGATTCGATCCGACAGAGCGGCGTTGGTGGCCGCGATGAGAAGACCGAAGAAGAACGAGGCGGCGATCAGTAGCCAGCTCTGCTCGAAAAAGTGTTTGATACTACGCACGGGGTTTACCTCCGGCCGGGACGCGCTTGCACAGTCTGTCGATCAGAGGCGTCACGGCATTCATCAGCAGCACGGAAAACATCACACCTTCGGGGTATTCACCCACAATCCGGATCAGCATGGTAATCGTTCCCACACCGATTCCGAAGAGCCACATCCCGCGACGCGTCAGCGGCGCCGTGACCGGGTCGGTGGCGATGAAGAAAGCGCCAAGAAGCAACCCGCCACTGGTGAGGTGGAAGAAGGGCTGCATGTACGCATCCTGGTCTATCAGATAAGCGATCCCGGCGAAAATGAACGCCGAGACCAGTACCGCCAGGGGAATGTGGATACTGATGGTTCGTCGTAGCAGAAGATATATGCCTCCGAGGAGAACCATGATAGAACTGGTTTCGCCGAGACAGCCGCCAACGGTGCCGGTGAGCGTGTGGGCGAACTGGCGCTCGTTGTAGATCTTGGCCCCGTACTCATCCTTGATGGCCATTTTGCTCCAGGCCAGCGGGGTCGCCTGCGTTCGAGTGTTGACCATGTTCTCCGGCGCGATTTTGGGCAGGTTGGCATCGACGGGGGCCGGCACGGTCCAGGTGGTCATCAGCATGCCGAAGGAGGCGGTGAGGAAGGCCCGTCCCACCATGGCCGGGTTGAAAACGTTGGC
>JAFGCA010000331.1 GCA_016932895.1 Sedimentisphaerales bacterium | reverse complement strand
TCCGAGTCCAGCCGGCCCATCCCGTCGTAGTCCAGGCCCACCTGCACCAGACTGTTGGGCGTCATATTCGGACGCAAAGACAACGTCGTCTTCGTCCGGATCAATCGACGTGTCGCCCACCTTGCGAATCACCTGCGTCAAGCGCTCGCCGATCTCAGATGTCCCCCGTTACGTCTCGTGATGTTCCGTTTAACGTCGGTACGCAGCGCGCCCCCGCCCGATTCCATCCAGGCCAAGCAAGCATGTCGTGTGCCGAACACTAGGAATGATGTCCCGCTTGCCGCTCTTCCCGACCGCGTCATCGCTTGTTCCATTCTCTCTCCGCCGATTCGGCTGCCTCGGCGAGTTGACGATACCGTGCTACGATGGAGCCTCGCTTGGCTGTTTCAGGGCAGATGTTGAACTTCTCATACACATACGCGCGGTTCGTATCATTTAGGACTCTGAGCATCCACTCAATCTCGTCGCCCATTTCACTGGCGCCCGTTTCACCCACCCACATCGCCAAGAAATGTTCATGGTAATCTCCGCTCGAATCTGGTTCAAGTTCGCGAGCGCAACGGGCCATGCAGCGAAACATATCTGCCAGGTAGTCAAAGCCATCCGCGTTGGCGGCGATTACCGTCCAGGGCCTCGCAATATCGACGTCTCCCGTACTATCGCCGAAGAATCCCTCCTTCAGGATTATCTCGGCGTTCGGCGGGCTGGGGAGAATACGGTAACGAGCACTCCGATCGACGCCACGTCCGACATTCCTCCGGATTCGCTTCTGTTTCATCTTCAAAATCACCGACCTTGTCGTTCATTCGAGTCCCATTACAGTACCAACGGTATCTAACGCAGCATTGCGAGCAGTGCTCCGTCAAGACCCCACAGGCGAGCGCACCAAGCTGGTGATGCTCTTGCATCATGATTAGCGCATTTACTTTTCCCCGTTCGCAGCATGGGCAAGGGCCGGCTCGAGAACATTCTCGTAGAATAACAGCCAAGCCATCGCTACCTTTCCATCAGCCTGGTTTACACCTATCGCAAGAGAGAAATCTTCAGCAAATCTGTACGCTCCGTCCACGTTTCCGTTCTGCAACGCGCCCATCAGTTGTCCGTAAGCACGTAGGACGTTCGGGTCGGAGAGCGCATCGACACTGAGTATAAAACCCGCAAGTGCCCCCGCCGCAGCGGTCAGTTTGCGGAACGCCTTCGGAGACACTCTGAAATTCCGTTGACCTTTCTCTTGAATCTGTTTCAGCGCTTTGCGCAGGGAATCCCGAATCCCCTTGGTCTTGTTGAGCCGCTTCAGCTGTGACTTGCCCATCAGGTTGCCTGTCTCAAAGTTGCGAAATACGTTCTTCTCCGGATCCCAATACCATTTCTTTCCCTTGAACACAACGTGGATGTTACCAGACTCCCGGCCGTTCTCATAGTCGACTCGCCAATATCCGCGGTCTGTTGTTTTTTTTCCTGTTGCCTTCCCCGTCGTTTGCGAAGGCACGGGTTCAGACTCGACTATATCCTCCTTGGATATCTTCTCCACTAATCCCTCGTCTGCTGGATCTTTCTTCTTCTTCTTTGAACCATCACTCCTCTCGTGCTTCACGTAATTACCCGAGACTTCTCCTCCCCACTCCTCGCCGAGCCGCGTCAAGCCCAGTGGATCGAGCCAACCGACCGGAGAGCTGCCCACGTACTCATGCATGTTCACCCCATCTACGTACCCGATCGGATCCCGCTGCAGCCACCGTCCCAATCGCGGGCTGTAGCTGCGGAACAGGAAGTGGTACAGGCCCGTCGTCGCGTCGAACCGCTAGCCGGTCCAGCTCCACGGGTTGCCGAAGCGGGACCAGCCGCGGAACGTCTGCGTGGCCGGGTCCTCGATGTACGTCTGGCCGTAGGGGTCGTACGTGTACCGCTCCACCAGCGCACAGCCCACAGCCTACAGCCTTTCTTCTGGGGAATGTCGGGGACAGTCATCCATTACAGTCGCCAGCGCCAAATCACTGGCACTAGCTCCCCTGGTTGTGTCGGCCGCGTGTCTTGTTCATCCCGGCGTGCCCATGACTGTTCGTGGCCGACCGTCATGCAGGAAGACGGAGGAACGTGGCAATGCAAGAAGGCAGCCGGGGCGGCCGGAGGGGGGTTGGAGACATGAGGCGACCGGCATGCATCACGGAGGCGACAGTGGCGTTACGCCGCCTGGCTGCTGAGGCGGTGTGTGAACGTAACGGAGGGGTTCAGCAGGGCCCTACAACCGGCAGGAGCCCGTCTGACAGGAGTGGCTCAGGGCATGTCGATTGGCGGCAATCCAGGCGTATGCCCGACGAGAAAGGGCCCCGACGCCGGGCAGTCGATACAGCGGGGAAAGCCAGCGAACCGCGGGCAGGCGCTGGGCGATCACGTGGACGGCGTCGGCCCCGAAGCGGACCTGCCCGTCCGGCAGGATCACTCGCAACCCGTCCGCCAGGTCCGTCCCCTGCAATTGCGGAAACCGGCCCAACAGGTCAGGATCCTGGGCCGCGATGTACTCGCACCTCCCATCCCGGTCCCATTTGCGAACGGCGTGCATTTGTGCCCGGCAGAAGGCACACTCGGCGTCGTACACGATCACGATCGGCTCGGTCTTTCCCGCTGCTTGCATACCTGGAGTATAGGCCGGCCGCGCCGGGACCGCCGTTTTGCCCCCTTTCGCCGCGGGTGTTACCATGATGGACACCGGCGCGTACCCCGGCGCTTGTTTGTGGAGCATGTGATGGCCTACCGCCACTTGTGTCGCTACTGCCCCTGCCGGAAGCTTGCCGAACGCCGTCCGCGGTCGTGGCTGGCCCGGATCTGGCGATGGCACACCCGGTGGTGTCCCGGCTGGAAGGCGTACCAGCGGAGCCTCGCCCCAAGCACCCCAGAAACGGAGCATCGCTCTTGACGCATGCGACCGACACGGCGCCAAGCTGCAACGGAGCTTCCCCATGCCAGTGAACCCCCTGATGCGAAGCATGCTGATCGCGGTTCTGGTCGGCCCGACGGCCCTTGCCGCCCCGTTTGACCTTGCTCCGAAGTTCAAACCCGACACGGAGATATACTACATCACCAACAGCGTCATTCAGCATGAAGTGGCCGTCTCGGACGCGGACGTAAGCCAGCAGGTCACCGTCCGCACCGAGTCGGGCATGTCGCTCCGCGTGACGGCCGCGGCTGACGACGGCTCCGCCGAGTTGCAGTGGCGGCTGTGCTACATGACCCTGAAAACAGACGGCGAAATCCCCGGCATTTCCGAAATGCTCGATTACGATTCTCGGCAGAGCGGCAGTTCCTCGCCGCTGGCCCCCGTTTTCGCGCGGCTGCTTGAGCGGCCGGTCACGATTCGGGTGGACCCGGCCGGGCGGGTCATCGACTTCGTCGGTGCCTCCGCAAGCTCCGGCGGATGGGGCCGGCTGGTGGACCCCCTCGGCAGCCTGGCGGATTCGTTCTTCTCCCGGGAGACGTTTGAGCAACTGCCGCTTTTCGTTACGGCGGGCGTTCCCCGCCCGGCCCGCGTGCGGGCTGCCTGGCCGCTGAAGACGTCGATCGCCCTGCCCCTCGGCGTGGGCACATTGGTCATGGAGCAGAGGTTCGAGTTTCGACGCGCAAACGCCCGGCAGCAAACGGCCGAGCTGGCGATGAGCGGCACGCTCACCAAGGGGTCGTCCTCCGGAGGCGCGTCATCCCTGCTGAGCCTGGGTGACGCCTTCGTTGTCGAAACTGGCACTGTCGGCGGGCAATACGTCTGGGACTATGCCGCCGGGCAGCTTGCCTCCGCGGAAACGAGCCTCGATTTGACCTCACGGCTGGATTCGCCGCTCGGCCGGATGCAGTTGCGGCAGAACATGACCTCTGCCGTTCGTCGCGCAACGGCCGAGCAGGTGCTCGGCCACCGACCGCGCCCCGCCAGCCAACCGACTTCGCAACCAGCCCCGCGATAGCTGTTTCCGCCTGGGTGGCATGCCCGTTTCTGCCGAAGGCGGATCGGGCATGGCGGGCGCGTCGGGCGGAGTTACGCTTCGGTCATGC
>JAFGCA010000330.1 GCA_016932895.1 Sedimentisphaerales bacterium | reverse complement strand
GGTCCAGGTCCTTGGCCAGCCGCACCATCGACGCCACCCAGTCCTGCGTCTCGGGCGTGTAGCCCTTCCTGCCCGTCCGCAGGCCCCAGGTTTCGTTGAAGATGACCCAACTGAAGATGCACGGATGATTGAAGTCTCGTTTGAGCATGCCGCGAAGGGCGACCTCGGTTTCGCTGCGCATCTTCTCGTCGGGCTGGCCCCAGCTATTGGGCACGTCGGCCATGATCAGCAGGCCGAGCTTGTCGGCCCAGTAGAGCTTGCGCGGGATGCCGATCTTGACGTGGATCCGCTGGCCGTTGAGGCCGATCTGGCGCGACCGCAGGATCTCGTCCCGCATATAGGCGTCGCTGGGGAACGTGTAGAAGCCGTCGGGATGATAAGCCTGGTCGAGGGCCAGTTTGAGGTAGATCGGCTTGTTGTTCAGCGCGACGTAGGGGAAGTCCGTGCCGGGCAGCTTCTCGACGCTGATCTTGCGCATCCCGAAGTACGTGGAAACGATGTCGCTTTGTCCCTGGCCCGAGAGGACGACCTCGGCCTCGTACAGGTGCGGGTCCTCCAGCGACCACAGTCGCATCCGTTTGAGCGGGACCTCGAGGGTGAGGTAGCGTCTGCCTTTCTCGATGTTCGCATCAACGACGGTCTGGGCGGCTTCCGCATTGATGCGGAGCGTGAACGTCATCGCCGCGGGCGCCGGCTGGTCGAACCGGGCCTTGATGGTGACCTTCTTTTCGTCAATGTCCGGGAGGAACTGCACTGTCTCCAGGGCGACCTTCGGCCGGGCTTCGAGATAGATCGTCTGCCAGATTCCCTTGGCCTGCCCGTAGCCCTGTTTGCCGTTGAGCTTGAAGGGATGGTCGGTGTCGTCGACGCGCAGGACGAGTTGCTGGTCCTGCCCCCACTTGACGCAGTCGGTCAGCTCGAATTCGAAGGGCGTGTACCCGCCCTGGAAGGCGCCGACCTTATTGTCGTCGAGCCAGCCGGTGGTGTGCCAGTCGCAGGCGCCGACGACGACGAAGACGCGCCGGCCTTTCCAGTCGGCGGGCACGCGAATCGTACGGCGGTACCAGCCGATGTCTGCCTGGCTCTCGACGCCCGAGAGCTTCGAGCCCCACGGAAACGGTACCGTGATCGAGAGCGGGAATTCGGGGTCCCCGCCGGCCCAGTTCTGCTCCATCCCAACGTTGTCCTTGTCGAATCGAAACTCCCACGCGCCGTTGAGATTAAGCCATTGGGCTCGCTGGAAATCGGGCCTGGGATGCTCGGCCAGCGGAATCTCCGCCTGCGCCGAACAGACGCAGGACAGAAGCAGCAGGGAGACGGCGCCGGCGAAAAGCGCTTTTTTGTAGTTGTCGTTCATTTCGATCATCCTTTCTCACAGGGAATACAATCGATCATTGCGTGGCCGCTACGGCGCCATGAGCGTACCGTCTGGCCCTTGCCCTGTCCACCTTCTCCAGAAAAACACACTACCTCGCGCCAATGCAGGCCCGGCGGATTGGCTTTACTTTCGCAGCGGCGTAATTCGTCGTCCGTGCCGCAAACCCTTGCAAACGCGTGAGTTCCGTTCGCCATGTCGCACCGGTGACGAGGCACCGGATCTTCCGCCTGGGCGTTGAGCTGGAGTCAGGCAAGCGGCTCGTAGAACTGTTCTGGGCGGGGGCCGAGGGTGTTGGTTAGGGTGCCGAGGCGTTCGATGGTGGCTTCGATTCGGTCGCCGGCGTTGAGGAAGTTGCCGGTGGCCACGCCTACGCCGGAGGGGGTGCCGGTGCAGATGACGTCGCCCGGCTCGAGCGTCATGAGGTGGCTCAGGAACGAGACGATGTCGGCGACGCAGTAGATCATCTGTGCGGTGCTGGCGTCCTGTCGGGTCTTGCCGTTGACCTTCAGCGTCATCCTGAGGTTCTGTACGTCGGGGATTCTGTCCTTCGTCACGAGGCAGGGGCCCATGGGGCAGAAGCCGTCGGCCCATTTGCCGTTGAGCCAGTCGTAGAAGTCGTCCCAGGGGCGTTCCTGGCGGCCTTTGGTGAATGTCACGCTACGGGCCGAGACGTCGTTGGCGATGGTGTAGCCGGCGACGTGGTCGAGGGCGTCGGCGGCGTCGATGCATTTGCCCTTTTTGCCGATGACGACGGCCAGTTCGAGCTCGTAGTCGATCTGCTCGCTGTAATCGGGCCAGGGGATCGTCTCGTCCGGGCCGGCGACGACGGTGGGGGGCATGAGAAACGGTCGCGGCGTGGTCGTTTGGCGAGGCGACTCGGACAGGCCCAGCTTGTAGCCATGGTGGACGGAGGCCTCCTTGATGTGCTCGCTGTAGTTGCCCGCCAGGGCGAGGATCTTCTTCGGTCGCGGGATCGGTGCCAGCAGCCGCACCGAATCGGCGGCGATCGCCTCGGGCGCGGATTCGACGACTTTCCGGATCGCATCAAGGCAGGAATCGCCGCGTTCGAGGATTTCGAGTACGGTTCGCGGCGGGTTCGAGTCCGGCCAGGCCGACGGAATATCCACGATGCCCGCGTTGGTCAGCACGCCGCAGGAAACGGCTTCGTCACTGCAATAGGTCGCCAGCTTCACGTTCGTATGTCTCCTGAAAAGCAGCAATTACGAATTCGATCTGCATTGTAACGGCTCCAGCGGGCAGCACAAGGGCGGGATTCCGTGAGCGATGTCACGTCCTGAAAAATCGCCCGTGCGGCTGGTGATAGGGCTCCCATCGCGACTGCTGCGCCAAAAACGCAGTTTACCCCCGTCACCGCCGATTTTCTTTCCTGTAAGAGCGTTCGTATCAGCATTAAAAACCGTATTTTCTGCCCGGCGCGGAGGGGCGGTGGCATTTTGCTCAAGGCCGGCCGGCGCCCGGTCCGATGACACTGATACCGGCGATGGAGTGCATCGGCCGATAAAACTCAAAGTCAGGTTGCCATATTGAGGATTGCTCAAGGATGACACTGAAGGAAATTCTGACCGGGACCGGTAGCTGGCTGCGGGCGCATCGTTACGAGGAAGTGAGTTCGTGCGGACCCGCACTGGATGATGACGGGCTTCTGATGTCGACGACGGAGCGCGACGCGGGGTTTGGCGGGCGCAGCAGCAACGCGCCGCACGACCCGGTGGTGGTCAACACTGTGACGTCGCTGGAGCGGCGCGATTCCACCGAGACGCTACAGGAGGGTTTCCAGCAGCTCGTCGATCAGCTTGGCAAGATCAATAGCCATTTGAATCAGCAACTCACGCAGCACGAAGAGCTTATGAGCCGGGTGCGGTTGCTTCCGGAGCAGTTGGAGAGCTTTCCGGCGGCGGTGGAGAACCAGCGGGCGCTGGCGAGCGAGCTGCTGGAGCAACTCAAGAGCACGGCCGCGAAGGACCGCCAATTCATCGAAGCCGTGGAGAGTATCCCCGCCGAGACGGCGCGGCAAACCGACACGCTGACCACGATCAACCATCAGCTCGCCGCCGCCGCCGAGACCGACGTGCAGTTCGCCGAGAGTTTCCACAAGTTCAAGGACACGCTGGAGCGGCTCAACCACAACACCGTCAGCAATACCGAAGGCATTTTGCAGATGAGCAAGACCTTCGCCGCCAGCGACCGCTACCTCAAGTACGTGGTCTCCAAGCTCAACAAACGCTACGCCTGGACCTTCGCGATGGCGTTAAGTGTTTGTACGGCGGTGATTTCCGCGCTGATCGGCGTCATCCTGTATCTGGCGCGGTAACGGGCCGGGTGGGGCCAACAGGCGGGTCGGCCGGGAGCGACGTACGCGATCCGCCCCGGGCGGACGTGCAGCAGAGAGCGAATTATCGGAAATTGTCTTGCCGCTGGCGCCGCGCGCGGCGAAAATCAATTCTACTGCGTGACGGGAAGTCCCCGTTTGCCGGCGGGTGGGTGGTCGGCATGTTGAGAGGCCGGTTCGAGGACCGGGAGGCGTTGTGCTTTCAGGGAGATATGGCATGTTTGAGACGATACGGTCGCGTCGTTTGTTGTTCGTTGTGCTTATTGCAACGATCTTCGCCCTCCACTTCGCCGCCGCGGTCGCGTGCGGGAGGCATCCGAGTATCAGGGTGAACGACGCCTTCAACAGGTATCTGGAGCCCGGCTTGCGCGTACTGACGTTGTATATGCCGCGTTCGTGGTGGCAGGGAAATCTGCTGGGTGCAGTGATATACTTCGAGAACCTGGTGCTCTACTCGGGGCTGTATGCGCTGGCTCTGTTCGCGGGATACGGAGTCTTCACCGGTGTCCGGGCCTGGTGGCGGGTGTGGCGCGGCCGTCTTCGGCCCGACAGGCCATGCTGAGAGGCTTCTTCACGTCACCTCGGGATGCTCGGTACCTCGGAAATCACCATGTTTTCTGAATTTCCTTGCCGTTGGTGCCGATAGGGACGATAATAGGTGTTTCTTCGGCGCGGCGCGGGGACATTCGTGCGTGTGCGTTTGGCGCAGCGGCGGATGGGTCGGAGATAATCCGGCAGGAAGGGTGGAGAAACTCGGCTTTTTCCTGCAGTGCGCCGTTGCTGTTCGATCGTGGTTGGATGTGAAAGTCGCCCAATGCCATATGGCAGCATGACATTGAAGGACGTGGCTCAGATGCTCGGGGCCGATATGCGCCGCTTGGAGCGCATGGCCGGGCGGGGTGAGATCCCCTGTCAGAAGATCGGGGGGCGCTTCCGCTTCAATCGGGCGGCGATCACGCAGTGGCTGCAACAGACGATGACCACGATGGACGGGGGCAATCTGGCCGAGGTGGACGCGGGCATGATTGCGCACCGGCAGGCCCGCCGGGATGAGGCGGTCGTGGGCCCGTTGCTGCGGACCGAAGCGGTCGTCGCCGACCTGGAGTCGCGCACCAAGAGCAGTACGATCCGGGCCCTGGTCGCCCTGGCCGACCGGACCGGCCTGGTCTACGATGGGCCGGAGGTTCTCCAGGCCGTGTTGCATCGGGAGCAGTTGTGCAGCACCGCCATGCCGGGCGGAATCGCGATCCCGCACCCGCATCGTCCGCTGCCCTATGCCGTGGCCGAGCCGATCCTCGTCGTGGCGCGAACGTGTCAGGGGATCGTCTTCGGGGCCCCCGACGGCCGGCTGAGCCAACTGTTCTTCCTGACCGTCTCCCAGGACGACCGTCACCACGTACACGTCCTGGCCCGCCTGTGCCGCATCCTCCACCACGAGGCTCTCATCGAGCAATTGGAGTATGCCGAGACGGCCGAAGAAATGATCGAGCTGATCCGCCAGCGCGAGCTGCAAATCATCTCCCAATCCGCCTGAGCCGGCGTTGCCGGCATGCCGCTTCCTTATGCAAACATGAGCAGACGGCCCGTTCCCCGTATCTCCGCAGATTTGCTGCCACTCGAGGAGCGAAGGAGCAAGGGCATGCAGTTGTAGGATGGGCAACTTGTCGCCCATGCTGATTCTGCGTCTTTCAAGATAGAAAGAGCGGGGCACTTCCTGTATTATCGTTACGAGATGCAGTAACAACGGATCCGGGACGAGGAATCGAACACAGTTGAAAAAAGGGAGACAGGCATGAATCGACGCGAGTTTTCCAAACGAATGTTGGCTGCGGGCGCGGGCGCCGGCCTGGGTGTGAACGTGGCGCCGGTTGCCGAGGCCAGCGGCGACTATTGCCATGAGCCTGCTAAGCGGCTGCCCGTCCGGAAGTTCGACGTGGTGGTGGCCGGCGGCGGGACGGCGGGCGTCGTTACGGCCCTGGCCGCGGCACGCCAGGGGGCCAGGACCGCCCTGGTCGAGGTCAAGGGCTATCCGGGCGGGACCGTCACCGAAGGCGGCACTGCCCTGCACAGCTTCTACAATCTCTGGAAGGCCTTCGACGTTGAGAGGCGCCAGGTCGTCCGCGGTATCCCGCAGGAGATCATCGACCGGCTGATGAAGGTCGGCGCCTGCTCGGGCCACGCCGAGATGTCCCGGGGCTACAACTACGATTCGGTCTGCACCTGCATCGACACGGAGCTGTACAAGCTCGTCACGTTCGAGATGCTCGTCGAGGCGGGCGTGCAGGTCTTCGTCAATACGATGCTGGTCGGCGCCGTCATGGACGGGATCCGCATTCGCGGGGCGGTGGTCGAGAGCCGCTCCGGGCGCGAGGCGTTCTACGGAAAATGCTTTGTGGACTGCACCGCCTACGGCGACCTGTCGGCATACGCCGGCGCCAAATACACCGAGCCCAACGATTACGCGGTCTGCAACAGCGTCGGTATGGGCAACGTATGCATGGACACGTATTATGCCTACCTCAAGTCACACGATGCCGTGGGCCAATTGGCCAAAGGGGTCCGCAGCGGCGAGCCCGACCAGATCGTCCGCGTGGGCAGCGAGTCGGTCAAACTGCCGACCGGGATGACCGAAGCGGCCCAGGCGATCGGCATGAGCATGGTCACCACGAGCGTTCACGACAACTACCTGATGTTCATCAAGTGCAACTTCAAGATGCGCGTCAGCCCGACCGACCGGGACGAGGTGGCCCGGGCCGAGCTGGAAATCCGCCGGCGGATGGCGAAGGCCGTCGAACTGTTCCGGCAGTACGTCCCCGGCTGCGAGAAGGCGTTTATGGCGCGCACCAGTCCCAAGCTGTGCATTCGTCGCGGGCGCCTGATCAAGTGCGACTACGACATCACGCATGAAGACGTCATCGAGGGCCGGCATTTCGACGACGAGATCATGGTTTACGGCTTCCATGATTCGGCCCCGCGTCTGCAGATCAAGGACGGCGGCACCTATGGCTTCCCCTATAAGGCGCAGCGCGTCGCGGGTATCGAGAACCTCCTGGCGGCCGGCATGCTGATCACCTCGGACCACCGGGCCCACATGTCCACGCGTAACACGGTCTGCTGCATGGGTCAGGGCCAGGGCGCCGGCACCGCGGCGGCTCTCTGCGCCGCGAAAAAGTGCGGGACCCGGGACCTGCGGTATGGCGACTTGCGTGATGCCTTGAAGAAGGGCGGTGTGTACTTCGAGGCGTAATCGCGCCGCTGCGGTTCCTCTCAACCCGTGCGCCGATGGTGTGCCCGCCGATCCCGGGAGTCGCATTTTTCTGGGCACGAATTGCTAAGACTGCTTGCATTTCTTTCCGACATTGGATGGGGCCCGGTCTCCCCGCTGGGGGGCAGGGTCTGACGGCAAGAAGTGGTTTTCGGACGGAGGCAAAAGCGTCACGCAGTGCACAGGTGATACGATGGAAAAAGGCAGCACCAAGAAGTACTCTCGCGTTCTTGTGGCATGGTTCGTTCTGGTTTGTTTCTTCGTTTCCGGCCTGACGGGTCTGACCTACGAGCTGCTCTGGACGCGGATGATCACGAAGATTATCGGCGGCGCCCCGTTCGCCGTCAGCATCGTACTGACGGTTTTCATGGGGGGCCTGGGCGTGGGCAGCTACGTGGCCAGCCGCACCATCGACCGCGTCACGGAACCGATGAAGCTGGTGAGGCTCTACGGCCTGCTGGAATTGGCCATCGGCGGCTATTGCGTGGTGCTACCCGTGCTGCTGCTGGTGTTCAGGCCTCTCTACGTGGTCCTCTACAACCGGCTCTTCGAGCACTTCATGCTCTACAGCTTCCTGACGTTCGTGGGATGCAGCCTGCTGCTGGTGGTCCCGGTGATCTGCATGGGGGCGACGCTGCCGATCCTGTGCCGCTTCTACGTGGCGCGTCTGTCTCACGTGGGCAGTCACACGGGTCTGTTATACGGACTCAACACGATCGGGGCCGCGTTGGGAGCGCTGCTGTGCGGCTTCTGGCTGATCGATTTGCTGGGCATGCAGGGGACGCTGCTGCTGGCCGTGCTGACCAACGGCATCATTGGTCTCTCGTGCGTGGCTTTGAGCTACAAGGTCAAGCTGCCGGCGGCGGTTCCGGCCGAACCTGCGCCTGCTGAAATCGAACCGGCGGAAGGCACTTCGTATCCCGCCGCGGTGGTGATCGCAGCGCTCGTGGTCTTCGCCGTGTCGGGCTTCTGCTCCATGTCCTACGAGGTCATCTGGACCAAGCTGCTGGGATTGATCGTGGGGCCCACCACGTACTCGTTTACCATCGTGCTGGTGACGTTCATCACGTGCCTGGCGCTGGGCAGCATGCTCTTCGGCTGGCTCGGGGACAAAACGAAAAGGCCCGTCCATCTCCTGCTGTACACGCAATTGTGTGCGGCCCTGCTGGCCCTGCTCGTCAGCCAGATCTTCGGCAACAGCCAGGTCTTCTTCACGAAGCTGTTGTGGTTCTCGAGAGACAGCTTCGCTCTCATGCATCTGCTCAAGGCCGGCTCGCTGTTTGCGTTCATGCTGCTGCCCACGCTCTGCCTGGGAGCCACGTTTCCGCTGGTCAGCAAGATTTGCACCCAGTCGGTAGCGAAGGTCGGTCATACCATCGGCGTGGCCTACGCCATCAACACCATCGGGGCGGTCCTGGGATCGTTCTGCGCGGGCTTTGTTCTGATCCCCTGGATCGGCAAAGAGAGAGGCTTGAGTCTCGTCGTCGCCATCCAGTTGTTGAACTGTCTGGCCATTGCGGCTATCGTTCTGCGGCACCAGAAGCGGGCCGCTCGGAAGCTCGCTCCGCTGGCGGTGCCCGCGCTGGCCGGGTTGGTTCTGTGCCTGTACTGGCCGCACTGGGACCGCTACCTGCTGGCCAAGGGCAAGTACCATCGTTTCGACCAGGTCAACGTGGACATTGCCGGCATCGGCTGGTGGGAGGCCCTCGCCGGCGGGTCCGACCTGTTTCTGGACGCCGAACACGACAAGCTGGTGTATTACGGGGACGGGATCGGCGGTTTCACGACCGTGATCGAGCAGCCGCGACCCTTCGGGGGCAACGAGTACGTTATGGCCAACAGCGGCAAGCCCGATGCCTCTTCGCACGGCGACATGATGACGCAGACGCTTTCGGCCCATTTTCCCATGCTGTTTCATCCGGATCCCAGGAGCGTGATGGTTCTCGGGCTGGCCAGCGGCGTCACGGCCGGCGAGGTCCTGTACTATCCGATGGATCGACTCGACGTCATCGACATCAGCTATCAGGTGGTCGAGGCCAGCGACTACTTCACCCCCTGGAACAACGACGTCCTGACGCATCCCAAGACCCACTTGATTATTCAGGACGGGCGGGCCCACCTGGAGCTGACCCACCAGAAGTACGACGTCATCATTTCCGAGCCCTCCAACCCCTGGATGGCCGGCCTGGCGACGCTGTTTACCCAAGAGTTCTTCATGCTGGCCCGCGACCGGCTCAACGACGACGGCATCTTCGTGCAGTTCATGCACGCCTACCAGATGGACTGGTCCAACTTCGCGCTGATCGGGCGGACCTTCACCGAGGTCTTTCCCCAGAGCGTTCTGGTGACGACCAATCCATCCCGGACCGGGCTCGACTATCTGCTGGTGGGTTTCAAAGGGGACAGGAAGCTCGATCTCCAGTGCGCGCGCGACAAGCTGAGTTTTGTGGCGCAATCCCAGAACGTCACGATTGGCGATCCCCGGCTTTTGTACCGGCTTCTGATCACTGAGGATTTGTCCCGGCTTTATGGTGACGGCCCGGTGAATACCGACAATCATCCGCGTCTGGAATTCGCCGCCCCGAAGCTGATGTATCAGATCGACAGGACGATCCTGAAACGCACGCAACGGGCCGCGTGGCTCAGCCCGGAAACGCAGCAGATTCTCGACGAGATCGAAACCCGTGTGGAGGCCCAGCTCGATTTTGCGGCCTACGCCTTGTCGGTGTATGTGCCGTTTCCGAAGATGATCGATCTGTTTAGTGCCACGGTCGAGCAGGAGCAGCGGTTCTTCAAAATGATGGAGACGTACGCGGCGCACAACGTGGTGGACGCCGAGGTGTTCAGCACGCCCGATCTGGCGCAGCGCTGTCGCCTCATCCAGATTGAGACCCTCAAAGAGAACCTGGACGAAATGCCGGACAAAGGACTCTCCGCGTCCTACCTCGCGAGTCTTTATTCGGAGCTGGGGTACGTCGAGGCGTCGGTCACGTACTATCGGCAGGCGCTGGAGTTCAAGCCCGGCTGGGCCGTGGTGATGAACAATCTGGCCTGGCGTCTGGCGATTTTCCCGGAGGCGGCGTTCTTCGATCCGCAGGAGGCGGTGCGGCTGGCCGAGGAGGCCTGCCGGCGGACGCGACGCCGGGAGCCCAACTTCCTGGACACCCTGGCCACCGCCTACGCCGCCGCCGGCCGGTTCGAGCAGGCCGTGGCCGCCGCCGACGAGGCGATGGCCCTGGCCGTGGAACGCCGCGACGACACCCTCGCCCGGGGCATCCAGGACCACCTGCGCCTCTACCGGGCCGAGCGCCCCTACGCCGAGCAACTCCCGTCCGTTTTCTCCCGCTGACACGGGGAGAGGACGGCGATAGAATGCCGTCTTGCCGGCGGCCAGGATGTGTCAGACGGTATGGAGAACGTGATCGACGATGAAAGACAGAGACGGATCGGGAATGGTTTATTCGACGGCGCATGGGCGGATGTGTCCGCGGTGCGGCCGGCCTGCGGCGCAGTGCCTATGTCGCGAGGAGGCAGCCGCCGTCCCGCTCGGCGACGGTGATGTGAGAGTAGGGCGGGAAACCAAGGGGCGAAAGGGCAAGGGCGTGACTATCATTACCGGTCTGCCCCTCGATGCCAAAGGCTTGCGGAAGCTGGCCAAACAGCTCAAGCGAAAGTGCGGGGCCGGCGGGACCGTCAAGAACGGCACGATCGAGATTCAGGGCGAGCACCGCGAGACGCTGCTGGAAGAGCTGCGCCGAGAAGGCTACCCGGCCAGACGCTGCGGCGGATAGACGCTGCAACTCGTCGCACGGTGCCTACAGGGGCAGGTCGCGACGGTGCCAGATGACGCCGCCGGCGATGACAGCGGCCATGAGGACCGCTACCAGCACGCCGATGTCGTCCAGAGGCCAGCCGACCCAGACCTTGGGACCTTTGACGTAGTTGAATAGCGTGATGTGTCGCAGGAAGTACATCCGGGGCCACAACTGGCAGAGGATCCACGCGAAGTAGTTGACCACGAGGAATGCAGCCGTGGCGCCGACGGCCAGGTTCCGCCCCCGAAAGAAGGCTGCCGCCAGCAGCGCGACCGCTCCGACCGTGCTGGCCAGCAACCCGCCGTTGACCGCGATGCGGAAGAACAGGTCCAGCGGGATCGGTTCGCCGAAATTGTAGATATTCACCGCCGTGACCGTACCGAGGAACATGACCATCGCCAGGGCAAACATGCCCGCGATCGTCAGGAAGCCGGCGCAGATGTAGACCTGCATCTTCGTGATCGGCCGACTCAGGATCAGCTCCATCGTCCCTCTCTGCACCTCGCCTGCCAGAAAGCCCGTTGGCACGCCCACGGCGAAGAGCATGTACAGAAACAGTACGAACGGGTGCTGATAGCCGATGGCGATCAAGCCCGGCGTCTTGCCCATCTGCACCATTTCGCCGCCGAGAGCGATCTTCAGGACCGCGGGGAACATATCGAGAAATCCCAGAAACGCTTTGACGCTCTCGTTGTCGTGGATGATGCCGCAAACCGCGATCTGCATCAGGTAGATCGCCAGCGCGATCCCCGTCCAGACCAGCAGCGTGCGGCGAAACCAGAACCACAGCAGCGTCAGCGGAAAGGGCGGTCGTCCGGTCTTACGCATGAGGGACCTCCTCGGGAGGCGTCGATGCTGCTTGTCCCCGGGCCGTGGTTCGGTCGATTTCGTAGTACTGGATGAAGGCTTCCTCGAGCGACGTCTGGGGCGTGGCGATGCGATCGACGGGGAACTGCGCGACCCACTTCAAGACGGCTTCGGCGGTCCCGTAGTAGGCTACATGGAGCATGCCGGGTTGTTGCTCGATCACGTGCACACCGGGCAAGCGGTCGGCCGGTACCTCGGGCGCCGGAGTGCCATCGGCGAACCAGACCTTCAGGCGTCGCTGTCCCTGTTGCACGATCTTCGAGATCGGGGCCAACTCGACCAGGCGGCCTTGGCGCAGGATGGCAGCCCGGCCGCACACGGCCGAGACCTCGCTCAGATCGTGCGAGGACAGAAGGACCGTGGCCCCGGCCTCGGCGGCTTCCCGGATTAGATCCAGGACGATCTGCCGCATGAGCGGGTCCAGCCCCGTGGTGGGCTCGTCGAGGACCAGCACTTCCGGCCGGTGTTGAAACGCGTAGAGCACGCCGACCTTCTGGCGATTGCCTTTCGACAGATCGCCTACCCGCCGGTTCAGGTCCAGATCAAGCCTATCGGCCAGCTCCTCCCGGCGTTTCTTCGAGCCGTCACCGCCTCCCAGCGCGGCCAATACCCTCAGCGAGCGCCGGCCGCGCGGCCAGCCCCAAAGGCGAAATTCGCCCGGCAGGTATCCGATGCGGGCATGCTCGGTCCCGCGACCGGCTTTGACTCGCCGGCCCAGCACGCGTACCTGCCCGGAGGTGGGACGCAGCAGTCCCATGATGCAGCGCAGGGTCGTGGTTTTGCCCGAGCCATTCGGCCCGAGATAGCCGAAGATCTCTCCCGGCGCGATGGCAAAGGTTACGTCCTCGGCCCCCCGGACCGAGCCGTACCACTTTGTCAGCGATCTGACCTCTAATGTCTTCATTGAGCCCCGATCCATAGCTGGCTCTCAACGACCCCTGCGACGCTTGCGTTCATCAAACCCGAGTTCCACAAGATAGTCGCGTCTGGGGCCAAAACATTCCCACCGCGTACGCAATTTTCGCGGTTTTGTCCGTTTTTTCCGGTGTTGTCACTCGGTTCGACTGGTGATCTCGATCAGATGGTACCCGAATTGCGTCCGGACCGGGCCGTGTACCTTGCCGATCTCGTCGCGAAAGACGACTTCGTCGAATTCCGACACCATTTGGCCCGGAGTGAACGAGCCCAAGTCGCCGCCTTGCTGTCCTGAGGGACACTTGGAATTTTGCCTGGCGATGTCGGCAAAGTCGCTGCCGGCCTCGATCTGTTTCTTGAGCTCTTCGCACTTCTCTGCGGTTTCCACCAAAATGTGACGTGCCGTGGCTTGTGTCATGATGTTCTCCAACGATACCAGCAAAAAAAAGGTGAATAGGGCGAGGCGGCCGATTGTGGCCGCTTCGCGTCAACGTACTACATCGCTTGGGCAAATTCCGCCCGATACCGGGCCACCCCCGAGATTCCCTGCATCACCTCCCCATCGAGTATCCGTATCATAAACGCTTCATCCGGGACATCCCACTCGCTGGCGATACCGTAACGACTTGCCGGCTCAAAGTCAAATCGCCGATAGTAATCGGGATACCCCAGGACGATGACGAAAGGGCAGGGCGTGCTCTGTAGTTGCGCCAGACCCGCCCGGACGAGCGCCGAGCCGATGCCCTTCTTCTGATATTCCGGCAGAACCGCCACGGGCGCCAGTCCCATGCCCTCGACCTTCCGGCCCTCGCCCTCCAGCGTAGCGGGACTAAAGAGGACGTGTCCAACCACGCGGCTATCCACAACCGCCACAAGCGACAACATCCCGGCACACTCCCGCCGCAGCGCGTCCACGACATCCGCCTCCTGCGGTTGTCCAAAGGCCCGCAAGAGGATCTCCCGAACGCCCTGCACGTCCTTCGGCTCTTCTGCGCGAATTTTCGTCATGCCACTACCCCGGGCGATGCCTTTGCCGAGACAGGACTTCGGTTTCGGCCGATACCGCCGAGAGGGATTGTTCTGCCCACGCGGCGTGCAGGCACTATCGTGGCCGTGCTGCGGTAAGTCAAACATAATCCCGGTACCATCCCGCTGCTGCTTCGGGACTACGGTTACGCCTCTTCTGTGCTCTGTGTTGCCCTCCGCCGCCTCCGCCACCTCTCGGACATTTTTCGCGTCAGTCGTAGCGAGTGAAGGTCTGCGTTCATCTCCCGGTACATGCGGCCGCGAATCTTGCCTCGCTTGTTCCTGTACTGGTGGGAGAAATGATGACCCAGCTCATGCGTTACGATCTCCGCGAAGAACCATAAGCCCAGCGATGGGTGATCGGGCCAACGGACGCACCACGAGTTTTCACCCCGCTGGATCTCGGCGCCGAACATCTGCAGGCTCTGCTTCCTTCCCGGTGGCATGCAAGGAACGGTCCACTCGGTCGGCAGGGAGTAGAGAATGATGGTTTTCTCATCCCGGCAGTATTTGCCGAACGGGTTTCCGATCTCGTTTCCTTCCCGGGCTCGCAGTTCAATACGCGCAAGGCCGTAGAGATACTCCGTCGGGATTTCCAGCCGCAGCGCACCGGTCAGTACGTTTTTCGGGAGCGGATGAATGTCTCCTTTGGCCGGACGCCGAGCGACGATGCGCGGCAGGCACACGTCGCTGTCCTCGGTTCGATCGATGCGCGCATTGGCCCACACACTTTCCTTTGCTGTGTTTCGACTACGCCCCATAAGCTCACCGTTCGCACCGTTTCAATCACGTTCTCTCGTCAGGTTTTGTCGTCCTATTCGATGCCCTCGGCGATCTTCCGCCGCATGGCGCGAATGCGATCGTACTGGTAATGATATTGACCGTCTGCCTTTTTGTAGCCGATCTGGGTGGAATAGAACAGATAAAGCCATTTTGCGCCGTCGATGTCGGCAACCAGGGCCTGGGGGACGTGACAGGCGTCGGCGTCCTCGTCGGGTTCGATGAAGTCGAGCCGCCGCCACATGAGGCCGTCGGTCGAGACCGCTTCGCGGAGCTGGCGGCTCTTCCAGCCCGACTCGCCTGTTTTGATCGGGTAGCCGGGCGGATCGGCGAAGCAGTGATAGGCATCGCCCACCCTGACGATCTCGGGATTGGGCCAGTTCTCCAGCAGCGGGGCGGCCAGGTCGTGCACGAACGCAAAGCCGCTCGCCTGCGCGAAATCGCCGCGATTCTCGGCGCAGCCCATGCAGACGCCCTTACCCGGGACCCAATAGTCGAACCACAGCTTCCACCTGCCGTCCTCCCGGCGCAGGCAGGGGCGATGGAAGTCGCCGATTCGCTCGGGCTCGGGTTTGGGGTGGGCCGTATCGGCCGCGCGGATCAGCAGTGGGGCGGCGGTCTTCTTCCAGTGGATGCCGTCGTCGGAGGTCGCGCCCATGACGCACTGGACCATCGTGGCCGGGTAGCCGGCGGTCTTTTCGAAGTGTTTTGACGTCGCGCTGTAGGCCATGTAAAACGTGCCGTCCTCGAGAACGACCGACGGATCGCCCACGTGCCACGCCTCGTACCAGCGCTCGCTCGCATGAAGCACGGGCATCCACTTCGACGGATTCATTGTGGCCTCCCAGGTGCCGCCCCGGCTGTAGACCTCCCAATGCAGCAGGTCCATCGAGCGGGCGTGAAAGATGGCGTCGCAGCCGGGCACGCCCGGGTTCGTGTGGCCGGCGGCCCAGCCGAAGAACCACATTCGGTAGCGGTACTCGCCGGGCGTTTCCACCACGCAGGGCGCGTACATGTTGTCGAAGTTCGTCAGCAGAGGGCGGTCGTTGCGCTGCCAGGTGCCGCGCGAGACCGGCACGACATCGTCATCCGGCTTTGCCGCAGAATGTGCACTGGCGCTGCCCCCGGTCGGTCCGAAAGCCGCCGCCACGATCAGTATCAAAACTCGTGTCATTTGACTTGTCCGTCCTTTTGCTGAGCGATGCGTTTTTCGTAAATGCGTGCCAGTCCGCCGGTGGCTGTCTCTCGATAGAGGCTGGGCAGAGCCCGGCCGGTCTCCAGAAGAACGGCCACCACGTCGTCGAAGGAGATACGATGCAGGCCGTCCGACAGCAGGGCGAAGCGGGCACAACTCAGGGCCCGCGTGGCCGCGTGGGCGTTGCGTTCGATACACGGGATCTGTACGAGTCCGCCCACGGGGTCGCAGGTCAGGCCCAGGTGATGCTCCAGTCCCATTTCGGCTGCATATTCGATCTGCCGGGGTGTGCCGCCCAGCAACTGGGCCGTTGCCGCCGCGGCCATCGCGCAGGCCGTGCCGATTTCCCCCTGGCACCCCACCGCCGCGCCGGAGATCGATCCGTCGGTCTTGACGATATTCCCGATCAGACCGGCGGTCGCCAGGGCACGCAAAACCTCCTCCCGGCGGCACGCCATTTCGTCACCGAGGAAGTAGAGCAGTGCGGGAAGCACGCCGCTGGAGCCGCACGTCGGCGCCGTGACGACCCGCTTGGCGCAGGCGTTCTGCTCGGCCACGGCATAGGCGTAAGCCGCCAGGAGCGCCTCGCTGCGAAAGCCCGCGTTCAGAGCGGCGCTCTTGCGGAAAAACGAACTGGCCTTGCGGCGCACACCCAGCCCTCCCGGTATGGCTCCCTCCGCAGCGAGCCCCCCTTCGAGCGACGCGCGCATGACGCTCCAGATCTCATCGAGGAACGGCCACAAATCTTCCCCTTCGAATTGTGCCACATATTCCCAGAGTGTCTCGCCGTTGTCCTCGCAGTGGCTCAGGATGGTCGTCAGCGAGCTGATGGGATAGACTTCGGGCGCATCGGCGTCACTGAGCAAGGCGCCTCCGCCCACGCTGTACTGTTTCTGCGTGGCCAGCGTTTGCCCGGATGAGTCCAGCGCCTCCAGGCAAAACCCGTTGGGCCCGAGCGGCAGCTCTTCGGAGGGTTTCCAGACGAACTCCACCGGGCGCGGCGCCAGCACGTCCACGATCGCCTTGTCGGTGAAATGCCCTTTTCCGGAGGCCGCCAGAGACCCGTACAGGACGACGCGAAACGTCGCCGCGTCCGGATGGTCGCGTCCGAAGCAGGCCGCAGCTCGACCCGGCGCCATCGTGTGACTGCTCGAGGGGCCGTATCCAATTCGATAAAGATCACGCAGCGTTTTCATGGTCTGCCGCCGTCCAATTCATAATCAGTGCTTTCTCCCCGCCGGCTTTCGTCGACAGCCCGCCGCAATTCACTCAGGTTTGGCACTTCGAGGTCGGGAACGACGCCGTCGCGACACACGTCGCCGGCGCGGTTGAGCCAGACGGCCTTGATACCGACCGCTTGCGGGCCGGCTACGTCGGACGTCAGGCTGTTGCCGATCATCACGGTCTCGTGCGGCTTTGCCTTCAGGCGCGAGAGCATGATCTCGTAGATGCGCGGGTTCGGCTTGCCCACGCCGACGTCGCCCGAGATGACGATGTCGTCGAAATAGCGCGCGAGGCCGGCCCCTTCGATTTTCTCCCGCTGCAAATCGGGCGCGCCGTTGGTGAGCAATCCCAGCCGGTGTGAGAGCCCGAAATATTCGAGCGTTGCGCGGACGTCGTCATACACGACGTGGAGCTCGCGCCGGTGCGCGGGAAACGTCTCGGCCAACTCGGCGGCGAAGGCCTCGTCATCGACCCCATGCTCGCGCAGGGCGCAGAGCCACGAGTCCCGGCGGTAGCGGGGGGCCCAGGCGCGGAGGATCTGCAAGCTCTCTTCCCGGCCGTGGAATCGAGCCCACAGGCCCTCCCACGAGCTGATCCCGATCTCCACGCAGTAGTCCCGCGCCGGGGCGTTGTGCCAGATGCTTCGGCAGATTCGCCGCAGCGTTGCGTGCAGGGCCTCCGGATCGATACCGTGGCGCTGACGGGCCAATTCGCACGTCCGCAGAAACGCCGCCTCGGCCGAGGCTTTCTCGACGACGAGCGTATCATCCAAATCGAAGATCAGGGCTTTCAGTTTCCCGGGGCACATGCGGTCTCCATCGGTGGGGGCAATCACAATCGGGGGCGACCTCTCATGTCGTCTCCGGCGGCGCCTTTGTCAGGACGACGGCCCGGCTCATGTGGATTTTCGGATGTCCGGCGACGGCAAAACCGCACTCTGTCGCCACGGCCACCGTGCGTTCGAAATCAGTCTCGTTGACGTGGGCGGTCGGTTCGGTCAGCAGCAGGTGGGCCTCCGGCTTGAGCAGACGAAACAGTTCGCGAAAGCAGCGGGCCGGGTCTGCGACTTCGTGCATCACGGCGAAAGCCAGGGCAAAGTCGAAGCTGCCTTCGCGGCCCTCGATGCCGATGGTCTCGTCGCCGCACACGTGGGTTTCGATGCGATCGCTCAGGCCCGCCCCGGCGGCGCGCTTCTTGAGCGTATCGAGCATGCGTTCTTGTACGTCCACGCAGACGACCTTGCCTTCCGGCGCGACCATCTCGGCCATCGGCAGACTGAAGAAGCCCATCGCAGAGCCGAGGTCGAGAACGGTCATGTTCCGCTCGACGTAGGGCGAGAGAATCCCGGCCGGATTCTGCCACAGCTTCCTGAGTCCGCTGGCCAGGAAATACCCCACCCACACGGGACAACGATGTTGTGCCATATCGGAAAACTCTCTTGCAGCTAAGGATACGTATTCGCGCGCCTGACGACCGGCAACGCACCGGCGCCGCCGGGGTGATGATACCGGGCGCCCAGGTTGTTGGCAATGCCGGGGCTCTGCGGAGCGGCCGGCCCTATGTGGTGCTCTGACAGGGATGATC
>JAFGCA010000329.1 GCA_016932895.1 Sedimentisphaerales bacterium | reverse complement strand
TACTTGGGCTTGTTGAGCTTGCCGATATCGTGGTAATAGGCGCCGACGCGGCACAGGAGCCCGTTGCCGCCGATGGACTCGGCCGACGCTTCCGCGATGGAACCGATGAGCAAGCTGTGACTGAACGTTCCCGGCGCCTCGATCGCCAGCTTCTTCAAGAGGGGCTGATTGGCGTCGGAGTAATCCAGCAGGGTCATACTGGTGGCGATGCGGAACCCCTTTTCAATCAGCGGCAGCAGGCTTTGAATGAGCAGACCGGCGATAAACGCGGCACCGGCATGATACCCCGCCGCCTGAAGGACGCGGGTTGGGCCCGGCGGCTCGCCCAGGAAGTTCAGGTACACCACGGAGCAGGCCGTGGCAAATACCACCGTCGCCGCCAGAGCACTGACTTCCAGCAGCTTCATACGCGTTCGAATCTCCTTCAGCGACAAACAGCACGTCATCACGCCGGAGACCATGGTCAAAAACAACCCCATGCCCTGCAACTGAAAGCCCCATTCCGGTCGCGGGCCCACCGCCAGAACCGCAAAAGCGCAGTAGACCGTGCCTGCACCCATGGCAAATCGCTGGTCGTAGGCAATCGCCAGGACAATCGCGACCAGAATGGCCGGGCCCGTACCCCAGCTCGGCCCCCAGAGACCGTCACCGGCGGAAATCATCCCCAGCTTCGTCGTGGCCAAAGACAGCAAAAACAGCACGACCAAGGCAAAGGCCCGGGCGTGGTTGCGCAGGACGCGACGCTGATAGTGACGTATGTAGAAGGCCGCCCCCACCGAGATGAACACGATCACGGCCGACAGGGCCGCCACCGCCTGGTAACGCCCCTCCTGGACCAGCTCGAACGAGAAAACGCCGATACAAGCGACGACAAACAGCAGCCACAGCAGCATCGAGACCACCAGATCGGCGTCGGCCAGAAGGGAGGCCTTCAGCGACCGCTCGGTGGAAATGTTCCGGCGTACCTGGCTGCGCCGCGGATTGGTTCGCTTGAAATACCCCATGCGATCAGCTCCCCGCCCGAGCGATCCGACGCAACGCGAGCGTTGCCCAGTCCCCATCGGATTCGAGTCGTCCGGGCCGATTCATGAGACCTTACCTGCTTCCGAGTGCTTCTGTTCGTCCTGTCTGTCCTTGTACGCCTGCACGATGTTCTGGACCAGCCGGTGCCGCACGATATCGCGCTGGCCCAGTTCCACCACGCCGATACCGGCGATCGCTTTGAGAATCTCGATGGCTTCGACCAGGCCGCTCTTCTGACCGGCGGCCAAATCGACCTGGGTGATATCCCCGGTGATGATCATCTTCGACCCGTGCCCGAGGCGCGTCAACACCATGAGCATCTGGAGACCGGAGGTGTTCTGGGCCTCATCGCAGATGATGGCCGACTCGTTCAGCGTCCGCCCGCGCATGAAGGCCAGGGGAATGATCTCGATGATGTCCAGCTCCATGAATTTTCGCATCTGGGCGAAATCCATCATATCTTCGATGGCATCGAAGAGCGGCCGCAGGTACGGATTGACCTTCGCCTGAATGTCGCCCGGCAAGAAACCGAGCCTCTCGCCGGCCTCCACGGCCGGGCGGGCCAGCACGATCCGGCGAATCTGGCGCTTCTTGAGCATGGAGACCGCCACCGCCACCGCCAGATAGGTCTTGCCGGTCCCGGCCGGACCCGTGCAGAAGGTCAGATCGTTCGTGAGCATCGTTTCGATATAGCGCAACTGCCCTTGCGTCGACGGCTCGACCACCTTGTTCGAATAGACGCTGATCGCCTGCCCGCTCTCGACCGCTCCGGACCACAGCCCCTGCTCCACGAAGCCGGTGACGTCCTCGGTGGTCAGTTGCCCGGTCTTGAGCAGATGCTTCTGCATGCGGTCGATCAGTTCGGTCGCGCGATGCACGCTGGTCTCGGCGCCGCTGATGACGAGGGTCGACTGGCGGGCGGTCATCTGTACGCCGAGCGAGCGGCGCAGCAGACGGAGGTGGCTGTCGGCGGGGCCGAACAGCTCCAACTGTTTGGCCGGATCCAGTTGTACGGTTACATCCAACGCATTTCTCGCTACAGTGTTTCCTGTCGTTCCGACGGTTTCGATTTCTACGCCACGAGCTTCAAGAAAACATAGGCAAAGGGCGTCGCAAACAGCGGCGAATCGATCACATCCAGTATACCGCCGAATCCGGGCACACAGTTGGCGGAATCCTTTTGGCCGGCATCGCGCTTCAACATGGACTCCACCAGGTCACTGAGTTGCCCCACAACAGCAAGGCACGCGCCGAAAACCAACGCCGGCCAAGCCGACATTATACCAAAACCACGGGCAAACGCGAAACTCAACACCATACCGGCCAGCATGGCCCCGGCCATCCCCTCCCAGGTCTTGCCCGGGCTGACCCGAGGCGCGAGCTTGTGCCTGCCAAAAATCCGGCCAAACGTGTAAGCCCCTATGTCAGAAGCCTTTACAACACAAATAACGGCAAACATCTCCCACAGCCCGAACTCGATGCGAACGCCCAGCACGAAGGCTCCGAGCAGACCCAAATAAATCATCGTAAAACAGCTAATCCCGCAGTTGTTCAAAACGCCGCTCGTGCCGAAGCGGAGATACTGCTGCACAAACACACCGAGCAGCGCCACAACGATGACCCCGAGGACGTAGGACCCGCGGTCCACCGGCACGATCTGAGGCCAGTACCACGCGGTCGCCAGTAACATCACGCCGATGACGGAAGCCGGGTTCAATACGATCAGCCCCTTACCGGCGGCGAGCCGGGACAGCTCCATACAACCCAGGCCCAGGGCCGCTGCCACCAGCAGTGCCACCAGGGTCGCCTGCACCGGTCCGTCGTCGGCGGTCGCGGCCGTCAAAGAGCCGTCCAACCAGCCGTCCACAATCACGATGCCGGTACAAGCCACCGTCATCAAAGTCCCGAAGAGTAACCGTTGTCTCAACATGGCTCGCGGATTCGTCAGAGCTGTGTCATTTGCACATTCGAATGGTCTCGAAGCAAACCCACCCGTACGCGACGGGCAAGCGCTGCCGGCTCACTCGGCCGGGCCCGACCCAATATTGATCGCGCCGAAGCGCCGGTCCCTCCGGGCATACGCCAGAATGGCTTCTTCCAGCGACACCTCGGTGAAGCTCGGCCAGAGCGTCTCGGTCACATGAAACTCGCTGTACGAGATCTGCCAGAGCAGAAAGTTGCTCACGCGCATCTCACCGGCGGTCCGCACGAGAAGGTCGGGGTCCGGAATCTCCCTCGTGTAGAGCTCGCTGCTGATGGTGCGCTCGTCGATATCGTCGGCCTCCAGCTTTCCGTCCTTGCATGCCTGTGCGATGGCCCTGGTGGCGTCGACGAGTTCGGCCCGGCCTCCGTAGTTCAACGCCAGGGCCAACACCATGCCGGTATTGTCCCGGGTCATCTCCATCGTTCGCAGCAACTCATCGACGACCGGCTGCGGCAGCCCGGCTTGGCGCCCGAGGTGAATGAGCCGGACGTTGTCCTTCATCAGCGTCGGTCGAATCCCCACCAGGTACTCGGCGTACAGGTGCATCAACGCGTTGACCTCGGCGCGGGGACGCTTCCAATTCTCCATGCTGAATGAATACAGCGTCAGCGACCCAATACCGAAATCCACGCAGCGCTGGGCGATCCGTTTGGCCGTGCGAGCCCCCTCCCGATGCCCTTCAAACCGCATCAGGTCCTTTTGCCGGGCCCACCGGCCGTTGCCATCCATGATAATGGCGATATTGCCCGGCACCTGCTCGACTTGAATCCCGAGCCGCTTGGCCGTGGCTTCCCGCTTTTGCAGCATCTCTTCCATTGGAACCAATCCGCCGCTCACGTGCCCCTCGAATCCTCGCGATCCCAGCGGCGCCGTGGCGCTTATTGTTTGATGATTGTCTGGCTTCGTTTGGGCCCCACACCGATCATGTTGATCGGCGTGCCGACGATTTCCTCGATGCGCCGCACGTACTCCTGGGCGGCGGTCGGAAGCTGATCGAAGCTCGTGGCCTCGCTGACGTCTTCGGCCCATCCGGGCAGCGTTTCATACACCGGGCGAGCCAGCGCCAGGCGATCGATGTTCGCCGGGAAGAACGTGGTCCTTTTCCCATCGATCTCGTAGGCACTGCAAAGGCTCAACTCCTCCAGCCCGGCCAGCGTGTCGAGGTGCATCAGCGCCAGCGAATCGACGGACCCGATCTTGACGCCGTAGGCCACCGCCACCGCGTCGAACCAACCGCACCGGCGCGGCCGGCCCGTCGTCGTGCCGTACTCGTTGCCCTTGTCGCGAATATACTGGCCGATCTCGTTGTCCTGCTCGGTCGGGAAGGGTCCGGCCCCCACGCGCGTCGTGTACGCCTTGACGACCCCGATGTACTTCTCTACCATCCGCGCCGGCACCCCGCACCCGGCGGGAAGACCCAGCGCGCTCGAATTCGAGCTGGTCACGTACGGAAACGTTCCGTGATCCAGGTCCAGAAGCGCCCCTTGCGCCCCTTCGAAGAGGACCGACTTCCCGGCCCCAATGGCCTCGTGGAGCAGCTCCGTGGTGTCGGTCGTGAAGGGCACGAGCCGCTCGGCATACAACCGGCACTTCTCGACGAGCGCCTCGACCGTCATCGGTTCGGCCCCGTAGAGGGCCGCGAAGAGCTTGTTCTTGTAATCTACGATGTGTTGAAGCTTCTCTGCGAGCCGGTCCACGTCGCGAAAATCACCCATCCGCACCGCGTAACTGCGGCCCACCTTGTCGGCGTAACACGGACCGATCCCGCGAATCGTCGTGCCCAGCTTCTGCTTGCCCAGCGATTCCTCGCGCAACTGGTCCTCTCTCTTGTGGTAGTCCAGCACGACGTGGGCGTTTTCGCTGATAAACAAGCGGTCGGCCAGCGCGATCCCGCGCTCGGCCAGGCCGTCGATCTCGCCGATCAGCACCTCCGGATCGACCACGACCGCGTTGCCGATCACGCAGCTCACACCCGGGCGGATCGAGCCGCTCGGCAGCAAATGCAGGGCGAAACGACTGTCGCCGATAACGACCGTGTGGCCGGCGTTCGAGCCGCCCCCGTAGCGAACGACCAGCTCGCTGTGCTCGGCCAGAATATCGACGACCTTGCCCTTGCCTTCATCACCCCATTGCAATCCAACTACACAGGTATTCATCAGATTCCTATTTCTTAACCCCAATGATGGCCACGCAAACAAACCCCAATACACTACTGAGCCCCCCCGCGCCGGTCAACCATATTATTCAACCTCCCGCTCCGCCCACAAAACAAGGCCGGGAAAGGGCCTTTTACCCATCCGAACCACAGGCCACGGGGCACCGCTTTGAAACCACGAAATACGCGGACTACGCGAAAAAATGATGTCTTGCCACTCGCAAGGCCAGGGCCAATGAGAGAGAAGGCAGGCGAATGGGAAGCGCCATTCGGGGCAGCCGGCTATTTGGCTTCGCTGTCGGGGCTTTTCCTGCGCGAGTGCCCCATTCTTTCATTTTTTTGGAATGTGATTTTCGGCTTGAAAAGCAGGCCGTGAATGCTTATCCATGTGCCGACAAATGTCGTCGCAGCAACGAATTTGATCGCTTGCTGAACTGAGAGAATAGAGGTTTCGATACGTGGAGGCATGTTGCAAATGCTGGACCCTGTACCAATCTCAAGAACGGGTTTCAACAAGCTGAAGGAGAAACTGGACCGGCTTGAGAAGGAACTGACGCAAGTAAGGAAAGACGTCGCCGCGGCCCGGGAGCTGGGCGATCTGAAGGAAAACGGCGCCTATATCTACGGCCGGGAGCGACAAGGCTTCCTCGAAGGGCAGATCGGCGAACTGAAAGGCAAGATCAACCGGTCGGATATCGTCGATTGCACGCAAGTGGAATGCGACGAAGCCGCGTTCGGCACGGTGGTGACTTTGCTGGATCTGGATATGCAGGAGAAGGTGACCTACCAACTACTCGGCCCGGACGATGCCGACTACGATACGGGCAGCATCTCCATTCACTCGCCGGTCGGCAGTGTCATTCTGGGCAGTTCCATCGGAGACAGGGTCTCGGTGAGCATCCCCCGCGGCGACCGCAACTTCGAGGTTCTCCACATCGGCAAATCAGAATTCGATTAGTATCTCATGTCGCAAGTTCCGCGACTATGCGGGAAGAGATTGCTTTCCCGGCGCGCCGGGACTCCTCGCAATGACATATGCGGGTGGACCCTGTCATTGCGAGCGAAGCGAAGCAATCTATAGTCGCACGATTTATGAAATGCGGTACTAAGCGTTCGGATCACGGGGACGGCTACCTGTGTCGCCTCGACGGCGCGTCCGCAAGGAAGCGACTGTGAGCCCGCTGCCCAACGTAAGATGGCTCCCCCCGCCTTCGCGCGGGCAGGCTCTGATGCACTGGGCACGTCGTGGCCGAGGTAGGGCGCTGCCGGCAGGCAACCCGAGCGCCGTCGCGATCCAGGGGCACCGGCGACGGTGTCTTGATAATACGTCGCCTTACCCTCTATCCTGTCTCTGGCTCAAAGCGATAAATCCCATGCCTCTGGGGGCAAAGCCCCCAGCCTTCAGAATGTCATTGTGCTATCCGGTCGCTCGCGATTCCGACGAATAGCCGCGTTGCACTTCGCACGTTAATGCGCCCTTGACCCCAAGGCTTCGGCACGGCCGGTTACCCCGCCGCACCGCTTGGGTGGCTACCGAGGTGAACCGAAAATTCCTCGGACGGAT
>JAFGCA010000328.1 GCA_016932895.1 Sedimentisphaerales bacterium | reverse complement strand
TTTGGTCATACTGCCCGGTTCGCCGCCCATGAGCCATCTGTTTTTCAGCCACGGCAAGACCTTGAACAGATCATAGGTGATCGGCTTGGTGTCCCGATCGGTGGGTAGCCCCTCGGACTCCCACTCCAAGACAGTCTTCCGGGTTGTGGCCAACATTGGCACCAGTTCAGTCTGGGGCACCGCTCGGTAAGCCGCCTGGCGTTGCTCGGTTGCTCGCCTTCGTTCGTATCGGCGGACAGCGGCGACATCACCGGCCGTGAGTCGTTGGCCGCATCGGCGTTTCTCCAGGGCGCCCCCGACGCGGTCCAAGTCGGCTTGTTCCGCCACCGACGCGGGTGTCGTCTGTTTCTGCGGCCGTGCTTGTTGTGTCATCGACTACCCGTTAAAAAGTATGTTCCCTGCAAAAAACGGCCACAAATTTGCTCAAAAATCGGGGTGGACAGACCGCGTGCCGCGAACCACCCCAAAGGACCCCAGGAAATAGCAGCCCGGGGGGCGGGAGGAGCAAATCCCGCCCTCCCGAGCGCCGCCCTGCTGACAACCAAAAAGCTCATGCCAATTTAGGCTTGTGGTCACGCGGCAACCCCCTTGTGGGGGGGGGGGCGGGCTTGTAAACCAAGTCATCATCAAAGACCGTCCGCTCTATCGGTATATCACCCTCACCAGGCTCCTGTACCGTTTCAAACTGTGAGACGACTCGCTCGGGCTCGCCCTCGTCGGCGTCGATGGTCGCGGCCGGCTTGGTCTGGGGCATACGCAGATTCACAAAACGCTCGTGGTGTGGCAGCGGCTCAACTCCTGGCCGGGGTGGTGGCAGCAGGGCGTCGAGGTGCTTCCACAACTTCGGCCGCCCCTGACGAATCGCCGCGATTCGCATGCCCAACTCCGTCCGGCGGCCTTCATAAGCAGACGCGGTGCCGACTGCACGTCGAGCTAGCAAGTACTTTTTCTCCAAGACGTCACGCTCATGGCGTAGCTCGGCCAGAGTCTTCACTGGCTGTTCAGCAATAATTTGCTGGTATTTGATAAGTTTGGAAATGCCGGCCTGGTCTTCGCTCGCCACCCGGTCGTTCACGCCTAGCTCATCCAAGATGTCGGGCAAGTTCTCTTGTTCAGACTGTGTGACCGGCTCGCCTAGAAGGGTGCGAGCGTAAAGATTCCACTTTGCGTCGATGGCGGCTGCTTTCGCCCGTTCGGCAGCCGCGGCCTTTTCTTGGTTGCGAGCGACAGCCGTTTTCAGGTTATCCATCGTCGCGACCGGTTTTGCCTTCTTTTTCATCTTAAAACCTTTCTCAGGGCGGGGCCGCCCCCCCGCCCAGTCTGAGGAACGCCATCACCGTTGGTTTGCCGCTTTGACAAGGGCGGCTCGCAGCTCCGGGTTCTCACGCATGACCATGGCATAGCAGTCGTGCCGGGGCTTGCCGGTCAGACGCATGCGGTCCATAACCAGTTGGTCGATTCGGTCTTTGGCTTCAGCTCCTGAGAGCTCCATCTTATTACTCCTTCACATTCAAGAACAGAGGAAACGATAGGCCGTGCTCAACATAGAGCCGGCGGGCAACACTCCGAATGCGCTCAGCGGGCGGCAACTTCGGGTCAAAAACTTCGGCCGCTCGTTCAAGCTTTTCGCACGGCAAGCACAAATCCGCGGCGAGTTCACGGGCTTCCATGCTGGGGATTCCCCGCCATTGCCAGAATTTCAATCTCGCCAGGAACGCCATTTTTTCATCGAGTGCCGCGAGCTCTGCGGCGTAGCGGCTGTTGCGATTTTGGATGTCGCTCTCAGACCGCCGTTCATTGTCAGCCAGAACTGGGTTTTGCAAGTACATGATCGTTGCCTTTCTGCCGGTCGCCCGGCTGTCTTTACTATCGGCGTTTTTTGTTTTCTGGCCGGTCACGCCCGGCCCGTCATTCGCAAAAAGCAATCTGTCTCCGCGGCCACGTCCAAGAAACTGTACTTGAGCACCGTGTCGTGTTCGCCAGCCTCGATCAAAGAACCAACTCGGGACCCGTCGCACGCCTCTTTGTGTGATGGCAGCCCCAGGCTTTCGAGTACCACGTCCAGGCTCACGAACGCGGATCCGCTCAACGAGAAGGACCTCGCCCATTGCTGCATGGTGTCATAGATTTGGGCGTCACGGCTTACCAAGATCGACGGCAACCGAACGCCGTGAGCAACCATGCTCCTGCGAATCTTCGGCGCATCAAAGCGGGCGAGATTGTGACCGCACAAGATGGTTGACGGGTCGGTCCGAGTCTCCAGCAAAACGGCAAGGGCGGTCATCATCGCCTTTTCGTCGGGGAAGCTTTCGATCAGGGCTCCGCTCTCGGATCGCGGTGCATGCTGGTACAGGTCGTGGAGCACGCGGGTCTCGGCCGGAGTCTTGATTGCCACCACGACGATCGGACTCGTGTCCAGGAGGGCGGCCTTTGTCTTCCAGCTCTCGACGGCCTCTCGGTATCGCCGTCCAACGGTCTCGTCCTTCCAGGAATCCGACGGCGAGAACACCATGCGGGTCCAGGCGTGTACCTGTTCCGGCCGGACCTCCGCGGCAGTCTCGATGTCGATGCAAAGCCACTCGAAGGGCGGGTTCAGCGGTGCCGGTGTTGTCAATGGCGACAGCGTTACACCCGGCCAGCCGGTTTGGATCATCGTCATCGCCACGACCTCCGACCGTAGTTGCCTTGGTTCCAGCCACCGTTGCCCCATTGCGTCTTGGGGCGGTAGATGCGAAGCGGCCAGCCTTGGGCGAGCAGGTTGCCGACCACGGCGGGGAGATTGCCCAGGGCCTCGGCCGGGAGGTTCAGGTAGGCTGAGACGGTGCCTTGCCCGTCGGGACTCGGCAGCTCCAGGGCGAGACTCACGCCGATGGGCTGGATCCCGACCTGTCCGGGGATCCCCGCGGGATGCTGTAGTGCCGACAGCGGTTGGATCATCGGTGCCGGCGGGATCGGGCCCGCGGTACGTGTAGACAGGGCTCCAGCCACGGCCTCGGTGATCGTTTTGAGTTCTTCGGCGGTCATTCGATGTTCTCCTCTTGTGATTCGATGTCGGTCCAGTCAACGTCTGACCACGTGGCCAGAAGCTCGCGGGTGAAACGGGGTAAGTGTTCGTTTTTGACGGCACAGCTCAAAGCGTCGCGGACTTGTTCGGCGGCCCGATCCCCGGCGGTCTCGCCGTCCGGTGCGTCGTCTTCGGCGGTGACGGGCACGTCGAAGTGGGCGAGAACGCGGACGGTCCCACACCACGGCCGACGTGATTGTTCAGGGTCACTCATCATCGGGCTTGTCCTCCTGCGTCTCATGCCATCGCACGTCCAGACAACGCCAGCCCCCGCTCCGCAGCAAGCTTTTCAAGACCCGCCGGACAAAAACAGGGAGTGGCGTTGTCCGCCGCTCCGGCCTGAGCAACATGACCAGCTTGACTAAGGTCTGGTTCATCGGGCGGCCCCCGTGTGTGCTTTCACCTTCTTTTCTGCCTCTGCGAAGCAAGCAGCTATTTGTTCTGGAGTCATTTCGAAGCCGTTGCTCCAGGGCATCTTGTGCCCCGGCGTCACATTCTCACAGGGCGGCCGCAACTTGACCGGCTCAGGCTTGTCGCGTCGCGAGTCATGAATCACCATGTCCCGGACCGCTTCTCGTTGTGCCTGTTGTCGCCGTTTGGTCGCGGCGTCGAAATCGACGTCCGGGTAGAGGTCGCGCAGATGTTGCCGGAGTCGGCCGATCCGACTCAGACTCTTTGCCTGCAAGGGTGTGGGGCTCCCGGTGCGGATGTGCTCCAAGATGATGTCGTCACCGGACCACGGCTCGCCAGAATCGCGGTAGTGGTCGCGGTGTTCCTGGAGAAGCCGTTCTTCGCGTGTCGGCTGTGCGGCCTCGATAGTCTGGCGAACGGCGTACTTGATCTCCTGCCAACCGCGGCCGTCGTTCCACGTGGGAAGTGATCCGGGGTGCTCAGCAGCCCACTGACGGCAAGTTTCGATTGCGATACGCAGGTCGCAAGACGAGAACATGCCGGGGGCGAAGGTTCCGTTGCGACGGCGGAAGCCCACGAAGACGACGTTGCCCTCGGTGGTCAATCGCAAGGCTGGCCACAACGAAGCTACCTCGTCGATCAGTTGTGGGAGTTCGGTCCGAGTCATCGGCAGTCCTCCGGGATGTCGTAGGGCAGGCTCTCAATGGTTTTGCTGGTGGTGGTTCTGCGTCGCCACTCGGTGTCGTCGTCGTCGAACCGATCCTGGTTGAACCACGTCGTTGGGTGCGGGGTGTACTGGCCAGCCCGGCCGGCGGGGGATGCCGCAAACGCCTTGACGCGACCGAGCAGCCAGGCGTGGGGGTCTACCTGTCCCCGGTCCCCGATCTTCTGGAGCGCCTTCTCGATCGCCTGCAGCGCCTTCGCCCTCCCGACCCTCCGGGGGTAGGCGTCGTAAATCCGACACACCTCATCGGACGCACACGAGAGTCTGAATACATTGGTCTGAATACATGGGTCTGGTTCTGTACCGGAAATCGGTACGTCCGGTGGTCGGTTTTCGGTACGTCCGGTGGTTGGTTTTCGGTACGCTCTGATTTCCGGTACGTACTCATTTTGAGTACGTTCACAGATGATTCGGTACCGGTTGGTTTTGCGGGCTGGATTCCCTGAGACGTGTTCAACCGCAATGAAGCCGGCGTGTTCGAGTCTCGTGATAGCTTCAACGACCGTCGAATGCGCCAGCCCGCACTCAGTTGCCAAGCGTCGAATGCCAGGCCAGGCGGAGCCGTTGCTGCCAACCCGATCCATGAGTTCGACGAGTACCAGCTTACTCCCAGGCGGAAGATCGGTTCGCCTCAACAGTGCTTTGGGCATTTTCACAAATTGATCATCCTGACTTGTCATTCATACCCCCGTCCGGTCTCAGGTTCCGGCACGCAAGCAAGACTCGTTGGCGGTACTCATCGATCACCATCGCGTCCCTGCGCTCTTGGTCAATCTCGGCGTTGTAAAGGTCGATGTCGATCAGGCCGGTGATTGCTTCGCGTAGTGCCTGCTGTAGTTGCTCGGGTTCCGCCGCCTCCAGCTCCCAGCCGCACGGGCCATACTTTTTGACAAACTTGTCATATCCGCGCGCTGTTTTCTTCACGGGTTGTCCCGCCGGCAGCTTCATCGACTCGACTTGCTTGCCGGTCAACGCGACTCGGTATCCGTGAGTCTCTTGCACGCCGAACTCATCACGGATGTTCTGAATGAATGAGTCAGCAATCGCCAGGCCATCCGGGTCCAGGTCGGTCATCATGAGGATTGCCAGCATGTCCTTGCCGCTGTGGTCGAAGCGCTCGATCAGCTTCGCTTGTGCGGTGCGCGACGAGTAACCTCTGCCGCTGGTAACTGGTATGCAGAACTGCCCCGCCACCGGCTCGACGATCCGCGCAATCGTGTTCTTCTCAATCACAATTTCGAAATGCCGCTCTTGGCTTTGGATCAGATTTCGGTAGTACCCGGTGAACATCTCATCGAGCTGCTTGCGGACGAACTCGGACACATTGGAATGGGCATTCCATGTCGTCGTCGGTCGGGTTGCGTCGTCGAAGACCTCATCATTCACCAGATCCTCATTCCGTGCCTGGACCAACAGCCGTGATAAGTTCGCATACGACTTACGGTCATTCCGATAACGTGACTTCGGGTCGGATGCTTTCGTCAACGGCGGGTTGTTCAGCAAACGATAGTGAATCTGCCGCAACGAGACAGGCCAGTAGTCTGAGAGGTCCTTAATCACCTGAATCGCCGCTTGTAGGAACTCTTGCCGTTGGTGATTGATTCTGCTGCGCTGTCGCTTGTAGGACACGTCCATCGCCGAAATGTGCGTCTTCGTTCGCTTCAACCGCTCAGACTGTAGCGTTTCGTATGCAGACTCAGGCGAGGTACTGATCACCTCCTCCCGGATCAGCTCGTCGATGCTCTTGACGCGTTGCCGGTTCGCTTCGCGGAGTAGCACGAGGAACTTGTCTGGATCATCCTCACGATTGATCGGAACTACACGGACAATCACTTCTTCCCAACCCAGCCGCCGGATTGCCGCATAGCGACGATGGCCAGATAGAATGCAGCCGTCTTCGGTGACGATCAGTGGCTCCAGCAACCCGTTCTCATCGATACTATCGATCAATCGCATTATGTCCGGGTCGGTGTGAACGACCTTGCGATACAACTCTTCGTTTTCCGGCGCGGGGTACAAGCGGTCCACCCGTTCCGTCGTTATTGGAACTAGTCTCAATAATTCGATCAGATCAGGAGGGGGGTCGGCGGTCATGGTCATTAGAACCACTCCCGGCCCGGGGCCTGTGTTCGTCGTCGGCGTCGAGGACGCGGTGACTCGACCAACACCGATCGACGGGTGATGAAGCTCTCCATCGCCTCGGGCGTGACGATGTATCGCGGCCTCGTCGATGTCTTTGCGGCCACGTTCACAGCGGGCAGTGTGCCGTCGCGTATCATTCCCAGGAGTTTGTCGCGGCCGATTCGCAAAAACTTGGCCGCCTCGGGCGGGGTCATGCAGGGTGGTCTACTCATCCTGCCCCCCCTCCGTGGTTTTCTGTGCTCGTGGAAGCAGAGAAGCGGCCACGGCTTGAAGATCAAACAGGAGCCTTCCGCCAGCATTGAGGCATGGTACCCGGCCGGCCTCGGCTTCTGCCTTCAGCCAGCGCGACGGTACACGCAATCGCCGAGCGGTGGGACCCAAGGGAAGTAATTTGGGTTCGTTATCAAACATGCCAAGCAAGCTACCCGCTTGCTCAGCTCAGCACAGTGGAAAGATGTACCCGTTTTTGTATCTCGTTATGGCTTCGTCAGTTGGAATGCTTTTTTGCCCAAGGGGGTCGCCTGGCAGCCCTTTTTGCCGGTGCCTGGACGGTGAACCAACCCGCGACGAATCATGCTGTTGACATGCTCCTGGGCTGTGTTTCTATCCATGAGTTCGCCTAGCATGTCGAGCGTAAACAGCTTAACGGGGGCTTGTACCATTGCCTCTAGAAGGATGCAATCTTCTCGGTCGAGTGCGTGGGTGGCGTGAAGCATAGCGTACTCGTTGCGGATGCCGGCCAGTAGATCCTCCAGCGGCATGTATGGAAAGGTTCTTGCGCCTTGGCGGAGTTCGAAGTACGACGATGCCGACACGCACATAGCAAGAAACCCTTTCGCTTGCTGCAATGCCGCAGTGTGGTACGTCGTTGTTGGTGCCCCAGCCGCTCGAATCGAATCAGTTAGCTCATCAATTCGTCGGGCTCGTTCTATGCCGGTGATAATGCCATCCGACAGCCCGGCCTCCAGATCGCGGATGATCGCCTTGATCCGCTTGAAACGGCCTTGCAGATCCACCCGATTCGACCATGCGTTTTCAGTCTCGCCAGACCGCGGGGCGGGTGAACCGGCCGCCAACGAAAACTGAAACACCTCTCGGGCAGCGGCGAGAGCTAGATCGCGGAGATTCACAGCCGGATCGGTAGTGTTTTGGCTCTTGCGTGACATGACACACCTTTCCGCCAGCCTCGCCGCAGGGGAAGGTGTGATACCCCCGCGGCAAGGCCAGCATACCGGCGGTGATCAAGCCGCCGGTCTTATTGTACCTTAGACGCCCCCATACAGCCAACGATGAACGTGCTCGGCCACGGCCACCAGCCTGCTGTCATCGATCGATCGGACGTAGTGAGTCCTCATGCTACGCCCGTCCTCGTGACCCATGACAGTGTTCACCGCGTGTACGTCGGGATGACTGTCGGCTACCGATCGGAACGTATGCCGCAGCCCATAGAACCCGCATCCCGACCGGTCGATGCCGATCTTCTGCAGGATCTTGTTGAATTCCAGATAGACGGAGTTCACCCAGGTGCCCGGCTTGTCTTCCTTCGGCCGAAAACGCATCCACGACCTGCCGTACTTGGTGATGAACACGAGCCGATCATCTTCAATGGCCTTCGCCTTCGGCCGATCGGCAATGGACGCCTTCAGGCTGTCGAGCGTTTCCTTCCACAGGCAGACACGCCTCGGGATGCCGGTCTTCGGCCGGGGGAAACTCAGGATTCCGGTTTCCCAGTCGATGGCGTCCTTCGGGAGTTCGGCGACATCGGTGTTGCCAAGCGCGGCATTAATTCCCATGTAGATCATCGCCCGCACCTGGACCCCGGCCGCGTCGATCATCTGTCTGATTTCCTTAGCGGTGTAGGTCCGGTCTCCGGCGGCCGCACGAGCCAGGCGAAGGACTTTCGCAGACGGCCGCTTGAAATCCGCCCCCAGGCGTGGGGGGTGTTCGATGACACCGGATTCCCAAGCGTACTTGAAGATGCTCTTGACGATCTGGATCCGCTTCACGAGCCCAACGGGACCGTAGGTCTTAGCCAGCTCGGCCCGGAAGGCGCCGAAGTCATCGCCCACGAGGTCGGCCACAACGCGACGTGCCCCGAAGAACGCGATCATCCTGGTGCAGATGGTGTGGTATTCTGAGAAGCTCGAAGGCTTGATCTCGCCAGCCTGCATCGACCGGTCCTTTGCAGCCAAGAAGGCGTTGGCGACGGCTCGGAGTTCAACGCCACCAGCCGGTTGTGGTCGTCGTCCCTTCAGAACGTCTGGGCGAATCCGCAACCACTCCTCACAGGCCAGCTTGCCGTCGGGGTCGTCTGACACTTTGCCAAGGTAGTATGCCCGTCCGGCGTGCTTCTTGACCCACCGGCCCGACGGGTGAACCCAAGGGGTGTTCTTGTCCCTCCGCTTGCGCTTGGTTAGACTGTGTTTCGCCATGACACCTGACCTCCTGATACCCGGCATGCCTTTGTCCATGCGACCACATGGTATAGGCTACAGGGTGTCAGAATGGGTGTCAATGGCTTTTTTGGAAACCGAAAAAGATTGCCATAAGTCGTTGAATGAAAAAGCCTTGCGCCGGTAGCTCAGGTGGATAGAGCACGGGATTTCTAATCCCGCGGTCGTGGGTTCGAGTCCCTCCCGGCGTGGTTGTCTGCCAG
>JAFGCA010000327.1 GCA_016932895.1 Sedimentisphaerales bacterium | reverse complement strand
GATGCCTACTTCGGCTATCCGATCACCCCGCAAAACGAAATCACCGCCTACATGTCCCGGCGTATGGCTGAAGAGGGCCGCGTGTTCGTGCAGAGCGAAAGCGAGCTGGCGGCGATCAACATGGTCTTCGGCGCCGCGGCCACGGGCAAGCGGAGCATGACCACGTCCTCCAGTCCGGGCATCAGCCTGATGCAGGAAGGGCTCAGCTACTTAGCCGGGGCCGAGCTGCCGGCGGTGGTGGTCAACGTCATGCGCGGCGGTCCGGGGCTGGGAAACATCGCCCCGTCGCAGGCGGACTACTTTCAATCTACCCGCGGCGGCGGGCACGGGGACTACCGAACCATCGTGCTGGCGCCGTCGCGCGTGCAGGAATTGGCCGATTGCATGCCCCTGGCGTTCGATCTCGCCGATCAGTACCGCATGACCGTTCTCATACTGGCCGACGGCATCCTGGGCCAGATGATGGAGCCGGTGACGCTGGACCCGAAACCGCGCCGCGAGCTGCCCGCCAAAGACTGGGCGCTGACCGGGTGCGAAGGCCGCCAGCAGAACATCGTTCGTTCGCTGTGGCTGGGAGACGGCGTGCTCGAAGCGCTCAACGAGAAGCTGATGGCGAAATACGAGCAGGTGCAGCGCGACGAGGTCCTTTGCGAAGAATACCTCTCGGACGACGCCGAGATCGTCGTGGTCGCCTACGGGGTCGCGGCGCGCATCGTGCGGGCGGCGGTGGACCAGGCCCGGGCCGAGGGCATCGCGGCCGGCTTGATCCGGCCCATTACCCTGTGGCCCTTCCCCACCGAGCAGATCGCCCGGGCCGCCGAGGAGCTCCGCATATTCCTGACGGTCGAGATGAGCACCGGGCAAATGGTCGAGGACGTGAAACTGGCGGTCGCCGGCAAGGCGCCCGTGCTGTTCTACGGACGCTCGGGCGGCGGTGTGCCGAGCGTGGACGATGTCCTCGAAAAGATCAAACAGCTCACGATCCGAACCGGCCGGTCGTGAGACGACGAGAGAAAGAAGGATATCGCGCCGAGGCGACGAGAACCGATATGAAGGCAGTATTCAAACGAACGAGCGTCCTGAAGGATTGCCCCACGCACTACTGTCCGGGCTGCGGTCACGGCATCGCGCACCGGCTGGTGGCGGAAGTCATCGACGAGCTGGGTATTCAGGGCCGAACGATCGGCATCGCGCCGGTCGGCTGCGCCGTGCTGGCGTACAACTACCTCGACGTGGACATGATCGAGGTCGCGCACGGACGGGCGCCGGCGGTGGCCACCGGCATGAAACGCACCAATCCGGACAAAATCGTCTTCTCCTACCAGGGGGACGGCGACCTGGCGGCGATCGGGACGGCCGAGATCATCCACGCCGCCCACCGGGCCGAGCGACTGACCGTGATCTTCATCAACAACGCCGTCTTCGGCATGACCGGCGGACAGATGGCCCCGACCACCGTCCTGGGACAGGTCACGGCCACCACGCCGGGAGGCCGCCAATCCAACGGCCAGGGATATCCGCTGCAAATCGCCGAGATGCTGGCCATTCTGCCCGGCACGATCTACGTCGAGCGATGCGCCCTGAGCAACGTCTCGCGCATCCGCCGGGCGAAGGCGGCCCTCACGCACGCTTTTGAACTCCAGGTAAGCGACGCCCCGGGACTTTCGCTGGTGGAAATCCTCTCGCCTTGCCCGACCTACTGGCGCATGTCCCCGAGCAAGGCCATGAAGTGGATCGAGGACGAAATGAGCAAAGTCTTTCCCATCGGGTGTTTGAAGGGTTGACGATGAACGCGAGCGAACTCTATGAAGAAGTCCTGATCGCCGGTTTCGGCGGCCAGGGCGTGATTCTGGCCGGCAAGCTCCTGGCCCAGACCGCCATGAAAGCGGGTCGGGAGGTCACGTACATGCCCGCCTACGGGGCCGAGGTGCGCGGCGGCACGGCCAATTGCATGGTCGTCATCTCCGACCGCAGGATCGCCAGTCCCGTCGTCAACGCCCCGAACTCGCTGGTGATCTGCAACAAGGCGTCGCTGGCCAAGTTCGCGCCGCGCTTGAAGCCGGGGGGACTGCTGATCTTCAATGAATCGCTCATCCACTCGAGGCCGACGGCCCACGAGAGCGTCGAGGTCATCGGCGTACCGGCCGAGGAGCTTGCCAAACAGGCCGGCAGCCCCAAGAGCGCCAACATGGTCATGCTGGGCGCCTATCTGCAGAAGCGCGGTCTCCTGAGCCCCGACCAGGCGGCGCAGGCCTTGCCCGACGTGCTGGCCGAGCGGTACCACAAGATGATCCCGGTCAACACCGAGGCCCTCCGCCGAGGCGCCGAATCCGTCCTGTGCCACACGTAGCGAGCGAGCGTTCGCTGCGGGACCTCTCCCGGCGCCCCTGATACAACGTTGGAAATGGCTTCCCCTTCTACCTACGTGCCAGGAGCAAGCAGACATGAGTACAAGCAAGAACGTTCGGGCCGCTGTCTTACTGTCGCTGTTTCTATCGAGCTGCGGCTGTTTCGGTGCCGAGCAGTACAAGAAGATCGCCCGCGACTGCCTTTCCGACATTGTCGACGGCAAGTACAACGCGGCCATCCGGTCCAGCGAGGGTTACCTGAAAGACCATCCCCAGGATCTCGAATCCTTCTATGCCCTGGCCATCGCACACGCGCGCAAAGGGGAGATCGAGACCTCCGTGTCCTACGTGAAGAAGGCGATCGCCGGGGGACTTCCCTTCGAGCGTTTCCAGGCCGGCCCGCGCGACCTGCTGCAACCTCTCTACGAGAGCGACGCCTTCAAGGCCCTGGCCCAGAAGCACGGCAAAGAACTGCTGCACGGGCCGCTGCTCGGCTGTGTCACAGCGCACGGTGCGAAGTTCTGGGTCCGCACGGCCCACGAGACGCCCGTGCGCGTCGACGTAAAGGCCGCTTCAGCGGATACCGAACGGGCGGTAAGGGCCAGGGGAAAGACACGCAAAGACCGCGACTTCACCACCGTGCTGGCCGTGGACGGCCTCCAGCCCGCCACGCGGTATGAGTACACGGTGCACGTCGAGGGCCAGGCCCAGCCGGTGCAAGGGCAGTTTACGACGTTTCCCCCGCAAGGCAAGCCCGCGAGGATCACCGTCGGCTTCGGCGGCGGGGCCGGATACACGCCCCAGTACGAGCACATGTGGAACACCGTGGCCTCCTGGAAACCGACCGCCTTCCTGTTCCTCGGCGACAACGTCTACATCGACAATCCCACCCGCCGCGCGGTGCAGCAATACTGCTACTACCGCCGCCAGTCCCGGCCCGAGTATCGCAGCTTCGTCGCCGGCACCCCGATCTTCGCGATCTGGGACGACCACGACTTCACCGTCAACGACGGCTGGGGCGGACCGGACATCGACGTGCCCGAGTGGAAGATTCCCGTGTGGCGCACGTACAGGAACAACTGGAACAACCCCTACTACGGCGGCGGCGAGAAACAACCCGGCTGCTGGTTCGATTTCTCCATCGCCGACGTCGATTTCTTCATGCTCGACGGGCGCTACTACCGCGTCAAGGGACGACGCCAGCGCGTCGAGGTAGACAACCCCTCCATGCTCGGCCGGGCGCAGAAACAGTGGCTGTTCGAGAAACTGCGAAACGCCAGGGGAACGTTCAAGGTCCTGGCCTCGCCGGTGCCCTGGGCGCCGGGCGCCAAGCCCGGAAACGCGGGCATGGACACGTGGGAGGGCTTCAAGGAAGAACGGGCCGAAATCTTCGCCTTTCTCGCCCGCCACAAAATCGACGGCGTGATCCTCATTTCGGCGGACCGCCATCGCTCCGACGCCTGGAAGATCGAGCGTGCAGGCGGCTATCCGCTGTACGAATTCGAGAGCTCCCGGCTGACCAACATCCACACGCACGGCATCATGCCGGGATCGCTGTTCGGCTACAACAAGAAGTGCTCGTTCGGCCTCCTTTCGTTCGATACGACCGCGTCCGACCCGACCGTCACCTATCGCGTGATCAATATCGACGGCGCGGTCATGCACACGCTGGTCGTCCGCAAGAGCCAACTGACGCACGACAACTAAGGCCCGCTTGGGCCCCGGATTCCGTTAGAAGGAGAGAAACGGATGCGCAGGTACTCATCAGAGAAGTTGCTCCACCGTCGGTTCGTACTCATCGTCGTCACTTCATGCGCGCTGCTGGCTGGTTCGGGGTTCGCCCCGGCCCGCGGCGCTGCGCGGGAGAGCCTGTCCCTGGCCGGCCAGTGGAACTTTCAGGCCGATCCCGAGGGTAAGGGCGAGACCGGACGCTGGTTCGAGAAGCCGCTGCCCCAAACCACCTGGCTGCCCGGATCGATGGCCGAGAACGGGCTGGGCGATGACGTCACGGCCGAGACGAAATGGACCGGAGGCATCAAGGACCGCTCGTGGTGGACCGAACAACGCTATGCCGAGTACCGCAAGCCGGGTAACGTGAAGGTGCCCTTCTGGCTGACGCCGGTGAAGCACTACATCGGTCCGGCCTGGTATCAGAAGCAATTCGTCGTCCCCGCGCGATGGCAGGGCAAGCGCATCACCCTCTTCCTCGAACGCTGTCACTGGGAAACGAAACTCTGGCTCGACGACGCCCTCGTCGGCACGCGCAACAGCCTCAGCGCCCCCCACGAGTACGACCTCGGCGTCCTCAAGCCGGGCACGCACCGCCTCACGATCTGCGTCGACAACAGCGTCAAGGTCGGCGTCGGACACGACGCCCACAGCGTCTCCGACCATACCCAGAGCAACTGGAACGGCATCGTCGGCGCCATCGAGCTGCGCGCCCGCGACCGCGTCTGGATCGAAGACGTGCAGGTCTATCCCGACGTCGCCGCAAAGTCGGCCAAGGTCCGTGTGTTGATGAAGAGGGCTACGAGGCTCCCGGCAAGAGGAACATTCAGGCTTGCTACATCAGACTCTGATCCAGGCGAGAAACACGCCACCTCGCCCCAGAGCGGCACATTTTCATTCACGGCCAAGGACGAGATGGCCATCGAGATCCAACACCCGATGGGCAAGGATGTGTTGCTCTGGGACGAGTTTTCGCCCCATCTGTACCGGCTCGACGTATCCATGGCCGGAGAGGACTTCGCGGACCAGAGGACCGTTGTGTTCGGCATGCGGGAAATCGGCACGGAAGGAACGCGGTTCACAGTCAACGGGCGCAAGACGTTTCTGCGCGGCACGCTGGAATGCTGCATCTTCCCCCGAACGGGCCATCCGCCGATGGACGTCGAAGGCTGGCGCAAGATCCTGCGGGCGGCTAAAGCCCATGGACTGAACCACCTGCGCTTTCACTCCTGGTGCCCGCCCGAGGCCGCGTTCATCGCCGCCGACGAGCTGGGCGTGATGTACCAGGTCGAATGCGCCGCCTGGGTCAACAGCGGACCGACCATCGGCGACGGCAAACCGATCGATAAGTTCATCTACGCCGAGGCCGACCGCATCCTCAAAGCCTACGGCAACCACCCCTCTTTCTGCCTGCTGGCCTACGGCAACGAGCCGGCCGGCAAGAACCAGAAGCAATACCTCGGAAAGCTCATCAATTCCTGGAAGGAGAAAGATACGCGCCGGCTCTACACCAGCGGCGCCGGCTGGCCGATCATCAGCGAGAGCGACTTTCACTCCACGCCTGGCCCGCGCGGACACCAGTGGGGCGCCGGACTCAAGAGCCGCTTCAACGCCCGCGATCTGACGACGGCCTATGACTACCGCGACTTCGTCGGCCGCTACACCGTTCCCGTCGTCTCGCACGAGATCGGCCAGTGGTGCGTCTATCCCAACTTCGACGAGATCGGCAAATACACCGGCGTGCTCAAGCCGAAGAACTTCGAGATCTTTCGCGACTCGCTGGCGGCACATCACATGCTCGACCAGGCCCACGATTTCCTGATGGCCTCGGGCAAGCTCCAGGCTCTGCTCTACAAGGAGGAGATCGAGGCGGCCCTGCGGACGCCCGGCTTTGGCGGTTTCCAACTGCTGGACCTGCACGATTTTCCGGGCCAGGGCACGGCGCTGGTCGGCATTCTCGATCCGTTCTGGGAATCGAAGGGCTACATCACCGCCGCCGAGCACCGCCGCTTCTGTAGCGAGACGGTCCCGCTGCTGCGCATAGACAAATGTGTCTGGACGACGGACGAGACCTTCACCGGCAAGCTCGAGATCGCCCACTTCGGCCCGACGGCATTGAAGGACGCGACGGTGACGTGGACGGTGCACTGCGCCTCGGACAAAAGACTCGCTTCGGACAGATGTGGCAGCGCCGATATCCCCGCCGGAGGCACCACGCCACTGGGAACCGTCGAACTGGACCTGAGAAAGGTGGCCGCACCGGCGCATCTGATCGTAACGGCGTCCGTGGCGGGCACGCCCTACGGGAACCACTGGGATATCTGGGTCTATCCGGCCCAGGTGAAAATGCCCGCTGCCTCGGACGTGCTCATTACCGACAGTCTCGATGACGAAGCGGTCTCGGCCCTGGAGAAAGGTGGCAAGGTCGTGCTGATGGCGCCTCCGGAGACGATCCGAAGCGACGTGCCGCCCGGATTCACGTCGATCTTCTGGAACACGCAGTGGACGAACCGCCAGCCGCCCCACACGCTCGGCATCCTCTGCGATCCGGCCCACCCGGCCCTGGCCGAGTTCCCCACCGAATTCCACAGCAACTGGCAGTGGTGGGACCTCGTCAGCAAGTCCCGGGCCATGATCCTCGACGACCTCGGCCCCGACCTGCACCCCCTCGTCCAGATCATCGACGACTGGAACACCAACCGCAAGCTCGCCCTGGTCTTCGAGACCCGCATCGGAACCGGTAAGCTCCTCGTGTGCAGCATCGACCTGCACAGCGACCTGGCCAACCGCCCCGTCGCCCGCCAGATGCGCCGCAGCCTCCTGCAATACGTCCAGAGCAAAGCCTTCCGCCCCAAAGCCCTTTGCCCCGTCGCACAGTTGAAGGCCCTGCTCAAATAACCCACGTGACAATCGCAGGCTGGACTTGCCGAAGGAATACGGACGACGATTTTCCCACAGAAACGGAAGGAGAGAATGCTCAGCGGACATGACGGTCGAAATCAACGCATCGCCGAAGGATGCGCTGTGGTCGATGAAATCGTTCGAGCCTACACACCCAAGCAGACCCAAATCGGCCCAAGCCTGCTCGCGCGCCTGGCGCAGCACACTGATCGCGCCGATCAACAGATTCGCAAAGCGGTGCTCGACTACGCGGCCGGTCAGATTCCCAAGTGTCCTCCGTTGAGAAAAGTCTTGCTTGACGAGGGATACGCCGACCTTAATCAGAAACCTTCGCGCAAGGATTCCTTGCACGCGGGGGCACCATTCGGATTCAATCAAACACGTCCCTTTGGAGGGATCTTCGGCGAGGACACACCTTTGATGGATGACCTGCTCTCGGGGAAATGCCCTGAAGGGTACACAGTGCAGCCCGTCTATGGAAAGGAGGCCGCCGACCTGGAGCGCCGCCTCCACCGCCGGCAGGAGAAGGAGCCTGATCCGCCCAAGACGGCGCTCCAAAACTACTTCTGCAATCCAAGGCCGGCGACACTGGAGGCGATTCGCAGGAGTATCGCAAGCAACAAGTTTACTCCTGCTGCATGGGTCAAGGCACTTCAAACGTACATTTCCAAGGACGATCCGCGCATTTCGCCGCTGATTCGCGAACTGCTCCAGGGAAATCCAGGCCCCTCCATCCAGGCGGTCGCCGCGGAAGGAGCGGGAAAACTCAAAGATCGCGAGTGCGTAGCCGATCTTCTGAGGATCGCGACCAGCCCTTACGTGGCGGAGCCCCCGCGCGTCACCGGATATTCCGACGGTCACTCGGACGCATCAGGCTTCCAGCACACGCTCGAGAGAATGGTTGCTCTGCGCGAGGCCGCAATCGGAGCACTGGGTGAAATCGGTGACGAGAGTGTCGTCGAACCGTTGGAAGCATATCTACGACGGATCTGGACCGAGCGCGGCACACATCATACCATGTATTACATCAGGGATTACCTTGGGAAAATCAGCATCCCGATCGAAGACTACGGCCATCTGCGCCTCGTCGGACAGCTCGCCACGGCGCTGAGCACGTTGGGCGCCGCCCAGATTCTCGATGTGTTAACGGAGATTCGCAACCGCCTGGGAAGCAGAGAGTTGGATTTCGGCGCCATGGAGTATCGCAGCGGCAACCCGCCTTCCTGCTGGGCCGTCTGCTGGGATCGAGTCAAAGAGGCCACGCGACGCCTCAAGGACCGGAGACAAGACGCATCAAGCGCGTAAGCGGCACCGGACGAACCAATCGCGCGAGACGAATCGCACTGGTGCTCTGTTACACGTTGTATGATGGGTTAGACACGGTGTGTCAGCGTCAAGGCCATCGGCCTTGGCGATGGTTCGTTCGGATTCGAGAGGCGCCATCGCCAAGCTGCGCTTGACGCTGCCACACAGAACGTCTGGACGATACTC
>JAFGCA010000326.1 GCA_016932895.1 Sedimentisphaerales bacterium | reverse complement strand
GTCTTGACGACGTCGGCGAACTCCTTCTTCTTGCCCCAGGGGTTGTAGGCCGAGCCGGTGACGCGCCGCACGGGACCGATCAGGTTGATGAGGGCGTGCAGGTAGTACGGCCCGCGGTCGAAGCTCCACGTCACGCCGAAATCGAAGAAGTTGGTCTTGTAGAAGCTGACGTATCCGTCCGGCCCGGCCTGGGGCTGCGCCTGGGCCGGGGCCTTGTAGGCCATCAGGCAGATGAGCGCGCCGACCGGCTCGCCGATGACGCCGTCGTCGATCATCTTGCGGGCCGTCTGCCACGCGCCGCCGAAGAAGGTATCCGGCGCCGCGCCGACGCGCAGGCCCTTCTCCTTCGCCAGGGCGAGCATCTGCCGCCCTTCCTCGCGATGGACGGCGAGCGGCTTCTCGTTGTAGATGCTCTTGCCGGCCTTCAGCGCGGCGATGCCGACCTTGCCGTGGGCGGAGTGGGGCGTCAGGTTCAGGATGATTCCGACCTCGGGATCGGCCAGGAGGTCCTCCACGCTGCACCCCCTGGCTATGCCGTACTCCGCCGCCTTCGCCTTCGCGGCCTCGACGCGGGTGTCCGCGACCGCGGTGATGTCGAACGCATGGAACTTCTTCGAGTTCTCAAGATACTTCCCGCTGATCCCTCCGCACCCAATGACTCCAACCTTTGCTGCCGTGTCGGCCATGAGAGTTTCCTCCTCGGTCAAGATCCTCAAACGTCCCGCAGTCGCGCAACGCAACTGACACTCCTATTAGACCATATTTCGGGCCTCGCGCCAGCACAAAAGGCACGGGTTCGCAGAAGCGCCCGGCTCCCCGGACCTTTTCACAAGATTTTGGTTGCCCCCTTCCGAAAAACTGGTATGAAGGAGTGGTTGGATGTGTGGTTGACCGCTTCTCGGGCTGGTGCGGAGCTCGAAACGTGGTTAGATGGGAAATGCGAGGTTAGATGTGAAATCAGAGGAATGCACGAGAGAAACACACTCTTCCCATCAGCAGCGGTCCAGGAAGCTCCTCTTCTGGGACCTCGATCGTCTCGACTACTGGGACAATGTCGAGCTGGTGCAGGGACGGGGCGTCTATCGGCCCGAGGCGAGCTACACCAACCCGGGCCCCCCAAACCACTGGGTCGTCTTTCCGTCCGCCTGGCAGGACGCAGCCAGCGGACGGTGGCGCGCTGTTTATTCCAATAACTGGAGCCCCTTCTGCCTTTTCGCCCTGGAGAGCAATGATGGCATCTCCTGGAAGCCACAGCCGTACCCGGACATCATTCCGGCCGGCGGAAAGCTGGCGGAGAACCACATATTTACTCTCGAGTATGGAATCGGCAGCGGCATCTACCTCGATCCTGTTGCGGCGGACGGCTACCCGCTGAAGATCTTTGGCGGACTGTACGGGGAAGCTGTGTTTGAGCGGGCCCTGAAAGAGCCCTGCCATGTCTGGCACACGATCGCCAAGAGCGAGGGACTCAAACATTACATGAGCGAAGCTGTCACCTTGGGATCGCGTGATGGCATTCATTGGGAGATCACGCCTGACGGCTACTGGGGCCGTGCCGATTGGTTCCCGGAGGAACCTGTGTTCGCTTTCTACAACCGCCATACGCAGCGGCACGTGATGACCGTGCGTCCCGGGCGCGGGGATCGGCGTGTCTGCTGGCGTGAGAGCGATGACCTCAAGTCGTGGTCAACCCCGGAACTGCTGTTCCAGCCCGATCCGCTCGATGATCGGGCGCCCCTGGGCTTCTACTGCATGCCCGTCTTCCCATACGAGCAAGGCTATGTAGGCCTGCTGTGGGTATTCCACTATTCCAACAGCGAGCCGGTGAATCACTTCCACCAGTTCTTCGGATCAATGGATGTGCAGCTGGCGTTCAGTTACGACGGGAAGCGTTTCTTCCGCGGCAAGCGGGAGCCCTTTTTGAACCGGTGCCCTTTCCCCGAGCACGGCTGTGCGCAGCTGCGTCCCACGAGTCTGATTGTCACCGACAAGGAAATCCGCATCTACTCCGAGGCCCATCGCGCCGGGCACGGCCGAGAGGGGCAAGTCGACGGCCTTTTCGAGGGACCGATCAGTGCGATGACTTTACATACATTACGGCGTGACGGATTCATGTACCTCCGGTCTTGCGGAGACTGGGCGCGGTTTGTCCTAAAGCCGTTTGCATTGCGCAGTCCGGAGCTTACCGTAAGCATCGACGCGCGTTTTGGCGAGGCGCGCTTTCAACTCGTCAGTTACAAGAGTGACCGTATCGCCGGTCTCACTTTTGACGATTGCGAGCCGGTGCGCGGCGTCGACGGGCTCGAAGTGCCCGTCCGCTGGAAATCCGCCGAGCTCGGTAAGTGGCTCGGCAAACCGTTGCGCCTGGAAGTCAAGTTCCACAATGCGAATATCTATGGGCTGAGGGCCGATTGGCGCTTCCTCGATGCCCAGGGGGTGTGGATGTTAGAGGATGGCAAGCCGGTCGATCATCTTCTGTTCGGGTTCTGAATGAAGCCGCGTTAGATGGGAAACGTTGGATGGATAGTCGGAACGGAAGGAGCTTCGGAATGGGAATGAAGACGTTCTCTCGCATGCTGCTGACGGTGCTGCCCCTTATCACGGCCTGGACCGGCACGGCCCCCGCCGCGGACGCGACGCCGCAGGGCGACCTCGTGTTGCCTGCGGAGGCCGTCGTCTTTGGCCCGTTCTCCAAGCAGGACGGCGTGCCGGAGTCGGAGCTGCTGCGGTCTGTGCCGAAGACGCTGGCGATCGGCGGCAAGCAGGCGGACGGACGGCCGGCAACGTTCGATGCCCAACGCCGCCTGGACTGCGCGCCGTTCACCGGCGCGGCGGTGGGCAACACGGCCTGGGTCTACCTGGCCTTCACGGCGGACAAGCCCGGGCCGACCACGTTCGGGTTCGGCGCGGACTGGTGGTACGAGGCCTACCTGGACGGAAAACTGATCTCCGAAACGCTCAGTCGCGGGGACCAGGGCAACGAGGCCTGGCCGCCGAGCATCCGCGACTTCACCGTCACGGTCGACCTGGCGGCAGGGCCCCATGTGCTCGCGGTGCGCATGCTGCGCGGGTCCGGCTCGGCGGTGCTGACCGTCGGCGGACCGATGGACCTGAAGAACCCGGCGATCCGTAAGGCCCCCAAGCCCGCCGGCCCCCCCGTCTCCACCGTCACCAAGGCCGGATACCGCGAGGGTCCGCCGGCGGAGAAGAAATGGAAGCTGGTCTGGAGCGAAGAGTTCGACGGCGCCGCCCTGGACACCGCCAAGTGGAACGTGCATCCGCAGAATCCCTGGAAGTGGCCGGACATCAAGACGGAACCCGCCCCGACCAACCTGTTCCTGGACGGCAAAGGCGCGCTGGTGCTGCAGTTGACCCGTGACCCCGACGGCACGGTGCGCTATTTCGGCAGCATCAGCAGCCAATACCAGAAGGCCTACGGCTATTTCGAGACGCGCGTGCAATTCTCGCGCCAGCCCGGCTGGTGGACGGCCGTCTGGATGGCCGGGTATCCCTACGATTGCGGCGTGGACACGTTCGTCCATCCGCAGGAGTTCGACATCTTCGAGGACTTCCGCAAACCGAAGAAGGAGAACGACATCAGCCACTGCTACCACTGCAGTGTGAAGCTGGCCCGACTCCCCGCCGACCAGGGCAATGCCAAGGGCGTCGGCGAGGGCGGCATCCTCGCCAGCACGAAACTCGGCCGCACATCGAGCGGACGCAAGGTCATCATGGAAGAGTATGGCGGGTGGCATACGGTCGGCTTCCAGTGGACGCCGCTCGAGTACATCTTCTACGTGGACGGCCAGGAGACGCTCAGGCAGGATTACCGCGAGGTCCCGATGACGAATGCGCCGCAGAAGATATGGATCAGCGGCTGCCTGAGGGCGCCGAAGACCAAGGAGCAGAAGCCGTTCTATGGCCGTCTGGAGGAGGCGCAATTGCCCGACCGCCTGGTCGTGGATTACG
>JAFGCA010000325.1 GCA_016932895.1 Sedimentisphaerales bacterium | reverse complement strand
GGCAAGCTGAACATCCTGTCCCGGCCCTACATTCTCACCAGCAACAACCAGACGGCCACGATCACCGTCGGCCAGGAAGTGCCCTACGCCACCGGCGAGAGCCTCACCACCGGACAATCGCAGACCACCACCGAGTACCGCGACATCGGTATCATCCTGGAGGTGACGCCGTCGATCAATCCGGAAGGGCTGGTCAACATGATCGTCAAGCCGGAGATTTCGTCCCAGACGGGCGAGCAGGTGCAGATTTCCGAAAACCTCGCTTTGCCGGTCTTCTCCACGCGGACGTCCGAGACCAAGGTCGCCATCCGCAACGGTCAGACCATCGTCATCGGCGGCCTGATCCAGGATCAAACCACCGAAACCGAGCGCAAGATCCCGCTGTTGGGTGACGTCCCGATCCTGGGTCATCTCTTCAAACGAACGATCATCGGCAAGGACAAGACCGAGCTGCTGATCTTCCTGACGCCGCACGTGGCGCAGGATGCCCTGGCCCTGACGCCGATCTCCGAGGCCGAACGGGCCCGCAGCACTCTGCTCGACGACGAAACCGTGGCCGAAATCTTCAAGAAGCACATGGAAGCCATGGAATCGAACGCCAAGCCGACGGAGCCGAACTCGCCCGAGTAATGGAGATGGCAATGGAGAGCCACAGCTCGCGTCTGGGGACCACGATCGCATGTGTTTTCTTGTTGGTTGCCGTTCGTTTCTGTGCCGCTGCTGCGACAGGGTCGGCCGACAGGCTCCGCGTCGTCATTGAAACCGACGCGCCCGGCGGGGACCCGGACGATGAGGGTTCGCTGGTCCGCTTTTTCCTGTACCTCAACGAATGGGACGTCGAAGGTCTGATCGGCACGCGCGCCGCGGCCCAGAGCCGCCTGGGCATCTCCGGAAAGGATCGGATTCTCCAGTACATCGACGGCTACGAGCAGGCGTACGAGAATCTCAAACTCCACGATCCGCGCTATCCCGCTCCGGACGCGCTTCGCGATGTCACGAAGCAGTGCTGTGACGGGTCGGAGGGACGCGATCACGTCGTCTCCGTCGTGGACGCCGCCGACGCCCGGGACGTGTGGTATCTCAACTGGGGCACGAACGAAGAGGACGACAAGCCCACGGCCCTGCGGGAAGCGCTCGATCACGTCCAGCAGACCCGCAGCGTCGCGCAGTACCGGCGTTTCGCCGGCAAGGTTCGCTACGTCGGGGTGTATCGGCAGAACCACCTCGGACCCCACCGCCCGGCCCTGGGCTTCTACATGGACGCGTTCTATCCGGACATGGACGGCGGGCGCTGGTACCATCGCTGGCGGCCCCTGACGGCGCGGGCCGGAGGTTTCGACGTCGAGCGTGACATCAAGCAGGGGCACGGCCCGCTCTGCGCCAACTACACGATCCAGAAGGAGGGGGACACGCCGACGTTCATGCACCTGATTCCCAACGGCCTCAACGTACCCGCCCGGCCCCAATGGGGCAGCTGGGCCGGACGCTTCAGCTTCAACCAGGAGCGCAGCCTCTGGCAGTGCGACCAGCGGGACACCTGGAACGGAAAGACGCACCGGGACAACACGCTCGCCCGCTGGGCGGCGCACCTCCAGAACGACTTCAAAGCGCGGGCCGATTGGTGCGTGGCCGAGAGTTTCGAGAAGGCCAACCATCCGCCGCTCGTGGTTGTGGAAGGCGACCGGACGCGAAATGCGCTCGCGCGACAGGCGCCCGCCGGCTCCCGCTTGACGTTGGACGCCGCCGGGACCGCCGATCCCGACGGCGACGAGCTTCGCTACAAGTGGTTCGTCTATCCCGAGGCCGGTACGTACCCAGGCGTCGTGACACTCGCAGGCGCCGACACCTCGAAGTGCGCGCTTCACATCCCGCCCGACCCCGCGGGCAAGACCATTCACCTCATCCTGCAAGTGACCGACGACGGCGCCCCGCCCCTGACCCGCTACCGCCGCATCGTCGTGGAAGCAGATGTCACTGATGTTGTGATCGACGCCCAGATCGACCACGACAGCCAGCGGGTAATACAGGCCGGCGTTCATCCAGCCGTTCGAATGGAGGTCTTGGGCGGCGCCGCCGTCCCGTGACGCGGATCGCCCGCCAGGTCCTGCTCGTCGACCAACTCCACCGCCGGCCGCTGCCCCGAAACGTTGATCAGCATATCGACATCGAGACAAATCCGCTCCGCCGAGAAACCCGTCACACAGATCCCAAGAATGACAAGCAGGCAAACGATTGGGCAGGATTGCCGATTGGGGATTGGGGATTGGAGATTCCGTCTGGCAGGATGGGCTCTACCCCATGCGGCTTCTCTTCGAGTCATACGCCCGTTCTCCGTGAGTGTAGGTTGACAATCCCGGACCACAGCGAACTATACACATGACCCGCGTCCAGGTCCACAACCCAACGGCCAAATTCAAGAGCCGCCGGTTGCCCTGAAACGGCCGGTAGTGTCCTGATTTGAAAAGAGAAGGATAGCCATGACAAGACTAACATCTCTATCCAGATATCTAATGATACCTCCGGCGAAGATCCATTTCAATTTGACGGTTGCCTCGTTCATTTTGACGATCTTCTACGGAACGAAGGCTCAGATACGCCAGATTCGTTGGGTTTCGTCAAATGCCCGGTTGACATTGCCACCGCAGACAGGGATGTAGGCCCCACTGATGAAACCAGCCAGGTCGGCGGCGAGAAGCGCCACGACCTGGGCGATTTCCCTATCAGTACCACGCCGCTTCAGGGGAATGTTTTCCCTGTACGCGCGTGTCGAATCCGATTCCCAACAGTCCTCGCTGATCGTCCAGCCGAGCGCCGCCTGGTTCACCGTAATGCCGTATTCTTGCACCTCCCGAGACAGCATTAAAGACAGCCACTCGTGCGTGTACCCACCCGTTCGAAGATCAACAAGGCGCATTAACAGACCAAGTGCAACAACGTCGGTAGTGCCATTAATGACTGTCCCGAATGGCGGTCCGTTAAGCGGCATGTTGGTTTCTCCATTGGGCCCGCGTGACTTTTAAGGCCGGGTAATGTTTCCGT
>JAFGCA010000324.1 GCA_016932895.1 Sedimentisphaerales bacterium | reverse complement strand
TGCTCGATGGCGGCGATGGCTCCGGTGGCGACGGCCTCTTCGCCCGCGTACAGGTGCGAAGCGCCCTTGATGATATTCTGGCCCAGCAGCTCGAAGACCTTCTCCTCGAAGAAGCGAATCTCGTAGATAGTCCTGAGCCAGTCCCTGGCCGTGTCAGGCGTGATGGTCCCGTCGGCAATCAGGTCCTTGAGGGAGGGAACGGGTGTTTCGCGCGTATCCTCAATACTGACTGTCAAATCCATGCATCGACTCCTCATTATTGAATAGTGTCGCGGCCTTCCGGAGACTCCTCGCGTAGTCGGGGCCTCTCACGGAAGACATAAAGAGCGGTACTATAGCAGATTTCAATGGACCGAACAACCGGCGAGCCCATTTCGGGGCTCTTTTTTTGGGCTTGGGATTCGAGCCGGTTTCGGCCCGCCTCTGGGGCGAATATTGCCGGCGAACACCCTTTGACAACGGAAGGGGGGGGCCGTACAATCCCGCTCATACGGATCAGGGCAGATTCCTGCGCGACAGGATGCTGTCATCTTGTTGCCTTCGGCACAAGGAGTGGGAGAATGAAGGAGTTTGGGAGCGTTACGGACCGGCGGGGCAGGTTTCCTTTCTGTCCATCATTTCTACTGATTGTTGCGCTGTATATCCCGGCGCACGGCCGCCCAGCCTCGTCCGGAGTGGATTTCAGCCACGGCCCGCTGCACGTTTCGGAGAACCAGCGTTTTCTGGTGCATGAGGACGGGACGCCGTTTTTCTACTTGGGCGACACGGCCTGGGAGCTGTTCCACCGGCTCGACCGAAATCAGGCCGAGGAGTATCTGGAGCACCGGGCCAGCCACGGCTATACCGTGATTCAGGCGGTGGCCCTGGCGGAGCTGGACGGGTTGAATACGCCCAATCCGTACGGCCATCGACCTCTGATCGACAACGATCCGGCCCGACCCGACGTCAAGGAGGGACCCGCCAACGACTACTGGGACCATGTCGACTACATCGTTCGGAAGGCCGAATCGCTCGGAATGTACATCGGTATGCTTCCGACCTGGGGCGACAAGTGGAACAAGAAGTGGGGCGTCGGCCCCGTCGTCTTCGAGCCCGGCAACGCCGAGGCCTACGGCCGGTGGCTGGGGCAGCGATACAAGGATGCACCCAATGTTATCTGGATTCTGGGCGGCGACCGTCCCATCGAGAACGAGACGCACGCCAAGATCATCCGCGCCATGGCCCGCGGCCTGGATAAAGGCGACGGCGGGCGGCATCTGATGACCTTCCACCCGACCGGCGGGCGCACCTCATCGGAATATTTTCACGACGACGACTGGCTCGATTTCAATATGCACCAGACCGGCCACAAAGACCGGGGAAGCTCCGAGAGCATCACCAGGGATTACAACAGGCAGCCGATCAAGCCGGTCCTGGACGGCGAGCCGCTCTACGAGGACCACCCGATCAACTTCGATCCGTTGAAGTTCGGCTTTTCGGCAGACTGGCACATCCGCCGGCTGGCCTACTGGCACGTCTTTGCCGGCGGTTGCGGCCACACCTACGGCTGCCACAATATCTGGCAAATGTATGCGCCCGGGCGAAACCCCATCTCCTGGGCCCACCGCTACTGGTATGAATCGCTCGATCTGTGGGGCGCGGCGGATATGCAGCACGTCAAGAACCTGATGCTGTCGCGGCCTTTTTTGACGCGCGTTCCCGATTCGTCCGTCGTTGTCTCCGACGCCGGAGAAGGGGACGGATTCGTCAGCGCGACGCGCGACTCCGGGGGTAGTTATGCTCTGGTCTATACGCCGCTGGGTCAGCCGGTGACGGTGAGTTTGGAGAAACTCTCGGGCCAAAAGGTCCGGGCGTGGTGGTACGACCCGCGCCATGGGACCGCCGAAGAAATCGGCGTCTGCGCCAGGAAGGGCACGCGCCAGTTCAAGCCGCCGATCCACGGCAAAGGCAACGATTGGGTCCTGGTCCTCGACGATGCGGCGAAAGACTTTCTACCGCCGGGGAAGACCTCCCGGTCGCGATGATGGCCTCGGTCTCTGATGTCCCGAGGACCTGTGTGTCGAGTGAAACAAAAAACAGGCAATCCAGAGGTCGCTGATGCGATGATCCTAAGGAGTTATCCACATCAGGGGATTAGTGCTCTGCAACAGGAGCATCCCCCGTGCGTCCTCCGGATTGCCACGGTGCGGGGCGATAGGATAATAACGAGAAGCGCTGCTTCCAGGATGTCCCCAGGAAGCACGCTCCATTCGTAACCATCTCTTGGCTCTCGCAGCGAAAAGCCGGGTAGGGCGCGGCCTGAGAGAAATAAGTCGAGCAGGAGAGGCCGCGCCCCGGAATAGTGAGAGGGAGAGATGGAGAGAAGCAAAGACGTTGACTGTTTGTCTGCACCGAGTGTTTCGGGCAGCAACGGTTCGGAATCGGCGCCGTGCTGCGCGCATGTTCCTGTCTGCGCAGTGGGCCGGAATCGAAATGCGAGGGAGAGTTGCGCTCAAGTCGCCGGGCCGACGGCTCGCCGCTTTCACGGGCGTCGGTGACTCACCTGGGTACACACCTGGAGATACCCCTGTCCGGGATGGTCTTTCTCCTGTTGCCATACCTCTGCGTCCTGTCAGAGGACTCTCCTCCGTGAGTGCATGGTCCCGTAGCCAGACTCGACAAGGAATGGCCTCCTCCATAGTGAGGACCATGTGACCTATTGTTTGTCTATATACACCCGGCTCGCGCAAAAGTCAAATGAAAAATGGGCAACATGCAAAAAAAAGGCGATTTTTTGGGACGTGCCTTTTCCCGGCCGGGCTACCCTGGGCAGCCCGGGCAATGGGTATCGGTTTCCCGCAGAGCATCGCCGTTTTGCACGCGAAGTTCGTCTGGCGTGTTCGCGCCGTGTCGGCTTTACCGGACCATCACCTGTCCGGCGTCGGGGACGAGGGTTTGGCCCGTGATCCTGCGGGCCTTATCCGAACACAGGAAGACCACGGCGTCGGCGACGTCCTGTCCCTTGATCTCGCGCTGCAGCGCCGTTTTGCCGACGTAGTAAGGGATGACCTCTTCCGGCTCGATTCCGTACTTCCTGGCGCAGACCTTGATATACTCGGGATTCCAGATCTTTGAACCCTCGAATACATTGCCCGGCGCCACGCAGTTGACGCGGATGCCGCGCGCGCCGAGCTCGAGTGCCCAGCCGCGGGCCATGTGGAGCTCGCCGGCCTTGGTGGCGTTGTAGGCGGTGTTGTTCTTGCTGGCGTCCAGACCGGACTTGGAGCTGAGATTGATGATGCTGCCGCCAATGTCCTGGGCGATCATGATCCGCGCCGCTTCGCGGGCCATGAGGAAATAGCCGGTCAGGTTCACCTCCAGCGCGGCGCGCCATTGATCGACGGGCATGTCCACCAGCGCGAAAGGCGGCGCCAGACCGGCGGCGTTCACGAGAATGTCCAGCCCGCCCCAGTGGGCCAGCAGCGCCTCGAAGGCTTTGCCGACGCTGCCTTCGCTCGTGACGTTGCAGGGGACGACCATGGTCTGGCTCTGCGGCAGCTCCTCTTCGATCTGCCCTGCCGTTTGCCGGGCGGCGGCCTCATCGATATCCGCCAGCGCGACCATCGCGCCGGCTCGCGCCAGTCCGATGGCGATGCTCTTGCCCAGCCCGCTGCCGGCGCCCGTGACGACGGCGATGCGATTCTCCAACTCGCCGCGACCGACACCGCCGACGAGCTTCTTGCGAAAGGCTTCCGACTCCCAGTTGTTGATGAAGTTCTGCTCGCGTTTGCTCAGGGCCAGGACACCGCCGAAGCGGGCGGCGTGCATGCGGATCTTCAGCGACGTTTCGGTGATCTCGGCAATGAGCGCGGCCATCGCTTTCTCGGCCGCCACGAACAGGCCGAGCCCCTTGACCACGAACGCGGCGGGCACTTTCTGTCCCCGGCTCGCGAGCGACTGAATCCGGCGCGTCACGGAGGCCGTGTTGAGCTTGTCCACCCACAGGGCCGACCCGTTAGCGTAGACCAGCTCGTCCGGATTCAGGGCCGGCGTGGCCAGCAGCTTCGCAGCGTCCTTGTGGGCCATGAACGCCGGCACCGCTTCCATCGTCGGGGAGTAACTGACGGGAACGTATTGCCCCGTGGCGTCGAAGAGGGACTTGCGAATCATCCGTTTCGCGGCGGTGACGCTTTGGGCCGAGGCGAGTCTGGTGCGCGGGGTCTTGAGGGGTTTGAGGGAACTCTCGCACAGCTTGATGACGTGGCGGACGAGCCGCAGGGCGGCGTTGGCGCTGCTGCCCGTGACGAACAGGCCGTGCTTTTCCAGAAAGAGAATCCGGGGCCGGCAGCCGTGCTGCGTTTCGTAGTCGGACACCAGCTTGGCGATTTTCCGGGCCAGCATATAGCCCGGGTCCGTGTAGGGGACCCAGAGCGGCGGCTTGGCTTCCTTGGCGAAGAGCTTCTCGATTTGCGACCGCCCGTTCCTGGCATTGACGTGAGCGGCCACCGCCAGAGGATGCAGATGGATCACGTGCGTGTCCAGTTGGGCGTGCAGATGCGCCTCGACCGACGGGCGGGCCCCGCTGGTGACCTCGTCTTCGCACGACAGCAGCAGGCGGTTGACGACTTCCGTCTCCCGCTGGAAGGTGTCGAGCCTGGAGATCGATTTATCCTTCAGGATCGAGAGCACCGCGTCGATGCGAAGGCGCCGCCAGCCCTGGTGGGCGTTCATGTTTTTCAGGGCCGTGCCGCTGGCCTTGATGTACATATACTTGCCGTCGGGCGTCTTGACCGAGGTGTTGCCCCCGCCGCCGAGCACCAGAGCGGGGTCTTTGCCTGTGGTATTCGAGATGCGTATCAAGTCGGCAAGCGTTTGGTTCATCAGACAGAGATCCTTACAGAGATTGCGATTTTTCTTTCAACGCCGCCATTAGTAGCACACGGGGCGCCGCGTGTCCACGTTGTTTTTGACGGGTACGGACTGGGCCGGTGCGGCGGCGGTTGAGCCGGGGCGCCGGTGCGGCGCGGTTATTGCCGGTCGGGGTGGCGTCCCCATTCGGTTCGGCGGGCCGGGTCGAAGTCGGGATTCGGCGTTGGCATCGCCGCGTGCACCGATTGCCGCCATGCGGCCAGCTTTCGGTGCAACTCGCGGGTTTTCTCGGGCATCTTTGCGGCGAGGTTGTTGCCTTCGCCGATGTCGTCGCGCAGGTTGTACAACTCCAGCGTGCCGTCCTGGAAGAACTCGATCAGCTTCCAGTCGCCCTGGCGGACGGCGCCGGCAGGGCTGGAGTGGTGGTAGACGGGGTAGTGCCAGAACAACGCGCGGTCGTCGAAGCGTTTCTTGCCGCGCAGCAGCGGCAGCAGGCTCTGCCCGTCCAGCGCCTGGCCGGCGGGACTCGCCGCGCCGACGATCTCCGCGAACGTCGGGTAGAAATCCACGCTGGTTACGGGAGTGCCGCACGTGCTGCCCGGCTTGACCACCCCCGGCCAGCGCACGATCAGGGGCTCGCGGATGCCGCCTTCGTACACGGTCCCTTTCTCGTCGCGCAGCGGCGCGTTGGTCGTGACAATCGGTCCTTTGCCGGTGAACATCTGCCGCAAGCCGCCGTTGTCCGAGTAGAACACGACGAGCGTATCGTCTTCGAGACCCAGTTCGCCGATCTTCTCCAGTAGCCGGCCGGTGTTTCGGTCGAGGTGCTCGACCATGGCCGCATAGGTCGGGTTGTTCACTCCGTCGTCGGGCTTGGGTTTCTGCTCGTACTTGGCCACCAGCTCCTGCGGGGCTTCCAGCGGGATATGAACGCTGTGATGCGAGAGGTACAGGAAGAAGGGCTTGTCCCTGTTCTGCTCGACGAACTCGATGGCGTTGTCGGTGAAGGTCGTTACGCGTTTGTCGTTGCGGTTGGGTCCTTGCTGGCGGACGTAGTCAAAACCCTGCTTTTCGGGCGCGTGGTCTTTTCCGCCCAGGTGCCATTTGCCGATCATGGCCGAGACGTAGCCCTGTGTCTTCAGCGTCTCGGCCAGCGTCACGATCTCGAGCGGCAGATACTGCGTGCGGTTGCTCGGCACGCGCAGCTTTTCGTACGGGCGCCAGTGTCCCGGAATGAAATCGATCACTCCGACGCGGGCGGGATACTGCCCCGAGAGGATACTGGCCCGCGTCGGCGAGCACACCGGACAGGCGGCGTAGGCGTCGGTGAATCGCATCCC